>NZ_AP022590.1:1546385-1855662 GCF_010731775.1 Mycobacterium mantenii | reverse complement strand
AGGCGTCGTCTTCGTCGGGGTGCCGCGCACCATGAACGACGGCGAGGGCTCCGGCGTCGCCCCCACCGACGCCCTGTCGATCTACCGCGAGCTGGTGACCAACCGCGGCGTCATCCTGATCCCCACCCGGGACGGCGAACAGGGCCGCTTCAACTTCAAGTGCGACCAAGGCGCCACCTACGGCATGACCCAGCTGTTGTATTCCGACGCGATCGTCGGGTTCCTCAGCGAGTTCGCCGGCCAGACCGACCACCGGCCGGAGATCCTGCTGTCGTTCGGGTTCGTGCCGAAGATGGAGAGCCGGGTCGGACTGATCAACTGGCTGATCCAGGACCCCGGCAATCCGGCGGTGGCCCGCGAGCAGGAGTTCGTCAAGCAGCTGGCCGCCGGCGAACCGGCACAGAAACGCCGGCAGATGGTCGACCTGTACAAGCGCGTCATCGACGGCGTCGCCGAGCTCGGCTTCCCGCTGAGCATCCATCTCGAGGCGACCTACGGGAACTCCGGGCCGGCCTTCCAGACGTTCGCGGAGATGCTCGCCTACTGGTCACCGGGCCGGCAGGGCTAGCTGTAGGAGGTCACCACGTTGGTGACGCCGGTGGTGAGTCGTGATGCTGGTGGCTGGCCGTCGGCGGCAGAGTGTGGTCGATGGTAGTTGAAGTGGATGTTCCAGACCTTGAGTGCCTCGCTGCGTTGGGATTCTGAGGTCCAGGTGCGGGCGTAGAGGAATTCTTCGGCCAGGATGCGGTGATATCTCTCTACCTTGCCGTTGTGGCGCGGGGTGTAGGGCGTGATGCGCTGGTGGCGTGCGCCGTGCAGGACGTGGGCGAAGTCGCGGGCGCGGTAGCAGGAGCCGTTGTCGGTGACAATCCGTTGGATGCGGTCGATCCCGTGCGCAGCGAACCAGACCCGGGAACGGTGCATAAATCCGATTGCTGTGATTGCCTTTTCATCGGTGAGCGCTTCGGTGTAAGTCAATCGGGAGTAGCCGTCCACCGCGGAATGCAGATAGACATAGCCGGCGCGGGCCGCTCGCGAGGCTCTGCCCTGGGCGCTGTTCTTGCCGTGCACCCGCCACCCACCACCGTCGGGGATGCGGCCGACCTTCTTGACGTCGACGTGCACCATGTGCCCGGGGCAGCGAGCGATGATACGTTGCGGTACTCGATTCAGATCCCCGCTGGGGTCAAGGAACTTGCGCCGATTGAGCCCCAAGGTCACCAGCTGCCGGCTCACGGTGCGCCGGCCGATCACGATGCCGCGTGCATTGAGTTCGAATGCGATCCGCGTTGCCGACCACTTGCGGCCTCGGCGCATCGCCTCGATCACACTGATGACCTCAGCCGCAGTGGCCGTGGGCTGCCCTACCGGCGCCGACGAGCGGTCGTATAGGCCGAGTTCGCCGAACCGTCGGAACCGGTTGACCCGACTTGGAGGCACACGCCCGCGAGATCCCCATCTCAGCAGCTACGTGGGCAATGGGACGGTCAACGCAGCGGGCAACGAGGCGGCGACGGCCTTCAACGGACAACGGAGCATTACCGTGGGTCATGGACGGGTTCCTTCAGGTTCAGGACGAGGGGTTTGGCGATTTCTCATCCTGCCGCCGAAGGACCCGTCCTCCTCACATCCCGACCATGTCGGCGTCTACAACGTCATGACCCGCAACAGCTAGCCCGCCCGACGACGATGCAGGCCGGTGCGGCCTGAGGAGGAGTTGGGCAAATTCAGCCCGCCCGACGACGATGCAGGCCGGTGCGGCCTGAGGAGGAGTTGGGCAAATTCAGCTGGGCGGCGGTTGGTCGCGCGGTGCGGTCAGCCGCGGTGACCGGTCCCGGCTGACCCAGGCCAGCAGCCCCACCACCCCGGCGGCGGCGAAGGACGCGATGCCCAGCCACACCACCGCTCCGGTGAAGGACCGGGTGTTGGGGTCGGTGTAGCGGGCCTGGGCGGTCATGGTGGTCACCACGCCCGGTTTGAGCTTCCACGACACCACGTCGGGTTCGACCCGGTCGCCGTTGGTGGAGGTCACCACGCCGGGGAAGGCGACCGTCAGCTCGACGTCGGCCTCCGAATCGGTCAGCGCGGTCAGGTCCGCCCGGCCTTCCAGGATCACCAGGTTGCCGTTGCGGCGCAGCGTCAGGTTGACCCCGGAGGCATCGGAGTTCATGTTCGCCAGCTGCGGCAACTCCGCGAACGTCAGATCGGAGAAGACCGCCTGCGAGCCGACGTAGCCGTCGCTGTCGTAGTTCGACACCGCCACCTTCTGGCTGAACGGCAGGTTATTGCTGTCCAGCTGCGGACCGGTGTCTTTGGGGGTCTTGGGTTTGGCGGCGGCGACGATCTCACCGGACACCAGGTCATCGGGGGAGATGGTGAGCGAGGCCCGGACCCGCAGGCATCCGGTGGCCAGCGGCACCAGCATGAGCAACATCGCGATGGCCACCAGGCGGCGCCGTCTAGTTCGAGACGCTCGGGATCCTCGGCTGCGGGGCGGGGGAGAGCTGGCTCGCACCACGTCATCGTGCCAGATCCGATGTGCCCCTTAACGGAGCCTGCCGATGTGTGCCGAGTCAGGGTGCTACAGGGGCAGCTTGCGGCCCAGGATCGCAAACGCCCGCGGGTCGCCGGCGAAGTGATAGCCGCGGATGATGTCGGTGAACCCCAGGCGCCGGTACAACCGCCAGGCGCGATTGGGTTCACCACTGGTTTCCGGCGTGGAGAGCAGCACATTCTGCTCGGTGCGGCCGGCGAGCAGCCGCCGGGCCAACGCCTCGCCGAGGCCGCGACCCTGGGCGTGGGGATGGATGTGCAGCTCGGTCAACTCGAAGTAGCTGTCCATCAGCCGGGAGATCTCCTGGGGCGGCGAGCCGCCGCGCTGCATGCCCAGAACGACCTGCTGCTGCCACCATTGCCCGGGCGCACCGGGATAACCGTAGGCGACGCCGAGCAGCCGGGCGCTGGCCAGGTCTTCCGCCGAGGGCAGCTGTGCGCCTTCGCTGTCGGCTTCTTGGGTTTCCACGACGCCGGCGCCCTGCCAGCCACGTCGCCGGATGTGTTCCAGCCACATCGCGGCGCGCTGATTCTCGGTGCCCCGCGGGTAGCGCATCGCATCGACGTACACCGACAGCGCGTCATCGAGGCGGCGCTCCATGTCGTCGGGAAGCAGATCGATGAGGAATATCGCCAATTCGCGGTGTCCCTCCTCTGATCCAGTTCGTGCGGCGCCTCGCCATTATGTGGTCGCTGCGTACCGGGCCGCTGTCGCCCATTATCGGACCCGTGTGCGACGGGCCGACGAGCGGTGGCACCGGACCGACGAGCCGCCCCGGTACGGGAAGCCGGTTGTAGCGCACGGCCGTTCCGGTCTGGCGGTGTGTCGGGAGACGGTCGGGATAGAATCGGCGCCGAACCAGTGGTATGGGGCAGATTGACCTCGTATCATGCAATTAGTTGCCCCCGCAACGGGCATCAGCGTGTTATCGATAGTCACGTGCCAAACTGTCGGCAAGGAGGGAAAATGCCACTCTCCGATCATGAGCAGCGGATGCTCGATCAGATCGAGAGCGCTCTCTATGCCGAGGACCCCAAATTCGCGTCAAGTGTCCGTGGCGGCGGGTTTCGCGCACCGACCGCCCGTCGGCGGCTGCAGGGCGTAGCGCTGTTCGTCATCGGTCTGGCGATGCTGGTCTCCGGGGTGGCGTTCAAGGCCACGATGATCGGAAACTTCCCGATCCTCAGCGTCTTCGGGTTCATCGTCATGTTCGGCGGGGTGATCTTCGCGATCACCGGCCCCCGGTTGTCCGGCAGGTCCGATCATTCCGGCCCGGCCCCCACATCGCTGCGTCAGCGTCGCAACAAGAGCGGGGGTTCGTTCACCAGCCGCATGGAGGACCGCTTCCGCCGCCGCTTCGACGACTAAGCGCATCCGCGCACTCGGGGCAGCCGGCCGGCTGCCCCGATTTGTTTGTCCGGGACCGGGTGTCGGCGTCCCTGCCGTCGCGGGTCTGACGCCTGCGCAACCGTCGATGCCGTTTTGCGGCCCAATCGAGGCCTAACCGAGGCGCGTCGCAACTTCTGAGCCCCACTGGCCCCCACTACTGTTCCCCACTACGCCCCACAAATCGCGTTTTTCCTGGTTGGCAGGCTGTGGTCGATGACCCGGAACCTGCCCGGGCGCGGCCTCGACACACCCCGTCCGAGGCGTTTACGGCCTCCTGACGACGCATAATCCCGGAAACGCCACGGCGACACTCAAAGAATGGGGTGAAGTGGGGGATTGTGGGGTATGGTGGCTGCAGTGTTTGGGTGACCTCGAACGGGAGGTGAGCTGGTGTTTCTCGGCACCTACACGCCCAAACTCGACGACAAGGGGCGGCTGACGTTGCCCGCCAAGTTCCGCGACGCACTGGCAGGGGGGTTGATGGTCACCAAGAGCCAGGACCACAGCCTCGCCGTCTACCCGCGGGCGGAATTCGAGCAACTGGCCCGCCGCGCGAGCAAGGCGTCGCGGAGCAACCCGGACGCCAGGGCCTTCCTGCGCAACCTGGCCGCCGGCACCGACGAGCAGCATCCCGACACGCAGGGCCGGATCACCCTGTCGGCCGACCACCGTCGTTACGCGAGCCTGTCCAAGGACTGTGTGGTGATCGGTGCGGTCGATTACCTCGAAATCTGGGATGCGCAGGCCTGGCAGGACTATCAGCAGACCCACGAAGAGAACTTCTCCGCGGCCAGCGATGAAGCACTCGGCGACATCATCTGAGGCGCATGCCCGTGCAACGTGGCCTCTGCCCGAACCGACCCTGACGTACTTCCCCAACGCCAGGTTCGCGTCTTCGGTCAGAGGCCTCGATGCAGGGGCGCCGCGCCCGATCAGGTGCCGGCAGATCCGTGGAGGCGTTGCGGTGGCTGACAATTCAAGTTCCGACGATTACGGGCATGTCCCCGTGCTGCTGGAGCGCTGCGTCGAACTGCTCACGCCCGCCCTGACTCGTCAGCACCCCGACGGGTCGGGGGCGACCCTGGTCGACGCCACCCTGGGCGCCGGCGGACATGCGGAACGGTTCCTGACCGACCTGCCCGGCCTGCGGCTGATCGGACTGGACCGCGACCCCAGCGCGCTGGACATCGCCCGGGCGCGGCTGGCGCGCTTCGCCGACCGGGTCACCTTGGTGCACACGCGCTACGACGGCATCGCGGACGCGCTGGCCGAATCGGGTTATGCGGCAACCGAATCGGTGGACGGAATGCTATTCGACCTCGGGGTGTCGTCGATGCAGCTGGATCGCGCCGAGCGCGGCTTCGCCTACGCCCAGGACGCGCCGCTGGACATGCGGATGGACCCCTCGGCTCCGCTGACCGCGGCCGACATCGTCAACACCTACGACCAGGCGAAGCTGGCGAGCATCCTGCACCGCTACGGCGAGGAGCGGTTCGCGCGTCGCATCGCCGCGCACATCGTTCGTCGACGCGCCCGCGAGCCGTTCACGTCGACCTCGGACCTGGTAGCCCTTCTCTACGAAGCGATTCCGGCCGCGGCCCGGCGCACCGGCGGGCATCCGGCCAAGCGCACGTTCCAGGCCCTGCGGGTCGCGGTCAACGACGAACTCGACACGCTGCGCCGTGCGCTCCCGGCCGCCCTGGACGCTCTGAGCGTCGGCGGGCGCATCGTGGTGATGGCCTACCAATCCCTGGAGGACCGAATCGTCAAGCGGCTCTTCGCCGAGGCCGTCGCGTCCCGCACCCCGGTCGATCTGCCGGTGGAACTTCCCGGCCATGAGCCCCGATTCCGGGCCCTGACGCACGGCGCTGGACGCGCCGACGCCGCCGAGGTCGAACGCAATCCACGAAGTGCCGCAGTGCGATTGCGGGCGCTGCAACGAATGGAATCACAGCACGCTAGCGGGAGAGGCGACGCATGAGAGCAGAACGCGAGACGTCGAAACGGCGCGGTAGCAGCGACCGTCGGGGCGGACGCGATGGTTCTGCCCGACGGAGAGCTCGCCCCGGGGCCGAATCCGGATTGGCGCGGCGCACCCGGAGCGGCCGGTCGGCGCCCGCCCGCGAAGCCCGGGCGCCCAAGTCCGGACCGCAGACCAGCCCCATCGCCCGGCCGGTCGAGCGGCCGGCGCGGCCTAAGAGCACCAGCCAGGCCAAGGCGCGGGCCAAAGCCCGGAAAGCGAAGGCCCCCAAGGTTGTCCGTCCCCGCCTGAGCGAAAGATTGGCCGCTCGGCTGGCATCGATCGACCTGCGACCGCGGACATTGGCCAGCAAGGTCCCGTTCGTCGTCCTGATCATCGGTGCGCTGGGCATCGGGCTCGGGCTCACGCTGTGGCTGTCCACCGACTCCGCCGAACGTTCCTACAAGTTGAGTCACGCCCGGGAGCGGACCCGGTTGTTGCAGCAGCAGAAGGAAGCGCTGGAGCGCGACGTGCGCGAGGCCGAGGCCGCCCCTGCGCTGGCCGAGGCGGCCCGCAAGCAGGGCATGATCCCGAGCCGAGACACCGCCCACCTGGTCCAGGACCCGTCCGGCAACTGGGTGGTGGTCGGCACGCCCAAGCCGGCCGACGGGGTTCCGCCACCGCCGTTGAACAACAAGCTTCCCGACGAGGCGCCGCAACCCCCCATGCCGCCGGCCGCCCCTCCCGAGGTCTCGGTTCGGGTGGAACCGGCCCCTGGCGCCCCGGCCCGGTCCGGCCCCGAAGCGCTGCTGCGCGCTCCCGACGGCGCGTCGACGGTGGGCGGTCAGCACCTACCGCCGGCGGTGCCTCCGGTGCCCGGCGCGCCTGCCGCCCCCGGTGTGTCGGTGCCCGGTACGCTGCCCGGCATGCCAGGTGGACCGGCGACGGGTGCATTGCCCGGTATGCCCGTATCCCCGCCAGCCGGTGCGCTGCCCGGTGCACCCGCCGCTCCGCTCACCGGACGCGCGCCCGGCGTGCTGCCGGCGCCGCCCACGCCCGGGCTGCCCATGCCGGCCGGGCCCGCGACTGCTCCGGTACCCGCCGAGGTGTCGATTCCCCTGGGCGGGTTGCCGATTCCCGCTCCCGGCCAGGTGCCCGCGCCGTTGCCCGCCGAGATCCCGGTTCCCTTGCAGGTGGGCCGCCCGGCGGCGCCGGCTCAACCCGCAAATCCCGTCGCGCCGCCTAACGGCCTGCCCGGGCCCGCGGCCTTCGCGGCGCCAGGTGCCCCCAGGTGAGCCGCGGTGAATCCCCGCGGGCACGCCGGTCCCAGTCGGCACGGCCGACACGTGGTCCCCGGAAGGACTTGGCGGGCAAGGGTGGACGGCAACCCACGCGTCGCCCGAAACCGCAGCAAGCCGAAGTCGGCCGGGGCGTTGAACAGCCTAAGCGCTTCCGGAAAGCCAAGCAGGCCAAGGGCGTAGGGGCCACGCAGCGGTCCGAGGCGGTGGCGGCGGGGCACTCGGCGCGGGAGCGCCGCACCCGCCAGCTGGTGGAATTGACCAGCCGCGGCGGGTCGTTCGTCTTCCGGCATCGGGCCGGCAATGTGGTCATTCTGGTGTTGATGCTGGTGGCCGCCGCCCAGCTGTTCGTCCTGCAGGTGACCAACGCCCCGTCGCTGC
This sequence comes from Mycobacterium mantenii, assembly GCF_010731775.1. Classification (NCBI taxonomy): domain Bacteria; kingdom Bacillati; phylum Actinomycetota; class Actinomycetes; order Mycobacteriales; family Mycobacteriaceae; genus Mycobacterium; species Mycobacterium mantenii. Next base: position 1,848,080 of record NZ_AP022590.1, on the reverse strand, counting down.
GCGCCCAGGCCGCCGGCCAGCTCAAGGTCACCGATGTGGAAAAGGCGGTGCGCGGCAGCATCATCGACCGCCGCAAAGACCAGCTTGCCTTCACCATCGAGTCGCGTGCGCTGACGTTTCAGCCGAAACGGATTCGCAAGCAGCTGGAGGAAGCCAAGGCCAAGAATTCGGCCGCTCCCGATCCGCAGCAGCGATTGCGCGATATCGCCAAGGAGGTCTCCAGCCGCCTGGGCAACAAGCCGGACTCGTCGACGGTGTTGAAGAAGCTGCAAACTGACGAGAACTTCGTCTATCTGGCGCGTGCGGTGGATCCCGCTGTCGCCAGCGCGATCTCGGACAAATACCCCGAGGTAGGCTCCGAACGTCAGGACCTGCGCCAGTATCCGGGCGGATCGTTGGCGGCCAACATCGTCGGCGGCATCGACTGGGACGGTCACGGACTGCTGGGCCTGGAAGAGGCCATGGACTCGGTGCTGTCCGGCACCGACGGTGCGGTCACCTATGACCGCGGCTCCGACGGCGTGGTCATTCCCGGCAGTTACCGCAACCGGCACCGGGCGGTCAACGGCTCGATGGTCCAGCTGACCCTCGACGACGACATCCAGTTCTACGTGCAGCAGCAGGTTCAGCAGGCCAAGAATGTGTCTGGCGCGCACAATGTTTCGGCTGTCGTGCTCGACGCGAAGACCGGCGAAGTGTTGGCCATGGCCAACGACAACACCTTTGACCCCTCCCAGGACATCGGGCGTCAGGGCGACAAACAGCTGGGCAACCTGGCGGTGTCCTCGCCGTTCGAGCCCGGCTCGGTGAACAAGGTGATCACCGCGTCCTCGGTCATCGAGTACGGGCTGTCAAATCCCGACGAGGTGTTGCAGGTCCCTGGCACCATCCAGATGGGCGGGGTGTCCATCCACGACGCGTGGGATCACGGCGTGATGCCCTACACCACCACCGGGGTCTTCGGAAAGTCTTCCAACGTCGGCACGTTGATGCTCGCGCAGCGCGTCGGCCCGGAACGCTTCTACGACATGGTCCGCAAATTCGGTCTGGGGCAGCGCACCAATGTGGGGCTGCCCGGTGAGAGCGCCGGACTGGTGCCGCCGATCGACCAGTGGTCGGGCAGCACCTTCTCGAACTTGCCCATCGGCCAAGGTCTTTCGATGACACTGCTGCAGATGACCGGCATGTATCAGGCGATCGCTAATGACGGGCTGCGGATACCGCCGCGGATCATCAAGGCCACCATCGCACCCGACGGCACGCGTACCGAAGAGCCGCGTCCGGAAGGCGTGCGGGTGGTGTCGCCGCAGACGGCGCAGACGGTGCGCAACATGCTGCGTGCCGTCGTGCAGAAGGACCCGATGGGTTACCAGCAGGGCACCGGGTCGGCCGGCGCGGTGACGGGCTACCAGATGGCCGGCAAGACGGGTACCGCGCAGCAGATCAACCCGGCCTGCGGCTGCTACTTCGACAACGTCTACTGGATCACGTTCGCCGGTATGGCCACCGTCGACAACCCCCGGTACGTCATCGGCATCATGATGGACAACCCGGAGCGCAACGCCGACGGCACACCCGGCCACTCGGCGGCCCCGCTGTTCCATAACATCGCCGGCTGGCTCATGCAGCGCGAGAACGTGCCGCTGTCGCCGGACCCCGGCCCGCCGCTGACGCTGCAGGCCACCTAGCGGCGATCGCCAGCGCGGCGAAGCCGGGTGCAGCGGGTCGCCGCCAGACAGGCGGAGCGGCGATCGCCAGCGCGGCGAAGCCGGGTGCAGCGGGTCGCCGCCAGACAGGCGGAGCGGCGATCGCCAGCGCGGCGAAGCCGGGCGCAGCGGGTCCTCGCCCGAACCCCGGGAGGCGCTCGGCGGCCCCGTCGGCGCGCGGATCACCTCGTGGCCGGTTGCGGCTAGGTAGGGTGTCATGGCCGATCATGAGGATCACGCGGCGTCGGAGGGAGGTGTGACTGAGGTGGTGTCGGTGCCCACTGGGTTACGCCCCAGCGCCGCCGCGGGTGTGCGGCTGCCCGCGCTCGCCGACCAGGTCGGCGCGGTGCCGGCGGACGGTCCAGGTCAGGGTGCCGGCGTGCCCGACGTGACCATCACCGGCGTGACGCTGCGCGCCCAGGACGTGCGGCCCGGTGACCTGTTCGCCGCGCTGGCCGGTCTGACGACGCACGGGGCCCGCTACGCCGCCGAGGCGATCGAAGGTGGCGCGGTGGCCGTGCTCACCGATCCCGCTGGAGTGGCCGAGATGCGCGCGGCCGGCGCCCCGACGGTGCCGACGCTGGTGCATCCCGACCCGCGCAGCGTGCTCGGCGGCCTGGCCGCCACGGTGTACGGGAACCCGTCCGAGCGGGTGGCCGTCATCGGCATCACCGGCACCTCCGGCAAGACAACCACCACCTATATGGTCGAATCCGGTCTGCGCGCCGCCGGCCGCAGGGCCGGGCTGATCGGCACGATCGGCATCCGCATCGACGGCGCCGACATCCCCAGCGCGCTGACCACTCCGGAAGCCCCCACGCTGCAGGCGATGCTGGCGGCGATGGCCGAACAGGGCGTGGACACCGTCGTCATGGAGGTCTCCAGCCATGCGCTGGCATTGGGCCGGGTGGACGGAACCGGCTTCGCGGTAGGCGGTTTCACCAACCTGTCGCGCGACCACCTCGACTTTCACCCCACCATGGCCCACTACTTCGACACCAAGGCCAAGCTGTTCGACCCGGACTCGCCGCTGCGGGCCCGCCGCGTGGTGGTGTGCATCGACGACGAGGCCGGGCGGGCCATGGCGAATCGAGCCGGCGACGCGATCACCGTCAGCGCCGAGGGGCGGCCCGCGCACTGGCGCGCCGTCGATGTTGCCCCGATGGGCGCCGGGGGACAGCAGTTCACCGTCGTCGACCCCGGCGGCGCGCAGCATCAAATCGGGGTCCCGCTACCCGGCCACTACAACGTCGCTAATTGCCTTGTCGCACTGGCACTTCTGGACGCGGTGGGGGTGTCACCGGAGGATGCGGCGCCGGGACTGCGGCAGACCCGGGTGCCGGGGCGCATGGAAGAGATCGACGCCGGGCAGGACTTTCTGGCGCTGGTCGACTACGCCCACAAGCCGGGTGCCTTGCGGGCGGTGCTGACCACGCTGGCGGGTCCGGGCCGCCGGCTGGCGGTAGTGTTCGGCGCCGGCGGCGAACGCGATCCGGGCAAACGGGCGCCGATGGGCGCGACCGCCGCCGAGCTGGCCGATCTGGTCGTCGTTACCGACGACAACCCGCGCGGTGAGGACCCGGCGGCAATTCGCCGGGAAATCCTGGCCGGTGCATCCGAAAGTGGTTATGCGGCAGAGGTTGTCGAGATCGCCGATCGGCGCGAGGCGATCAGGCGCGCGGTCGCCTGGGCGGGTCCCGGTGACGTCGTGCTGATCGCCGGCAAGGGCCACGAAACGGGACAGCGCGCCGGCGGCCACACCCGTCCCTTCGACGACCGCGTGGAGTTGGCGCAGGCGTTGGAGAATCGCGCATGATCGACCTGACGGTCGCGCAGATCGCCGAGATCGTCGGCGGCACCCTGGCCGACATCTCGGCGCAGGACGCCGCGGAACTTCACGTCACCGGGACGGTCGAATTCGACTCACGCGCCGTCAAGCCGGGCGGGCTGTTCCTCGCGCTGCCGGGAGCGCGCAGCGACGGGCACGACCACGCGGCCTCGGCCGTCGCGGCCGGTGCGGTGGCCGTCCTGGCCGCGCGCCCGGTCGGGGTGCCGGCCATCGTCGTCGCACCCGAGGGGGCTTCGGGATCGCGGGCCGGGGTGCTCGAGCACGACCCGGACGGCTCGGGGGCCGCAGTCCTGGCCGCGCTGGCCAAGCTGGCCCGGGCGGTGGCCGCCGAACTGGTGGCCGGCGGGCTGACCATCGTCGGCATCACCGGATCGTCGGGGAAGACCTCGACCAAGGACCTGGTGGCCGCCGTGCTGGCGCCGCTGGGCGAGGTGGTGGCCCCGCCGGGGTCGTTCAACAACGAGCTCGGGCATCCGTGGACGGTGCTGCGCGCGACGGCCGACACCGACTACCTGGTTCTCGAGATGTCGGCGCGCCATCCCGGCAACATCGCCGCGCTCGCCGAAATCGCCACACCGTCGATCGGGGTGGTCCTCAACGTCGGCACCGCGCACCTGGGCGAGTTCGGCTCACGCGAGGCCATTGCCCAGACGAAATCCGAACTGCCGCAATCGGTTCCGGCTTCCGGCATGGTAGCCCTGAACGTCGACGATCCGGCGGTGGCCGCGATGGCGGGGGTGACCGCCGCCCGGGTGGTCCGGGTCAGCCGCGCCGAGCACACCAGCGCGGGTCCCAGCGACGTGTGGGCCGGGCCGGTGTCGCTCGACGAGTTGGCCAGGCCGCGGTTCACGCTGTACCGGCGCGACGCGTCGGGGGTGAGGCAGGTGCCGGTGCAACTCGGTGTCTATGGCGATCATCAGGTCGGCAACGCCTTGTGCGCGGCCGCGGTCGCGCTGGAATGCGGCGCCGACCCCGAACAGGTGGCGGCCGCACTCGCCGGGGCGGGTCCGGTGTCGCGGCACCGCATGCAGGTCACCACCCGCGCCGACGGAGTTACCGTGATCGACGATGCCTACAACGCCAACCCCGATTCGATGCGGGCCGGGCTGCAGGCGCTGGCCTGGATCGCGCACGGCGGGGGCGAAGCGGGCGCGCGACCCCGCCGCAGTTGGGCGGTGCTCGGCGAAATGGCCGAGCTCGGTGAGGACGCCATAGTCGAGCACGATCGCATCGGCCGGCTGGCCGTGCGCTTAGATGTGTCTCGACTCGTTGTCGTGGGAAGTGGGAGGTCGATGAGCGCCATGCACCACGGAGCGGTCATGGAGGGTTCCTGGGGCGCAGCCGATAAGGGGGCCGTCAACGTCGCCGACAGCGATGCCGCTCTGGCGTTACTGCGGGCCGAGGTGCAACCCGGCGACGTCGTCCTGGTCAAGGCGTCGAACTCGGCCGGCCTCGGTGCGCTGGCCGACACCCTGGCCGCCGACGACTCGGCGGGCGTCAACGGCGGGATGCGCCCGTGAGGCAGATCCTGATCGCCGTCGCCGTCGCGCTGACCGTGTCGATCCTGCTGACCCCTGCGCTGATCCGGTTGTTCACCCGGCAGGGATTCGGCCACCACACCCGCGAGGACGGCCCGCCCACCCACCACGCCAAGCGGGGCACGCCGTCGATGGGCGGGGTGGCCATTCTGGCCGGCATCTGGGCGGGCTACCTGGGCACCCACCTGGCCGGGCTGGCCTTCGACGGTGAGGGCGTGACCGTGTCGGGCCTGTTGGTGCTGGGACTGGCCACCGTGCTCGGCGGCGTCGGATTTCTCGACGACCTGATCAAGATCCGCAGGTCGCGCAACCTGGGCTTGAACAAGACGGCCAAGACCGTCGGGCAGGTCGCCGCCGCGGTGCTGTTCGGCGTGCTGGCGCTGCAGTTCCACAACAACAACGGCCTGACACCGGCCAGCGCGGATCTGTCCTACGTGCGCGAGATCGCCACCGTCACCCTGGCGCCCGGGCTGTTCGTGCTGTTCTGCGTGGTCGTCGTCAGCGCCTGGTCGAACGCGGTCAACTTCACCGACGGCCTGGACGGGCTGGCCGCCGGGAGCATGGCGATGGTCACCGCCGCCTACGTGCTGATCACCTTCTGGCAGTACCGCAACGCCTGCGTCACCGCGCCCGGGCTGGGCTGCTACAACGTGCGCGATCCGCTGGATCTGGCGCTGGTCGCGGCGGCGACCGCCGGCGCCTGCATCGGCTTTCTGTGGTGGAACGCCGCGCCCGCCAAGATCTTCATGGGCGACACGGGATCCCTGGCGCTGGGCGGCATCATCGCGGGCCTCTCGGTGACCAGCCGCACCGAGATCCTCGCCGTCGTGCTGGGCTCGCTGTTCGTCGCCGAGGTCACCTCGGTCGTGTTGCAGATCTTGACGTTTCGCACCACCGGGCGCCGGGTGTTCCGGATGGCGCCCTTTCACCACCACTTCGAATTGGCCGGCTGGGCCGAGACCACGGTCATCATCCGCTTCTGGCTACTGACCGCGATCGCCTGCGGGCTGGGCGTGGCCCTCTTCTACGGTGAGTGGCTGGGCGCGATCGGTGCCTGATGAGCGGTCTTGAGGCCCCGCTGGAACCGCTGGCGCCCGGCACGCCGGTGCTGGTGGCCGGGGGCGGGGTAACGGGCAGGGCGGTGCTGGCGGCGCTGACCCGATTCGGCGCGGCGCCCACGATGTGTGACGACGACCCGGCCACGTTGCGCGGCTTCGCCGAGGCCCGCGTGGCGACCGCGGCCACCTCGACGGCGATCGAGCAGATCTCCCGTTACGCGCTGGTGGTCACCAGTCCCGGGTTCTCGCCGACCACCCCGCTGCTGGTCGCCGCCGCGGCGGCGGGGGTGCCGATCTGGGGTGACGTGGAGCTGGCCTGGCGGCTCGACGTCGCGGGCCATTACGGACCGCCGCGCCGCTGGCTGGCGGTGACCGGAACCAACGGCAAGACGACCACCACGTCGATGCTGCACGCCATGTTGACCGCCGGCGGCCGGCGCAGCCTGCTGTGCGGCAACATCGGCGAGCCGGTGCTCGACGTCCTGCCCCAACCCGCCGAGCTGCTGGCTGTGGAGCTGTCGAGCTTCCAATTGCATTGGGCGCCTTCGCTACGGCCGGAGGCCGGTGCGGTGCTCAACGTCGCCGAAGACCACCTCGACTGGCATGGCAGCCTGGCCGCGTACGCCGCGGCCAAGGCGCGGGTGCTCGATGGCCGGGTGGCGGTGGTGGGCCTGGATGACAGCCGGGCGGCTGCGTTGCTGGACACCGCCCGGGCGCCGGTGCGCGTCGGCTTCCGCCTGGGCGAGCCGGCGGCGGGGGAGCTGGGCGTGCGCGACGGCCAGCTGGTCGACCGCGCCTTCGCCGACGACCTGGCGCTGCTGCCGGTCGAGTCCATCCCGGTGCCGGGGCCGGTCGGGGTGCTCGACGCCCTGGCCGCCGCGGCGCTGGCGCGCTGCGTCGACGTGCCGGCCGAGGCGATCGCGGCTGCGATCGCCTCGTTCCAGGTGGGCCGGCATCGGGCCGAGGTGGTGGCCGTCGCCGACGGGATCACCTACGTCGACGACTCCAAGGCCACCAACCCCCACGCCGCTGAGGCATCCGTGCTGGCCTATCCCCGGGTCGTCTGGATCGCCGGTGGGCTGCTGAAGGGCGCGTCCGTCGACGCCGAGGTGGCCAGGATGGCGTCCCGGCTGGTCGGGGCCGTGCTGATCGGCCGAGATCGGCAAGAGGTTGCAGAGGCGTTATCGCGACACGCGCCGGATGTACCCGTCCTCCACGTTGTGACAGGCGAGGATGCTGGTATGGATGCGACTGCTGTGGTTGTTGGGGCAGATGTGACAGAAGTGAAACAATTCGGTGGCGATCTGAGCGCGGCGGTGATGGACGCGGCGGTAGCTGCGGCGCGCACCGTGGCCAAGCCCGGCGACACCGTCCTGCTGGCACCGGCGGGCGCATCGTTCGACCAGTTCGCGGGTTACGCCGACCGTGGCGACGCCTTCGCGGCGGCCGTGCGCGCGGCGCTCCGGTAGGGCGGGCGTGGGTAACGCACTGACCCGGCTGCTGGGCCGGGGTAAAGACAACACCGGGACCGCCACGGCTGAGCCCGGGCCGGCCGACGACGTCGACGCGGACGACGGCTTGAACGCAGCGTCCGACAAGCAGTCCGACAAGCAGGCCGACAAGCAGGTTGATAGAGCGCCCAAGGCCAAGAAGGACAAGGCCACCGCCGCAGAGGGCGGTACGCACGGCCGGTTCGGCGCCTGGCTCGGCCGGCCCATGACGTCGTTTCACCTGATCATCGCGGTGACCGCGTTGCTGACGACGCTGGGACTGATCATGGTGCTGTCGGCGTCGGGCGTGCGGTCCTACGATGCCGACGGATCGGCCTGGGTGATCTTCGGCAAACAGGTCCTGTGGACCGTGATCGGGCTGATCGCCTGCTACGCCTCGTTGCGGATGTCGGTGCGGTTCATCCGGCGCGTCGCGTTCGCCGGCTACGTCGTCACCGTCATCCTGCTGGTGTTGGTGCTCGTTCCCGGCATCGGCAACCTGGCCAACGGATCTCGTAAGTGGTTCGTGGTCGCGGGCTTCTCGATGCAGCCGTCCGAGCTGGCCAAAATCGCCTTCGCCATCTGGGGCGCCCACATGCTCGCCGCCCGTCGCCTGGAGCGGGCGAGCCTGCGCGAGTTGCTGATTCCGCTGGTGCCGGCGGCGGTGATCGCGCTGGCGCTGATCGTGGCGCAGCCCGACCTCGGACAGACGGTGTCGCTGGGCATCATTTTGCTCGCCCTGCTGTGGTACGCCGGCCTGCCGCTGCGCGTCTTCGTCGCCTCGCTGCTGGCCGTCTTCGTGGCCGGCGCGATCCTGGCCATGTCGGCCGGCTACCGGTCGGACCGGGTGCGGTCCTGGATCAACCCCGAGAACGACCCGCAGGACACCGGTTACCAGGCTCGGCAGGCGAAATTCGCGCTGGCGCACGGCGGGATCTTCGGCGACGGCCTGGGCCAGGGTGTGGCCAAATGGAATTACCTGCCCAACGCCCACAACGACTTCATCTTCGCGATCATCGGCGAGGAGCTCGGCTTCATCGGTGCCTTCGCGCTGCTGGTGCTGTTCGGGTTGTTCGCCTACACCGGTATGCGGATCGCCCGCCGCTCGGCCGACCCGTTCCTGCGGCTGCTGACCGCCACCACGACGATGTGGGTGCTGGGCCAGGCGTTCATCAACATCGGCTACGTGATCGGCATCCTGCCGGTTACCGGTATCCAGCTGCCACTGATTTCCGCCGGTGGAACATCCACCGCGGCAACGCTTTTCATGATCGGCATTATGGCCAACGCGGCCCGTCACGAACCCGAGGCGGTGGCCGCGCTGCGGGCGGGCCGCGACGACAAGGTGAACCGGATCCTGCGGCTGCCGCTACCCGAGCCCTACTCGCCGACGCGGCTGGAGGCGTTCCGCGACCGCAGGCGTGCCCGTCCGAAGTCGGCCGAGGCGAGCCGCAAGGGCGCGGGGGCGCCCGGGCGCACGGCGTCCCGCAAGTCCTCCCGCAAGGCCGACGCGTCGCTGCGGCCGGCGCTACCGCGAACGGCGGGCCGGCCGGCTCGCCAGACCGGGGGGACCGCCCGCTCACGGGCGAGGCATCATGGATCTGGCCAGCGCCGCGTCAGCCAGGCGGCCGGCCAGCGTCAGCCACGACGCGCTCGCGCATTGGAAGGTCAGCGTTACGGGTGAACGACACGGTCAACAAGCCGACCGGCGGGCGGGGGGTAAACCCTTCGCCCGCCGGTGCCGCGTTGTCCTCTTTTACCTCGCATAGGCCGCTGTCGGTCGTGCTGGCCGGGGGCGGAACCGCCGGCCACGTCGAACCCGCGATGGCCGTCGCCGACGCGCTGAGTGCTCTCGATCCGCAGGTCAGGATCACCGCGTTGGGCACCGCCCGCGGGCTGGAGACCCGGCTGGTGCCCGAGCGCGGCTATGACCTCGAGCTGATCACACCGGTGCCCCTGCCCCGCAAGCCCAGCGGCGATCTGGCACGGCTGCCCTCGCGGGTGTGGCGGGCGGTCCGGGAAACCCGTGCCGTGCTGAGGGCGGTCGACGCCGATGTGATCATCGGTTTCGGTGGGTACGTGGCGCTGCCCGCCTACCTCGCGGCCCGCGGGGTGGCGGGGCGCAAGCGCCGGGTCCCGGTGGTGATCCACGAAGCCAACGCCAGCGCCGGGCTGGCCAACCGGGTCGGCGCCCGCAGCGCCGACCGGGTGCTCTCCGCGGTGGCCGACTGCGGGCTGCCGCGCGCCGAGGTGGTCGGCGTGCCGGTGCGCGAGGCCATCACCTCGCTGGACCGCGCGGCGCTGCGCGACGAGGCACGCAGGTACTTCGGTTTCGCCGACGACGCCCGGGTCCTGCTGGTGTTCGGCGGCTCGCAGGGGGCCGCCTCGCTGAACCGGGCCGTCTCCGGTGCTGCCGCCGAGCTGGCCGCCGCCGGCGTGGCCGTCCTGCATGCGCACGGCCCCAAGAACGCGCTCGACCTGCGTGAATCCCGGCCGGGTGACCCGCCCTACGTGGCGGTGCCCTACCTCGACCGGATGGATCTGGCCTATTCGGCCGCCGACCTGGTGATTTGCCGGTCCGGTGCGATGACGGTTGCCGAGGTCTCGGCGGTGGGCTTGCCGGCCATCTACGTGCCCCTGCCGATCGGCAACGGCGAGCAGCGGCTGAACGCGCTGCCGGTCGTCAACGCCGGGGGCGGCATGATCGTCGCCGACGCCGATCTGACGCCCGAGTTGGTCGCCCGGGAAGTGGCGGCGCTGCTGGGCGATCCGCCGCGGCTGGCGGCCATGACCACCGCCGCCGCGCAAGTGGGACATCCCGACGCGGCGCGCCAGGTCGCCCAGGCGGCGCTGGACATCGCCAGGAAGGCGCAGCTCGGCCGCTCGGCCGGAGGAAAGCTGTGAACACCGAACAGCTGCCGCCCTCGCTACCCCCTGAGTTGCAAAGGGTGCACATGGTCGGCATCGGGGGAGCCGGCATGTCGGGCATCGCCCGCATCCTGCTCGACCGCGGCGGTCTGGTGTCCGGCTCGGATGCCAAGGAGTCGCGCGGCATTCACGCGCTGCGCGCCCGGGGTGCGCAGATCAACATCGGGCACGATGCGTCCTCGCTGGACCTGTTGCCCGGCGGCGCCACCGCGGTCGTCACCACCCACGCCGCCATCCCGAAAACCAATCCCGAGCTCGTCGAGGCCCGGCGCCGCGGCATTCCGGTGATCCTGCGGCCGGCGGTGCTGGCCAAGCTGATGAACGGGCGCACCACGCTGATGGTCACCGGCACGCACGGCAAGACGACGACGACGTCGATGTTGATCGTGGCGCTGCAGCACTGCGGACGCGACCCGTCGTTCGCGGTCGGCGGCGAGATGGGGGAGGCCGGCACCAACGCCCACCACGGCAGCGGCGACTGCTTCGTCGCGGAGGCCGACGAAAGCGACGGCTCGCTGCTGGAGTACACGCCCAACGTCGCCGTGGTCACCAACATCGAGACCGATCACCTGGACTTCTACGGCAGCGCCGACGCCTACGTCGCGGTGTTCGACGCCTTCGTGGAGCGGCTGGCCCCGGGCGGGGCGCTGGTGGTCTGCGTGGACGACCCGGGGGCCGCGGCACTGGCGCGGCGCACGGCCGAGCTGGGCATTCGGGTGCTGCGGTACGGATCCGCGGCGCAGGAGGGCGCGGACCAGTCCGGCGAACTGGCCGCCACGTTGTTGTCGTGGCAACAGCAGGGCACCGAAGCCGTCGCGCAGATCCGGCTGGCCCCCGAACTGGACCCAGAGCAGCACCCGACGGTGCTGCGGTTGTCGGTGCCCGGACGCCATATGGCGCTCAACGCGATGGGCGCGCTGGTGGCGGCGCTCGAGATCGGCGCCCCGGCCGACGCCGTGCTGGACGGCCTGCAGGGCTTCGAGGGCGTGCGCCGCCGATTCGAACTAGTCGGCAGCGCGGCCTCGGTGCGGGTGTTCGACGACTACGCGCACCACCCGACGGAGATCAGCGCGACGTTGGCGGCGGTCCGCACCCTGCTCGAGCAGAGCGGCGACGGCCGCGCCATCGCGGTGTTCCAGCCCCATTTATATTCGCGGACAAAGGCTTTCGCCGAAGAGTTCGGGCGGGCGCTGGACGCGGCGGACGAAGTCTTCGTTCTCGACGTCTACGGCGCGCGAGAACAACCGCTGGCCGGCGTGAGCGGGGCCACCGTCGCAGAGCACGTCAGCGTGCCGGTGCGCTATGTGCCGCACTTCTCCGCCGCCGCCGAGCAGGTGGCTGCAGCCGCCGGGCCGAACGATGTCATCGTCACCATGGGCGCGGGCGACGTGACCCTGCTGGGCCCCGAGATCGTCACGGCATTGCGGGTGCGGGCCAACCGCAGCGCCCCCGGGGCATTGCGATGACGCAGTCGGACGATCCCGTCCCGACCAACGTGGTCGGCGAACAGGCCGACCGTCAGCCGGCCGGCGACGCCGACGACAACGCGGCCACCGAACCGCTCGCCACCGGCGCCGGCTCGGATCGGACGGGAGCCGATGCGGGGGCCGATCGGCAGCGCGACCAAAGGGCCGATGAAGAGGCCGATAAAGAGACCGGTGAGGCCGAGGTCGAGGGCCCCCGCCGCCGCGCCCGGCGCGAACGGGCCGAACGCCGCGCCGCGCAGGCCCGCGCCACCGCCATCGAAGAGGCCCGCCGCGAGGCTAAGCGCCGCGCCAGCGGACGGCTGGTCAACGAGCCCAAACCCGTTGCGCGCGGCGTCGTTCGGGGCCTGAAGATGCTGCTGGCGACCGTCTTGCTGGTGATCGTCGGGATCGGGCTGGCGTTGATCCTCTATTTCACGCCCGCGATGTCGGCCCGCAACATCGTCGTCGTCGGCACCGGGGTGGTGACCCGGGAAGAGGTCTTGGACGCGGCGCGGGTGCGGCCGGGGACGCCGCTGCTACAGATCAACACCAGCCAGGTCGCCGACCGGGTGGCCGCGATCCGGCGAGTGGCCAGCGCTCGGGTGCAGCGCCAGTATCCGTCGGCGCTGCGGATCACCATCGTCGAGCGAGTCCCGGTGGCGGTCAAAGACTTTCCCGATGGCCCGCATCTCTTCGACCGGGATGGCGTGGACTTCGCGACCGGGCCGCCGCCACCGGCGCTGCCCTACCTCGACGTCGCCGACCCGGGGCCGAACGACCCGGCGACCAAGGCGGCGCTGCAGGTGCTGACTGCGCTGCGCCCCGAGGTCGCGGGCCAGGTCGGCAGGATCGCGGCGCCCTCGGTGGCCTCGATCACGCTGACGCTGGGCGACGGCCGGGTGGTGATCTGGGGGACCACCGACCGCACTGACGAGAAGGCCGAGAAGCTGGCTGCGCTGCTCACCCAGCCCGGCAAGACCTACGACGTGTCCAGCCCCGACCTGCCGACGGTCAAATAGCGATCTTTGTCACGTCGTTCGGGCCGACGCGCCGTCGAACAGCGCGCACGCCGCACCGGGCGGGAAAATTGCGCGAAATTTGCGGAACGCGTGTCGGCGCGCCTGCCGGGTTAGGGCCCGCCATACCCATACCGTTCTGGTTGCGCGGTACTACTTGACATAACTCTAACTCTATGGTTGAGGTTGAGGGTTTGCCAGAGAGGACCGCGAACGTCCGGAGGAGCCACCGCCGGTAGCCCATCACCGGGAGAACTAAGCCCATCAGGGAGGAAGACGAATGATGACCCCCCCGCACAACTACCTGGCCGTGATCAAGGTCGTGGGTATCGGTGGCGGCGGCGTCAACGCCGTCAACCGGATGATCGAACAAGGCCTCAAAGGCGTGGAGTTCATCGCGATCAACACCGACGCGCAAGCGCTGTTGATGAGTGATGCCGACGTCAAACTCGATGTCGGGCGCGACTCCACGCGTGGCCTGGGCGCCGGGGCGGACCCTGAAGTCGGCCGCAAGGCCGCCGAGGACGCCAAGGATGAGATCGAGGAGCTGCTCCGCGGCGCGGACATGGTCTTCGTCACCGCCGGCGAGGGCGGCGGGACCGGGACCGGCGGGGCGCCCGTCGTCGCCAGCATCGCGCGCAAGCTGGGTGCGTTGACCGTCGGCGTGGTCACCCGCCCGTTCTCGTTCGAGGGCAAGCGGCGCGGCAACCAGGCCGAGAGCGGCATCTCGGCGCTGCGCGAGAGCTGCGACACCCTGATCGTGATTCCCAACGACCGGCTGCTGCAGATGGGCGACGCCGCGGTATCGCTGATGGACGCCTTCCGCAGCGCCGACGAGGTGCTGCTCAACGGTGTGCAGGGCATCACCGACCTGATCACCACGCCGGGCCTGATCAACGTGGACTTCGCCGACGTCAAGGGCATCATGTCCGGCGCGGGCACGGCCCTGATGGGTATCGGTTCCGCACGCGGCGAAGGCCGTTCGCTCAAGGCCGCCGAAATCGCCATCAACTCACCGCTGCTGGAGGCCTCGATGGAGGGCGCCCAGGGCGTGCTGATGTCGATCGCCGGCGGCAGCGACCTGGGTCTGTTCGAGATCAACGAGGCGGCCTCGCTGGTGCAGGACGCCGCCCACCAGGACGCCAACATCATCTTCGGCACCGTGATCGACGACTCGCTGGGCGACGAGGTGCGCGTCACCGTCATCGCCGCGGGCTTCGACGCCGCCGGCGCCGGCCGTAAACCCGTGATCGGCAGCAGCGCCGACAGGGAGGAGAAGACCGGCGGCGCGCACCGGATCGAGTCGGCGAAGGCGGGCAAGCTCACCTCGACGTTGTTCGAACCGGTCGACGCGGTCAGCGTGCCGGTTCATACCAACGGATCGACATTGAATATTGGCGGCGATGACGATGACGTCGACGTGCCGCCGTTCATGCGTCGCTGAGATCATGCCCGTGACCCTGGACCCCCGATCGGAACAGTCGGGGCCGCCTGGCCGACACGGAATCTTCGATACTGGTCATGTGAGCGTTCGCGTCCGGCGGGTGACCACCACCCGCGCCGGTGGTGTCTCCAAGCCGCCCTTCGACACCTTCAACCTGGGCGACCACGTCGGTGATGACCCGGCGGCGGTGGCCGAAAACCGGACCCGGCTGGCGAAGGCGGTCGGACTGCGCCCCAACCGCGTGGTGTGGATGAACCAGGTCCACGGCGATCGGGTCGAGGTGGTCGACGGGGCGCGAGGCAGCGCGGTCGACGACACCGACGCGTTGGTGACCCGCACGGCGAGACTCGCGCTGGCGGTGGTGACCGCCGACTGCGTTCCGGTGTTGATGGCCGATGCGCGTGCCGGGGTGGCCGCGGCGGTGCACGCCGGCCGGGTCGGCGCCCAGCGCGGCGTGGTGGCCCGGACGGTGGAGGCGATGCTGGCGCTCGGCGCGCAGCCCGAAGACATCACGGCCCTGTTGGGCCCGGCCGTCAGCGGCCGCAATTACGAAGTGCCCGCCGCCATGGCCGACGAGGTCGAGGCCGCGTTGCCGGGCAGCCGCACCACCACCGCCGCCGGAACACCCGGACTGGATCTGCGGGCCGGAATCGCTTGCCAGCTAAGGGATTTGGGTGTGACCGCAATCGACATCGATGCGCGGTGCACGGTGGATGACCCGGCATTGTTCAGTCATCGCCGGGACGCGCCGACCGGCCGGCTGGCCTCACTGGTCTGGATGGAGTGACCTCGATGGCGGTAGGAATACCAGCCCCGGGCAGTCGAAGCGACCGCGAATCGGAATTGACCCACGCATTGGCATCGGTGCGCTCGCGCCTTGCGGCGGCGGCTGAAGCGGCGGGCCGCAACGTCGGTGAAATCGAAGTCCTACCGATTACCAAATTCTTTCCAGCAACCGATGTTGTGATTTTGTCCCGATTGGGTTGCCGGGCCGTTGGCGAATCGCGGGACCAGGAGGCGACGGCGAAAGTGGCCGAAGTCACTCGGCTGCTGGCGGCGCCCGAGCGGGCGAACGTGGGAAATCCGCGGTGGCACATGGTCGGTCATATCCAGCGGAATAAGGCCCGATCGGTGGCGCGCTGGGCGCATACCGCTCACTCGGTGGACAGCGCACACCTGGTGACCGCGCTCGACAAGGCGGTGGGCGCGGCCCTGGCCGAGGGCAGCCGCACCGACCCGATGCGGATCTACGTCCAGGTCAGCCTCGACGGCGACGAGTCTCGCGGCGGCGTCGACATTTCGCGACCGGGCGCCGTCGACGAAGTGTGCGACCAGGTCGAGGAGTCCACGAACCTGGACCTGGTCGGGCTGATGGGGATCCCCCCGCTGAACTCGGACCCCGACGAGGCCTTTGACCGGCTCCGATCCGAGCATCGGCGGGTCCTCGAGTCGCATCGCAACGCGGTCGGGTTGTCCGCCGGCATGACCAACGACTTCGAAATCGCCGTCAAACACGGTTCGACGTGTGTGCGTGTCGGTACCGCGCTATTGGGTCCGCGGCGGTTACCGTCACCGTAAGTAGTCACTGCAGTAACAGCTTTATCACTAACACCAGTACTCCCAGGGGCTAGAAGGGTCAACGCAATGAGCACACTGCACAAAGTCAAGGCCTATTTCGGTATGGCCCCAATGGACGACTACGAGGACGAGTATTACGACGACCACGCTCCGTCCCGTGGTTTTCCGCGCCCGCGATTTGACGACGGATACGGTCGCTACGAGCAAGACGACTACGACGATCCGCGCCGCGAGCCCGCCGACTACCCGCCGCCCGCCGGCTACCGCGGCGGCTACGGGGACGAGCCCCGCTACGGCGCCGTCCACCCCCGCGAGTTCGACCGGGGCGAGCGGGGCGGGCCGCGTTTCGGGTCGTGGTTGCGCAACTCCACCCGCGGAGCGCTGGCGATGGACCCGCGCCGCATGGCGATGATGTTCGAAGAGGGCCACCCGCTGTCCAAGATCACCACGCTGCGGCCCAAGGACTACAGCGAGGCCCGCACCATCGGCGAGCGTTTCCGCGACGGCACCCCGGTCATCATGGACCTGGTGTCGATGGACAACGCGGACGCCAAGCGGCTCGTCGACTTCGCCGCCGGCCTGGCCTTCGCGTTGCGCGGCTCCTTCGACAAGGTCGCGACCAAGGTGTTCCTGCTCTCACCCGCCGACGTGGACGTGTCCCCGGAGGAACGCCGCCGGATCGCCGAAACCGGCTTCTACGCTTACCAATAGGCGCATCCGCCGTCGGCTTCGCCGCGGTAGTTCGGTTTCTTGGGGAACTGAAGGGGCCACGTGAGATAAGGCCTCTCACCCAGAGTCGGTAGGCTGGCAGGCGCCGCGCTGGTCCGCGGCGCTTGGCATCTCATCGTTAAGGTCGGGGCACTTCAGTTGGTGTTGTTCTTTCAGATCCTCGGGTTTGCGCTGTTCATCTTCTGGCTGCTGCTCATCGCTCGGGTCGTCGTTGAGTTCATCCGCTCGTTCAGCCGGGACTGGCATCCCACCGGGATCACCGTGGTGGTGCTGGAGATCATCCTGTCCATCACCGATCCGCCGGTGAAACTGCTGCGCAGGTTGATCCCGCAACTCACCATCGGGGCGGTCCGCTTCGACCTGTCGATCATGGTGCTGTTGCTCGTCGCGTTCATCGGCATGCAGCTGGCCTTCGGCGCCGCGGCGTAGCTCCCTAGGCGCCCCGGAGGCCGCGAGCGGCCCCTCGGCGTGGACCCATTCCGGCCCGGAGACGGTACGGGCACGCTTTAGCATCGGTTTGGTTCCGTCGATTTAAAACTTCTAAGGTTTCGGATTTTATTGGCCTCAATGTTTGAAATTGGCTCTTATTTATTGGGCTAATCAGCAACGGTCGCGCCTGGTGTGACAGGATGGACGGCAGTTGCGCTACGGCTACCACTGCGTTCTACACTTTCCAGAACGTTCGACAGGAACTTGAGGGGACGAAACAATGCCGCTTACACCAGCCGACGTCCACAATGTGGCGTTCAGTAAGCCACCGATCGGCAAGCGCGGCTACAACGAAGACGAGGTGGATGCCTTCCTCGATCTGGTGGAAGCCGAGCTGACGCGACTCATCGAGGAGAACAGCGATCTGCGCCAGCGGATCGAAGAGCTGGACCACGAGCTGGCCTCCGGTGGTGGCTCGGTCACTCCGGCGGCTGCCGCCGCGCCCACCCAGGCGATTCCCGTCCCCGAACCGGAGCCGGCCAAGCCGGCGCCGGCCGCAGCCCCGGCCGCGGCGGTGAGCAACGAGGAACAGGCCATGAAGGCCGCCCGGGTGCTGACGCTGGCGCAAGACACCGCCGACCGCCTGACCACGACCGCCAAGAACGAGTCGGAAAAGATGCTGGCCGACGCCCGCGCCAATGCCGACCAGATTCTGAGCGAGGCGCGCAGCACCGCCGAGACCACGGTCACCGAGGCACGGCAGCGCGCCGACGCAATGCTCGCGGATGCACAGACCCGTTCGGAAACCCAGTTGCGGCAGGCCCAGGAGAAGGCCGACGCCCTGCAGGCCGACGCCGAACGCAAGCACTCCGAGATCATGGGCACCATCAACCAGCAGCGCACCGTCCTGGAAGGCCGCCTCGAGCAGCTCCGGACGTTCGAACGCGAATACCGCACCCGGCTCAAGACCTACCTGGAATCTCAGCTCGAGGAACTCGGGCAGCGTGGGTCGGCGGCACCGGTGGACTCCAGTGCGGATGCGGGCAGCTTCGACCAGTTCAACCGGGGCAACAACTAGCCTTTCGGGCGTGCCGTTCACTCGCCGAGCCTCGGGGTTGGCACACTAGGTCATGAAACCGCCGTCCCGCTCGTTGCTTGGAGGATGACTGATGCTCATCATTGCGCTGGTATTGGCCCTGATCGGGCTCGTCGCGTTGGTGTTCGCGGTCGTCACCAGCAATGAGCTGGTGGCCTGGGTGTGCATCGCCGCCAGCGTGGTGGGCGTGGTGCTGTTGATCCTCGACGCGCTGCGGGAGCGCCAGCGACGTGACCTGGGCGGCGACGAAGCGGAGGACGCCGGCGAGGCCCAGGCCGACGAGGACGACTACGTCGACTACCCGGAGGAAGTCCCGGCTGAGGGCGAACCGGCGGCGACCGAGGAGACGGCGCAGACCGAGGAGTCTCGGGTCGCGGCCGAAGGCCGCGGCGACGAGCCCGCCAAGTAAAACCCCTCGTCGCCCGTGGGGCGGGTCCGCACTCAGCTGGTCGGCGTGGTGAGCAGTTCGCGCACTTCGTCGTCGCTGATCTGATGGAAGTCGTCGTAGACCTGCCCGACCGCTTCGAATCCGGGCGGCATCGTCGCACACACCACGTCGTCGGCCTCCTGCGCGAGCTCGCGGCACGTCGACTCCGGTCCCACCGGAACGGCGACCACGATCGACCTCGGGCCGGCGGCTCGAATGGCGCGCACGGCGGCGAGCATGCTTGCGCCCGTTGCGATTCCGTCGTCGACCAGGATGATGATCCGGTCGCGCAGGTCGGCGACCGGGCGACCGCCCCGGTATGCGTGTTCGCGCCGGAGCAGCTCGGCCGTCTCGTTGTCGATCACCTCGCGCACCTGCTGGTCGGTGACGTGCAGGCTGGCCAGCACGTCCTCGTTCATCACCACGCCACCACCGCTGGCCAGTGCGCCCATTGCCAACTCCGACCAGTGCGGCACTCCGAGCTTGCGAACCAGGAAGACGTCGAGCGGGGCCCCCAGGGCCGCGGCGACCTCCCAGGCCACCGGCACTCCGCCGCGGGCCAGTCCCAGCACCAGCACGTCGTCGCGGCCGCGATAGGACGTCAGTTCCCGCGCCAGCGCGCGTCCGGCCTCGCGTCGGTCGACGAACGTCTTCAATGATGTCCGCCGGAAAAAACCACTCGATGGGTTCATTCGTTTACGCTCCCGGCTGCTGGGCCTCATTCCAGGCTACGTGCGGTGGCAAGACCGGGGGCGGCGGACGCGACCGGCCCGCCATACATCCCTGCAGGTGTGTGGCGGTGGGCTGTCGGCGACGGTCCCCAGGGGCGTCTGCCCGCCACCGAAGCGGCATACCGTCAGTAGATACGGGTGTGATCGTGGCTGCGCAGCTCAACACACTCCATCGGCTCGGAAATGAACTCAAGCGTCCATTTCGCTCGCCTCAGTCGGGTGTCCGAGGGGGGAGTTGTCCACCTGCGACACGAGTTGAGACCTTCCAACTCGGTCGTTGACGGAACGGCCGATGGCCATCGTCATGAGTTTGAGCTGCATATATTGCGTAAATGCGTCCTCTGGTCGACTATATATGTGTGAGTGAGATGACGGCTGTGGCAGGTGCGGAGATCCTGGGGGTTTCGGCGCGGCAGGTCGCGCGGCTTGCCCGTGCGGGGGAGTTGACGGTGACGCGGACGGTTGGCGGTGCGTTGTTGTTGGATGGTGCGTCGGTGCATCGGCTGGCAAACCAGGTCCGCCACAATGGGCGCCCATGGACGCCGGCCACGGCGTGGGCGGCACTCGCGTTGCTCTCCGGTGAGCGTGTGGATTGGCTGGACGCCTCGGCGTTGTCGCGGCTGCGGCATCGGCTGCGGGCTGGCGGCGCGTCGCAGTTGTGTTGGATGACGCGTCGCCGCGCGTCGGTGCTTCGGATGCGTGGGTGGGGCACCGATACCGGGCTGCTGGCCTCGGGAGTCAGTGCATTGCACGATGAGGCGATGTCGCAGCTGTTCGATCTCACGGCTGTCGATGGGCGAGTCGAGGGTTATGTTCGTGCTCGCGATTTGGCCGGCGTGGTCGGCGCGGCCGGGCTTATCGATGACGTGGGGGGTGACGTGATCGTGCGGGTGGTGCCTGAGGATGCCGGCTACGCGGTCGACCACATCGTGACGGCCGCGGTGGCGGTCGACTTGGCCGAGTCGCTGGACACCCGTGAGTCTGCTGCGGGGATCGGTGTCCTGGAGGATCTGCTCGACCGGTTTCGTTCCGGTGACACCGGCCGGCGCGTGTCGGGACGACGGGACCGATGAGTCCGCAGGCCGAGAATCGACCGCTCTGGCAGGTGGATGCCCCGGCCGGCGGATGGCCGTCGCCGTGGCCGCAGCTCGTCGAGATCGCCCACGCCGTCCCCTGCACGCAGTGGACGCTGGTGGGTGGATTGATGGTGCAGCTGCATGCGGTGCGGGCGGGGTTGCCGCTGACCCGCGCCACGCGTGATGTGGACATGATCCTGCACATCGAGACCGGAGCGGCGACATTTGGTGGTGTCCGGCGTGACTTGGAACGCCTCGGATATCGCCTGCGTGAACCCGTCGGCAGCGGGCCGGTACACCGTTTCGTCCGTGGTGCTGGCGACGGCGAGACGGTCGATGTCATGGTGGCCGATCGCCTTCCGCTCAAGCTTCATCCGAAGGTGTTGCAGCGGAAGGTGTTTGCCGTCCCGGGTGGGACTTCGGCGCTGCGCAAGACGGTCAACTGTGAGGTGACTGCCGGCGCGGGCGCCGTCACGCTCAGCATTCCTGACGTGCTGGGCGCGTTGGTGCTCAAAGGCGCTGCCTACCTGGATGACTCGCGTGATCGCGGTCGCCATCTCGATGACGCGGCAGTGCTGGCCTGCGCAGTGACCGATCCGGTTGGTGATCGCGCTCGGATGATTGGCAGCGACCGCAAACGTATCGCCGCGCTGTGGACGATGCTCAGTGATCTTGGCCATCGATCGTGGATAGCTACGGGGACAAACTCACGACGAGGGCACGCAGCACTGCGAGTCCTGAGCGGCGGCTGACAATCCTGGGTGTTATCAGTGCTTCGAGTGTCCTAGCTGTCGGGAGGAGCTCCTCCCGACAAATCGCTGAGTTGGTTGTATCGCGCAAGTACGCGCTCCAGCGCGGATTGGAGACGATCGCGATGTGCGGGCAGCGTAGGGATCACCCGGTGGAGTTCTCGGCCAACTTTCTTCAAGGCTTCGTGCATGGATAGAAGTACGTAGTTGGCGTGCACGCTGGTGGAGACGAGAGCGTCAGTCGCGGCTAGCGCATTGTCGATATCGTCAGTATGGAGTTGGCACACGATCATCAACGCGTCGAGGAGCACGCCGTTTTCGATTGACTCATTGGCTTCCCGCCATAGGAGTACGTGACGAAGGAGTTCCTCAAACTGCCCCGCCTCGTAGAGACGATTCGCGAGATTGTTCTGTATCGCACCGCCAGGATTCGCAGAGGGGTCACTGTCCGCGATGCCGGCGAGTTCGGTCCGCGCTCCGGCTAATAGCGGCGAATTGCGGTGCAGATCGGTGCGATTGAGGTAGCTGAGGGTCTCGGCGGCGATTACGTAGCCGAACCTGCGTTTCGACTCGTCCGCGCTGGCTGTAGCTTCGCGAACCGCGACCAGGAGTGGGTTCACGAGTGTGGAGACCATCTCCGGGGCTGCCTCGCCGATGGATAGATCGCCGATCATGTTGCTGAGAATCTTGGCTCGGATGAGTCGCGCATGTTGCTCATGCAGCCACGGCGCCAGGTCCTGTGTTGCGGCATGACCGAGTTCAAGTGCCTGCTGCAGCCTGCCACGACTCGCTGCGCACGTGCTGAGCTCGGCGCGCAGAAGTGCTTTTGCGTAGGTGAATACACGGAGACTCTGCCTCGACATCGATGATAACGGCTCGTTCTCCGCGATGAGCGCCAGAAGATCATCGGCGTGGACGCGAAGCTGTTCGACTGCGAAGAATTCGCCTTGGTCGCGCAACTTTCCCAGCCACCCGACAAGGAAGTACATGAATACGGTGCACTGGGACTCTAGATAGCCGTGGGGTACAGCGGCCAAGTATGACCGGCGGAGAATGTCGTGTACGAGGGGATGGACCGCAACCGTCTCACTGACGGGTGTGCGGTTACCTTCCCCGTCGTTCACAACTCGCTGAGCGATGGACTGCGTGCGCAACGCAGACAGAACTCCCCGACGAACAGCTTGATCTACCTCGGTTGGTACCGGGAGGTTCGCAAGATCGACGTAGACTGATTCGTCTGTCGCCTGCAGAACGAAGTTGAGTGGCAACAGTTCTGGTGCAAGCAGACAGCCGATCTCCACGACGGCCCGCGCCGACCTGCCGTACACCTGCCCGGTTCGCGTGCCTTTTGCCAAGCTGCGGGCGGCATGCTGGATAGCTGCAAACGCCGTCGACGGGAAGCCGGGCGGTATCGATGCATCGTCGGCGAGCGCTTCCAAATCGCTGAAGTACTGCAAAGCCAACTCGTCGAGTTGACCCTCAGTGTTCTTGAAGTAGATCGCAGACATGCTCACAGCCAAGGGCACCAGACCCAAACGGACAACAATCTCGCGGATCGAATCGCGGGCACGGTCGAGATCTGCGGGCCCGATATCCGCATACGCTGCAAAGCAATCGATGGCTTCATCTTCGGTGAACTCAGCCACTTCGATAACCGGAGCAGTTGGCCACCAGTTGAGACTGTTATTGGATGCGACGATAATCGAGCCGTAACCTCGCGACGGGATGTATTCCTCGATATCTGTGCGGTTTTGGAGTCCATCGAAGATGAGCAACCAAGGGCCCGGGTGGCGGCCGAGGATGCCGGCGAACACCGGCCCGATTGTCGTGCCACCTGGGACGGTCTCGTTCAACTGCTCAATCAGATTGCGGATCTGCGGTTCGATGAAGTCAACGTCGCGACAGTCGACCCAACATATGAACGCGTACGAGATGGCTTCAATATGGCAATAGTCCGATGCAAGAACGGTTTTCCCGTTTCCTGTCCGGCCCGCTAACACCACGCGAGAAGGAGTCGACACTTCCTTCGTAAGGTCGAGATGGCTTTGAATCCCATTGAGGTAGCCCAGCCTGGGAACGGTCGACAGATAGTTGGGGATGTTGGTAATCGGTAAGCCCCAATCAAATCCGCCGGCGACTTGCGCGATCGCTGCGTCCGGCATGACGAGCTTGTCGAGGAGATCGAGGGCGGAAATTCTGCTTGGTTCTGTCCCCGCCGCAGCGCTGAAGATGAAGTCGACAAGGATCGAGACCAGCAGCTGGCAGGTGACGGTGCCTGGCGAGCGTCCACGCTCCACGCGGAAACCTTTGATCAACTCCGTGATTGAGTCGAACAACTCAGCCGTGCTTCGCGAGTCGAAGATGATGCGCGGTTCCGCAGCTCCAACAGGTGCCTGCGGGCCCGACGGCCAGGTGTACTCCGTCCGGCTCGCATAGGTCGTTTGCTCTATCGCCGCGTCGGCCAGGACGGGCGAGAGGGGCTTGTTCGTGAGCAGAATTCTCTCTTCAGCGGGGTGGATCACAAGTCGGTCGAAGACTTCTCCCGCAGCAGCCGGTTGCAGTGGGTGATCATCGGGCTCAGAGGACGACTTCACCTGCACGTTGTGCGATGGCTCGTCGTCGATCTCGACCGCGAAGTCGACTACATCGTCGTCTTTGCCATCGTCCTTCCTATGCAGCGGCTCGATCACCAGCGTCGTGTGCGGTATCAGAGCGAGGTTATTTCGAAGGAAGCCCAAGACGTATTCGGCCGTTACGAGGTACTGGTACCTGAGACCGAAGGCTGCGATACCACCGCCGCCCAACGCGACCATTCTGCTCCCCGTCGTTGTCAGGTACTTGGTCGCCAGACTATCCACCACAGTCCGGCTGAACCTTTACGTCCGCCAGTGTCACCAGGACGCGGCGCATTGAATCGCGGTGAGTCCGGAGACATGTCGAAGCAATTCACGGTCCTCTTGAATCCGTTACTAATCGGCAGGTCTGATCGCCTGCGACCTCGGTGGTCGCAGTGGTGAGTTCTTCGCGGCGGTGCTTTCGCCGCCGGCGTTAGTTGTGGGGGTCCGTGTCGGTGTCGAGTGGACGTAAGCAACCACGAAAAATCCGCTCCGATGCAGTTCGGAGCTGATTTACGGACACTGCCAGCTAACAAGATTGTGTCCGAGGGGGACTTGGCCATCTGCGACACGGGTCGAGACCTTTCAACTGAGTCTGACCTGACCAGTCGAGTTTGCGACGTGAGTCATCGGGCGTGCAGTGGATGCAAGCGTAGCGATCTCTCGTGCTGTTGCAGAGGGGGCGCACCGCTGCCACAACCGTGAGCATGGGCGTAGCTTCCCGAATCAGGGCGCCGACGCCGGTCCTTGATCAGACAAACGGACTTCAGATCGTCCTCGGGAAGGTCCGCCCGTTCCGCCTCGCCGAGGCTCATCTACAGACCTCTAATCATTGCTCAGCATCAGTAATCACTGCTCAGCATCAGGCGGTCTGACGGGTCACGTCGGGTCGGTTCGGGGTCGAAAAGATCAGGAGGTGGGGCCACATCCGTTTACGGACATAGACATGTCGGCTCGGTGAGCTACGAAGAATCATGCATTTGACATGAATTATCTCTGTTGCTAGGAACAGATTATCGCGACCAGCCAGATCACACTCGGAGCGCAAAGCCAGTGTCGAAAAGTGCAAACTATGTCGGGAGCTCGACAAAGATGGTGACGATTCCGATGTGCTACGTGACCCCGGAGGCTTCGCCGCGCCCACACGCCAGCCCAGACAGAGGCTTCTGCGGTGCGGGCAGGAGGTTGTGAAGTGGTTGACGACTTCGATGACGCCGCTGTGGTGGCTGGCACGGCGCAGCGGGTCGGTCGGTTCCGGTTTTTCCTTGATGGCCAGCGCTGGGAGTGGTCAAAGGCGGTTGCCCGGATGCATGGCTATGAGCCGAGAACGGTGACACCGACCACCGAGCTGCTCCTGCTGCACAAACATCCCGACGATCGCCAGCAAGTCACGGCTGTTTTGGATCGGGTGCTGCAGGGGGAGCCCTTTAACAGTCGGCACCGCATCATTGACACGGCCGGGCATACCCGCTTTGTGGTCGTGGTGGGTGACAGCATGGTCGACGAGTCGGGTTCGGTCATCGGCACTTCGGGGTTTTACCTGGATGTCACCACGGGCGATTCGGGAGGACATCACCACGACGATCTCGGAGACGGCGGTTGCGCGGGGGCAGATTAATCAGGCCCACACAGGTGTTCATCGTCGCCTACGGCGCTCGGGCCGCGCGCCTTCGATATCTTGGTGGCTGTTCCCAGGCGACCAACATCAAATTTCGACAATGGCGTGACCCTGCCCGATCGACTGGCCCGAGTCGATCACGCACTGTTCAGCATCGACTTGCACCACCTGCGGCCCGTCCGACGCCTGCAGGGCCGTTCGACGTAGCCAGGTTCTCGGGAGACGACCGCCTACCGGCCCAGGCCGTGCTTTCAGCGCAAACCTGCCCTTACAGCTTGTGGAAGTTTTCCGCTTGTGTTATCAGAAATATATGTCTGCAGCCATCGATCGTTATCCCTGATCGGGAGGTGGAGTCCCAACACCGCAGTAACGGTGAACTGGCGTCGGCAGCGACGGCCTGGGCCGAAGATCTGCCCGCGGCGGCTCGCGCGGCAACAGAGGCTTTTGTTTATTTGATGCGCCAATACCGGGTGCGCCCCTATGACATCGCCACGACTTGTAGTTCACGATTCGCGGATCGCGACGCGCCGCCCGCAGGGCGCTCTCACTTTGAGATCGTGTGCCATTTCGACGTGGCGGCACCATTTTGGCCCTTGACCGCCGACGCCGATCAGGTCTGCGGTTACGCCATTAGCTCCGATGGGCACTGCATCCGGTATGAGCGAACGTCCTTCTCAATAAGCCCGTATGCCTTCGGGTTTATTGAGCAGCGGGCTGAATTCGCCCCCGGCTGCCGAGAAGTGATCCGCCGCGCGACAGCAAGCAACCCTGCCTTCGTGTGCAAGGTGCTGCCTGCCCGCTCCGCTGTTCATGTTATCGCGAAGTATCTGATTGATGCAGCAGTGACACTAATCGAACGCCGCGGGCCCTTGGCGGTCGAGTAAATTATCGGGTGGGGTGCAGTGGGGCCAATGACCAGGCCGATTGGGTCGAGATGTGATCGGACAGCCTTACTTGCCGTCAACTTCTTTATGGCCGACATGTCGGCCGGCATGGGCCCGTTTTTGGTGTGGTGTTGCAGAGTCGTGGTTGGGGCACCGCCGCTACCGGTATGGTGGTCACCCTGGGTGCCATTGTTGGCATGGTCGCGGTCGCACCGGCGGGAGCGCTGGTTGATGCGACCACGCGCAAGCGGGCCTGTGTCGTCGCCGTCGGCGCGTGCACGGTGACGGCCTCTGCGCTGATCCTCTCGGCGCGACAGTTTTGGGTCATCGGTGCTGCGCAGGCCGCCATGTGTATTGCTGGGGTGACGATGGTGGCGTCCGGAATCCGGTGTAAATGAGGCCGATGAAGGTTCTGGCTTCGGTGGTTGATGTGACGCCGTGGCGCTGGCGGTTTCGGTGGTGTTGTTTGGGCAGTCCTGGTTGTGCTGGGGTCGCAGTTGGCGGGGTGGTTGCAGCAGGCTGCGGCGTAGGTCTTGCAGTTGACGCAGCCCCGCGGGGGTCATGGCGAGGCCGCGCCAGCCGCGGGAGGCGCGGTCGAGGACAGCCCAGGCGATGCTGATGCAGCTGGTTTCTCCGGGGAAGCGGCCGATTACCTTTGCGCGGCGCCGTGTTTCACCGAAGGTGCGTTCGATGAAGTTCGAGTGGCGGATGCGGTGATGGTGTTCGGCCGGGAACCTCAGATAGGCGGTCAGGCCTTCGCGATCGGTCAGCACGATCTTCATCGCCGCCGGATACGTGGTGCCGTAACGCTCGGCGAACGCGGTCAGCCGGGCGTCGACGAGCTCGACCAGGCGCGGACCGGGCCCGGTGTTGACCTCGGCGGTGTCAAAGCAGGCCCAGTAGCCGTCGCGGATCTCGGCCTGCATCCCGGCGGGGATCTTGACCAGAATATTGCGTAGCCGGTGGATGAGGCAGCGTTGCCGCAGCGCGGCCGGCAAGACCTGCTCGATCGCGGCAATCAGGCCGGCCGCGCCGTCGGAGATGACCAGCAGCGGGCACCCCAAGCCCCTGTCGCGCAGGTCGGTCAAGAAATCGGCCCAGGCGTCGGTCGACTCGCCGGCACCAGGGGCCAGGCCGACGAAGACGGGTTTGCCGTCGGTGGTGATGCCCCAGCCGGCCAAGACCGGCTCGGCCGGCGAGCCAGGATGTATCCGGAAGAACGACGCATCCAAGAACAGGTAGTCCAGCACCACCTCGTCGAGCCTCCGCGCCGCCCAGCTGTCGTACTCGGTCTTGATCGCCTGGCATACCTCGACACCGTTGATTTCGAGATCGCGGCCTGATCACCGAGCGCGTCGGCCAGGGTGGCCTCCACATCGCGCACCGACAACCCCCGCACGAATGAGGCGATCACCAGCGACTCCAGTGCGTTGGTCTTGGTGACGTGCTTGCCGAACAATCGCGAAGCGAACGCGGTGGTCGTGTCACGCAGCTTAGGCCGCTCCAAAGTGACCGGGCCGGCGGTGGTCTTGACCGTCACCGGCTGATAGCCGTTGCGTGACCCGGGCTGGGCATCCGGTGCCGCGGCGGCGCGCTGGCAGCGCTCCCGGCCCAGGAACTCGGTCACCTCGGCCTCCAGCGCGGCCTGCATCAGCAACTGCGCGCCGAGGCGGGCCACCTCCTCCAAGATGTCGGGCAGCTCACGATCGGAGGCGAACAGCTCGTCGATCTTGGCGCGAACACGATCGGTCGGTGATACTCGTGCAGGCACGGGCGTAGGTCCTTTCACTTCGATGACTTGGCGGTCTCGAAGCAGAACCTACGCCCGGCCCCCTTTTACACCGGCTTTCGGACGCGACCTCGCCCCGACAGTGATTGGCATCACCCTTGGTGTGGTGGGCCAGGCCGGGTTCACCGGCCAGAACGGTCGCGACCAGGCCTGGAATCACGCTGGCAATATGGCCGGTGCTGCGCTGTCGGGGCTGCTGGGCTGGCAGTTCGGGTACCCCGCGGTGTTTTGGTTGGCGGCGGCCGGCCACAGGCAGGTCGGTCAATGGCCGCGTCACGGTGTCGCGATACCTGCCGTCGCGCCCACAGTCCGGACAACGCGGATTCCTCACCACGGGGGTGCAGAAGATCGTGGTCTGGGTGTCGTCGACGGCGGCGTCGGTGATCGTCACCCCCAACTCGATCGTGCGCATGATCGTGTCGGCAACAACAGAGCGCGGGCAGGCATTGGCCTCGCGCAACGGGTCCCCTCGGTGGTGTTGGTGGAGCTTGGTGTAGGAACCCGCATCGTCACCCACCGAGGGCCCGCCTCAGCTCACCGACACGACACCCTTCCCCAGCGTTCCGCTAACCACCGGTGCACGCTCGATCACGAAGAGCCGGTTTGGCCGCGGCGCCAGCTCGTGAGTGGTGCTGGCTAACGCTGATTCGTCTCGCGATCGGTGGTGATCGCGCTCGGCTTTTAGGCACTCAGCAACGGGCCTCGTTGCGGCCGTCGTCGTGTGTGTGGCGGGCGGGGTGTCGGTGACGGTTGGGGTGTGTGGCGGGCGCGTGCACAGCGGGCCATAATTAGCACTCAAGGAATCGAAGTGCTAACGCTTGTGGATGTTGGGAAAGGAGGAAATCCGAGTGCGCAGCATCGATTTCGTGCAGGGTGTGTCGACGCATTCTCGGCCCGATGGTCGGGCCCGGCGGTTGCGGATTGTGCAGGTGGCGCCGCCGTATTTCGACGTTCCGCCGAAGGGCTATGGGGGTGTGGAGGCGGTGCTTGCTGATCTTGTGGATGCTTTGGTTGCTCGTGGGCATGAGGTGACGGTGTTGGGGGCTGGTGAGTCGGGCACGGCGGCGCGGTTTGTGTCGTTGTGGGATCGCACGATTCCGGATCGGCTTGGTGAGCCCTATCCGGAGGTCATGCATGCATTGAAGGTTCGTAACGCCGTCGCGGACCTCGCGGCGGATCAGGGCGTCGATATCGTGCACGATCACACCTTTGCCGGTGTGCTCAACGTGCCCGTCTACCGGGGGCTGGGCTTGACGACGGTGGTGACGGTGCACGGCCCCATTGATGCCGATCTGTACCCGTACTATCGCGGATTGGGTGCAGACGTGGCGTTGGTGGCGATCAGCGATCGCCAGCGCGAATTGGCCCCGGACCTGAATTGGGTTGGGCGCGTGCATAACGCGCTGGAGGTCGAGCAGTGGCCGTTTGAAACCGACAAGGGCGACTATGCGTTGTTCTTGGGCCGTTTCGCCCCGTATAAGGGTGCGCACCTGGCCGTGCAGGCCGCCCACGAGGCGGGCGTGCCGCTGGTGTTGGCGGGCAAGTGCTCGGAAGCGTCGGAGAAGGCCTACTTCGATCAGCGGGTGCGTCCGCTGCTGACCGGCAGCGATCACGTGTTCGGTGAGGCTGACGCGGTCAGCAAGCGCAAGCTGCTCGCCGGTGCGCGGTGTTTACTGTTTCCGGTTCAGTGGGAGGAACCGTTTGGGATCGTGATGATCGAGGCGATGGCCTGTGGCACGCCAGTGGTGGCGTTGCGCGGCGGAGCGGTGGCTGAGGTTCTCATCGATGGAGTCACCGGTGTGATTTGTGAGCAGCCGGCTGAGCTGCCGGCCGCGATCGAGCGGGCGGGCAGTCTTGACCCGCACGCGTGTCGTCGGCATGTCGCGGCGAACTTCGATGTGGCGCAGTTGGGTTCGGGCTACGAGCGGATCTATCGCCGGCTGCTGTACGGCGAAGAGATTACTCGGGCGGCGAGCAACCCGATATCCCGGCGGCGTGAGTCGACGGATGAGATGGTCACCGCATGAGTGACGCGCCCGCGGCGTTCAACACCAGTGCGCCGGCGCGTCTGGGGGCCGGCGCTGACACCGTCACCCTGGTGGAGGGGTCGACGTTTTGCCTGTCCGATTGTCTCGGCGACGTGGTCGCGGGCCGCGCGCATGGGTTGTTCTTCCGCGACGCGCGGGTGTTGTCTCGGTGGGAGCTTCGGGTCGACGGCCAGCCGCCCGAACCGCTGTCGGTGCAGCCGTCGGCGGGGTTTGCCGCGCAATTCGTGTTGCGCCGCGCCCCGCGCGGCGGCCAGGCCGACAGCACACTTCTGCTGGTTCGGGAGCGGCTGGTGGCCGACGGGTTGCGCGAGACCATCTCGGTGGAAAACCTCGACCACGAACCCACCGTGGTGGTGTTGCAGTTGCACGTCGACGCCGATTTCGCGGACCTATTCGCCGTCAAGGAGGGCCGCGCGGCGCGCGGTGGCGCCGAGGTGGCCGCCATCGACGGTGAACTGGTGCTGTTGGAGTGGGGCGATCGGGTCCGCGGCCTGCGGGTGACCGCCTCGGGGGAGCCGGTGGTGGCACCGGGGTGGCTGACCTGGCGGGTGGTGGTGGCTGCCGGCCAGCGCTGGCACACCGAGATCCTCGCCGAGCCGACGTGGGCCAACAACACCGTGCGAACCCGATTCCGTCGCGGCGAGAACCTGCAGTCCAGTGCCCCGGCGCGCAAACTGGAGGCCTGGCGGCACACCGCGACCACCGTGGAGGCGGGTCATCGCGTGCTCACCGAGGTGCTGCGGCAAACCGAAAGCGACCTGGGCGCGCTGCTGATGCATGACGAGAGCGGTCAGGGTCGTTCGTTCGTGGCCGCCGGAGCGCCCTGGTTCATGACGTTGTTCGGCCGCGACAGCCTGCTGACCGCGTGGATGGCGTTGCCGCTGGACGTCGGATTGTCGGTGGGCACCTTGCAGCAGCTTGCCGCGGTGCAGGGCCGGCGGGTGGACCTGATCACCGAGGAAGAGCCGGGGCGGATCATGCATGAGATCCGCCGCGGCCCGGCCAGCACCGACGTGCTGGGTGGCGCCGTCTACTACGGGTCGGTCGACGCCACCGTGCTGTTTGTGATGCTGTTGGCCGAAGCGTGGCGGTGGGGCGCCGACCCGTCAGTGGTACGCTCGCTGCTGCCGGCCGCTGATGCGGCGCTGTCGTGGGCCCAGCGTTACGGCGATCGTGATGGTGACGGGTTTATCGAGTACCAGCGCGCCACCGACCGTGGCCTGATCAACCAGGGCTGGAAAGACAGCTTCGATGGCATCAACGACGCCACCGGCCGCACCGCCGAGCCGCCGATCGCGCTGTGCGAGGTGCAGGGCTATCACTACGCGGCCCTGCTGGCGCGCGCCGAGCTGGCCGAGGCATTCGACGACCCCACGGGAGCCGGGCAGCTGCGCGAGCGCGCCCAGGCGTTGCGCACGCGGTTCCTCGAGGCGTTCTGGTTGCCGCAGCGCGGCTGGTACGCGGTGGCCCTGGACCGGCGCAAACAGCCCGTCGATGCGTTGACCAGCAACGTCGCGCACTGCCTATGGACCGGTATCGCCACCGATGAGCACGCCGCAACGCTGGTCAAACACCTGGCATCCGGTGAGATGGATAGCGGGTTCGGGCTGCGCACCCTGGCCACCACGATGGGCGCTTACAACCCGATGAGCTACCACAACGGCGCCATCTGGCCGCACGACACCGCGATCGCGGTGGCCGGGCTGCTGCGCTACCCGCATGTGCGCGAAGCCCACGTCCTAGCCCACCGGTTGGCTAACGGCCTGCTGGATGCCGCCGACGCGTTCGGCACCCGGCTGCCTGAGCTGTACTGCGGATTTCCCCGGTCGCAGTTCGGTTCACCGATCCCGTACCCCACCTCGTGCTCACCGCAAGCCTGGTCCAGCGCCGCGCCGGTCCTGCTGCTCAGATCGTTGCTGGGACTCGAACCGCACGTGCCGGCGCGCCAGATAGCGGTCACACCGCATCTGCCCGAGGCGTGGGGCCGCGTCGTGCTGACCGACCTGCGCCTGGGAGACGCCAGCATCGATCTGGAAGCCGAGGGTGACACGGTCAAAATACATCGGATGCCCGAGGACTGGCAGCTGCTCAGCTCCTCAGCATGACCCAGGTATCGCCGCGCTCGCTCCGTGCGCGGCACCGCCTGATCCGTAATCATCTGATGGTGTGGATTCGCTGCTGCCACAACGCCGCCCCCGACATGCGCACACAGACCCGCAGCGGGTATTGCCCGCCGCGGGTGCCGCAACCAGCGTCCTAGGCGGTTTCTGTGGGTGATTGCACGACTTGGCCTTCGATGACGTGTGGTGCCGCGCCGTGGGCGACCTCGATGCGGCGCGGCTTGGCCCCTTCGGCCAGCGGGATGCTGACGGTGAGCACCCCGTTTTCGTACGTCGCGCTGATCACTGAGGCGTCGATGCCCTCTCCCAGCCACAGATGCCGACGGTATTCGCCGAAGAACCGTTCGGCGGTCAGCCACTGCACCGATTCCTCGGAGCGGGCGGTGCGCCGCGCCGACACCGTCAGGGTGCCGTTGTCCACGCTGACGTCGATCGACCCCGGATCGACCCCGGGCAAATCGGCGGTCAGCACATAGTGGTCGTCGATCTTGCACAAGTCCATCGGCATGAACCGAGGACCGCGGCTCGACCCGACCGGCCCGGCCAGCACGTCACGCACCAGAGCGTCGAAATCAGTGAACGGATCGAAACGCAACACAGCAATCCACCTCCTGTCACACTCGGTGCCCGCCACCCTGGCGGGCAGCAAAATTACTGTGCGCCAACAACTTTAGCGCTCTCACCGGCCCGCTGCCAGACGCCGCCAGGCCCGCCGGCGCGCGGCCCTGCACCGGATACGGGCAACGACCGGTGTGCCAGAGCGGAACTCCATCGCAGCGCCCCGCAGCCCAGCTTTCACCGCCCCGACACGGGACCGGATGGGATGGTGGATGAGAACTGGTCGGGATTAGGGATGTGACGCGGCGGGAAACGGTGTTGTCCCGGAAGGCTTTCTCGGCTTCCCCTCCACCGCACACTGGGTGTCACCTCCATGGCAGTGCCCGCGAGCCCCATGGGGCCCCCGGACCATATCGCCGGGCACGTACCTTCCCCGTGACGGGTTGGATCCCTCGCTCACGTCGCCTCGACGGGGGCAGAGGCCAGTGAGATGTGGTTGCCGGTGCGACGCAGCATGGGCGCGAACCCGAGCCAGATGGCCAGCGATCCCATCGACAATCCGCCAAGCATCACGAAAGCCGCTGAAAAACCAAATATTTGGGCGGTGAACCCGCCGAGCACCGGGCTGAGAGCTCCCCCAAGTCCTTGGGCGGCCATGATCGCGCCTTGGCCGACGTTGATGTGGCCGGTGCCGTCGAGGATGCGGGCCACCAGCCCGGGCACCGCTACGGACAACATGCCCGCCCCGACGCCGTCGAGGATTTGCACCGGTATCACTCCCCAGGTCGTGATGACTCCGGCGGCGACGAGCGCGCGGATGGGTAAGGCGCTGAACGCGATCAGAATGGCTAGCCAGTAGCCATGAGTTTGCACAATCCTCATGGCCGCCAGGGATGCGGGGATCATCACGGCCTGTGCCACCACGACGGTGCTGGCCACGGTGGTGAACGCGTTGGCGTGGGTGGCGACAACGGCTAGCCCGTAGAGCGGCAGCATCGCCGCATTACCCAGCCAAAACAGCATCACGGCGGCGGCCAGCGCCAACAGCGGCCGGGACTTTACCAACACCCGTAGTCGTTTGACCGGGGGCTGCTCGCCGGCCAAGATCTCGCCGCGCGCGACATGATGGTTGATGCGACCGGCGGGGATTCTCAACACCGCGAGGACGGTGACCACCGCAAAGGCTGCGGCAAGCCAGAACACTCCGGCGTATCCGAACACCCAGCCCAGCAGACCTCCAATCGCGGCGCCGGCCATGTTGCCGGCGTGGTTGTACGCCTGATTGCGACCGTTTTGGCTGATAAACCCGGCCTGGCCCACCAGGCCCAGTGTGATGCCAATCACCGCCGGGGCGATCATCGCCCCGGAAACGCACATAACAGACTGCGCGGCGGCGACCACCCAAAACTGCCGCGACGTCAAAATCACCGCCGAAGCCGCCACGGCCGCTAGACCGACTACGATCACACAGGCGCGTTTGCGGGTGGTGGCATCAACCAGCGCCCCCGCGGGCGCCACCGTGCACATGCCGACAATCGCACCCAAGGTGATAACGGTGCCAATCGCCCCGGTGGTCCAGCCGCGGCTCGCGAGCAAGACACCCAGGAACGGGCCCATGCCGGCTTCCATGTCCGCCATGAAAAAATTGACCGCCTGCAGCGCGGCGCGATCCCGGATCGGCACCGTGAGCATCGACGTGGCTTGGCTGGCCATCCCCTGAATACTCAGGCATCGAGTCGGATCTTCGCAATGCGATCGCACCGGTTCACGGCCGGGTGGGAAACGGTAACTTGACCGACCACGGGCGCTTCGCTTTTGGCACATCGGGCACCAGGGGGCCCAGAGCCACAGCATCGCCGGCGGCTTATCCACCAGGCTTTGCCGGTGGAAGTCCTGCCTGTCCAGCGGTAATCCGCAAGCTCGCCAGCGTCCACGCTAACCTGCTCGGCAACGTCGCCCATCCCATCGGCGCCCCGACTAGCGGAGACAGAGATTTCATCCAGTTCCCCCCGACACGGGGCTAGCCGCAGGCTAGCCAGTGGTGCCGGCGTCGCGGTCGTCGTCGGGCCAGGCAACGATGATGGCTTGATCGCTGACGTCGATGGGGTTGGCATCACGCTACAGGGGGTCGGCGAGGTGGTCACGATCGAGGCCGTCCTCGGTATCGGCGTCGACGGGCTGCTGCTGTTCGACGGCGTCGCCGATGGGCACATCGTCGGGCAGTTGACAGTTTTCGACGTTGATCCTCATCGCTGACGGGCTCCCCTTCCTCGAGTCGCCACCAGGTGTTCATTGCCCGGGCCGGTGTGGCGCAGGCGGGCGTTTTCGGACCTGAGGTGGCTGAGGTCGGACTCGAGTTCACCGTTGAGGTCTTGCAACGCCAGGATCTGGGCGATTCCGGCGATGTTGACGCCACCGGCGACCAGGGCACTGATGCGCTGCAGGCGCACCACGTCGTCATCGCTGTAGCGGCGGGTGCCCCGCCGGTCCGTGCCGGGGTGAGCAACCCGCGCCGCTCGTAGAGACGCAGGGTCTGCGGATCCAGACCGGTGAGCTCGGCGGCGACCGAGATCGCGTACACCCCGCGCCCTGGACGTGGCCGCTGGTCGTTGGGCAATGGGCGCTCCCTTTCGGTCGATACTCCGCTCTTGCCTCAACCTAACACCAATGCTATATGAAAGCTATGTTGGCTCGCATAGATCACCCACGGTAATGATCGGGAACGATGGGGCCGCGGTTCACCCTCCCGGCCTGCGTAGCGCTACAGCTGAGCTGGCGGTAATGGTGGGGCAGTCAGGGGTCGGGGGCGGTCGGGCATCGCTTCACGTCGCCATCGGTGCACGCTGGGACGCGCGTCCTATCGCTGCACAACGCGTCGCAGCGCGTAATTTAGGCCATTCACCCGCGGCGGCTCCCGGTTGCCGTCATGGCCCGGGAGCCACCGCATTCACCGTCGGGCAGGTGTCGGGGCGGGCACCCGGCAATGCTGATCCGCAGCACGGCGGGGTTATCTGCGGAGCGCCCCGGCGCGGATTCGCAGGGTTGATGCTCCTCGCTGCCTGGGCGGGCTGGCCCGCGCCGGCTGCTATCGATGCTGTGCCATCGAGCACCACCTCCGCAGGCACCACCTCCGCAGGCACCACCTCCGCAGGCCTTGGAGAACCGGTGAGCAGCACGGCGCACACGGTGCGCGCGGCCATCGGGCACCGCCTGCCCGCAGGCGCGCTGACACGCTCGGGCAAGCGCAGCACCCGATGACCACGGATCTTGTGGGTGACCCGCCAGCCCACACCTTGCGTGCCGACGCCGGCGCTGCGGGCAACACCTCGGGCTCGGGGGCGGCGGTGGACTCACCCGACGACCTGAGCGAGACGCCGGGCACACAACCCCATCGCGTCAATCGTGGTGTCGATGGGGGCCGCGGGGCTGACCCGGCCAGCGGGGGTGTTGACGCCGCCCGGTGCGCAGTGATCAGCGCGATCACCAGCCGCATCAGCGAAAAACGCTTGAGTGCAGCACAAGCCGCCCTCATCTTGGGGCTCACCGGGCCCCGAGTGACCGCTCTGTTCAACGGGTATGTCGACACTTTCAGCCTCGACGAGCTGATCAATCTGCTGCCCGCACTTGAACTGACTATTGAGGTGGTGCCCCAACCGCAGCAATGACTCGTCGCGATCACCTGCCGGCCCGGTGCCGGCGTTGCTCAGCCGCGCCAGGTGATCACACTCCGAATCATCGGGCGCGGCGCAGGCATCGGCGGGCTTGCACGTCGGCCGGCCTGCGACGAGCGTCACAGCGTCCAAGCCACTCCGCAGGGCAACACAGCCCCGGCCTGCCGAACACCCTGAGAGGCACCACGATTCGATGGCTAGTACATGCGATTGCAGCAGCCAAAGCGCACCGGCAGCCGGTGTGGCTGTACGGGCTGCTACCCGCAAGCGTTACGTGCGACACCCAGCAGGGCTTCGTCGCCTGACCCGCGAAACACAGATTGGAGGAACGTGAGCACCGATCACAGCACGCCAGATCCGCGCCGCAGTGCCGACCGGATCCTCGACACCGCCGAGGGCGTACTGATCACGCTGCGCCGATACCACCTCAACCAGGCCTTCATCGAGTTAGCGCGAACATCCAGACGCCACGCGATCCCCCTAACCAGCTTGGCTGATGCGCTGGTCGCCCTGGCCCAAGGCCAATCCACGGCTGACTGCGAAAAGCGCGCGGTGCACATCGCCCGGGCGACGTGGGGCGCACTGCTCGACGGCAACGAGCGCTATCACCCTGCAGAACGCGACGCAGCGCCGTGTGACCTCCGACCAACCCGCTCTGGGCAGCCATCCACCTCGACACGTCGCCACCGGATCGTCGGTGATGTGCGCTGAGCCGCTGCTGACTGAGCTGGGCCAACGGTTCCAGGGCTTGTTGAACGCCGCGCTCACCAAGGGTATCGCTCCCCCCGGTCGATCTGGTCTTGGTCCCCGCACGATGGACGCGGTGGCCGTGGTGGCCTGTGAGCATCCCGAAGCCACCCCCGAACACATTGCCCACGCCTACGACATGTTCTTGACCGAACATGGCACAGGCCACCGTTGAGCGCGGGATTCGCTTGCGCCGCAGGCGTGCTGGGGTTTAGCTTTAGCCGCGCCCGTCGCGGTGTAATCTATCGAGTTCACCGTGCAGGGCAGCGATAGTCTGGTCGCGTTCACGCAGTGCGGCCCTGAGCTCGGCGATCTGGGTGTCCTTGGCAGTCAGCCGGGCCGCAGCGCAGCCACGATGCTGGTTTCGGTCCCCGGCGGTGGTGGGTCGTGGGAACGGCCACGACCGGGCGGTGGGCGTAGATGAGAGCCAGCAGGTCCTCGCGGCGGTAGATGCTCTTGCGTGTTACCCCGGCGCGGCGGGCCACGCTGCTGACGGTGATCGTGGCGTTGTGCTTACGCAGCTCGCGCAGCGCCTTCTCAATTCGGGCGCGCACGGCGTCGCGGCGCTTGATACCAGTAGAGAAAGTTCTCACACCGCTGGTCGGGGGCCGGTGTATGAGCGTTTGCGCGCCTGCTGCCCACGGGAGCTCGCTGTGGCGGCGAGGAGCGAGGAGAGCTCTGGGTTGTCGTGGGACCCCGGGGTCGTGAGGTCCCTTGAGGTGTGGGCTCTGACTGGTCGTAGACGGGCTGGTGTGGCGGCGGACGGAGGGCGAAGCGTAGCGACCGGCGCGGACGGGAGCGCCAGCGGACGGGAGCCCAGGGAGCGGAGCGAAGCCCGCAGGTAATCGTCGCATGGCGTGCTCGCCAGACGTTGCGCTCGGTGTCGCGGCGTCGGCTGTGAGCTGCGCCGTGGCGGAGGGACTCGTAGGCTTGCGGGTGTGAGCGGGGTTCTGGCGCAGCGTGGACGGCGCGAGGCTGAGTCGCGGTTGGCAGGGCAGTCTGGGCGGTTGGCGCATGTGCGCGGCGTGGTGACGGCAGCGCAGCAGTTTGGTCGCCATTTCGATGCAGAGACTGCCGATTGTTTGGTGGCGGCGGCGTGGCTGCACGATATCGGCTATGCGCCGTCGGTGCGCCGGACGGGTTTTCATCCGCTCGATGGAGCGGAGTTTGTTCGATCGGCCGGCTTTGGGGAGCTGGTTGCGTCGTTGGTGGCGTTTCATACCGGAGCGCGTGTGGAGGCATCCGAGCGCGGTCTAGAGGGGTTGTCAGAGTTCAGTGATCCGCCCAGCGACGTCCTGGATGCGTTGACGTTTTGTGATTTGACGACCGGGTCGGACGGGGCACCCGTTTCAGCCGATGATCGATTGAGCGACGTGTTGGCTCGCTATGGGCCTGAGGATCCGGTGCATCGCGCGGTCGATGCGGGCCGCGAGGAGCTGTTAGCCGCTGTCCGGCGAATGCGGGACTGGCTCTAACCGCCCGTGGGTCAGCCGAGATAGGGACTGTCGCGGTGCTGTGAGTAGTGATCGATGCGCAGTCGCATCGAGGGGTGCATATCCAGGGTGGGGATGTCGTCAGGGTGGACCCAGGCGATATCGGTGCTTTCGTGGTCTATGGCCAGATCACCGCCGAGCAGGGTGGTGGTGAAGCACAGGGAGAATTGTTGGCGGACTTCGCCGTCGGTGAACGCCACGACGTGGTGTGGGTTGGTGTAGACGCCGACCAGGGCGGTGACTTCGACGTCGAGACCGGTTTCTTCTTTCACTTCGCGCACGGCGGTGCCTGCGATCGTTTCGCCGATGTTGTGTCCACCGCCGGGGAGCGCCCACAGGGTGTTGTCGCGGCGTTTGATCAACAGAATGCGGCCTTGTTCGTCGGTGACGATGGCCGAGGCGGACGGGACCACGCTGTTGGGCTGGGGAGCTTCGGGGTCGTTGTAGTAGTCGGTGCGCATTGAGGATCAGCCTTTCGTTGGCAGTGGGGTGGCGTTGTCCCAAACGCGGGCAAATGCTTGTTCGAAGGTGGCCCAGAGTCGGGGTTCTTGGTGGCGGGACAGCACGAGGACGGGATTGTTGCGTCCTGGTGAGCCATAGATGTGGAAGTTGATGATCATAGTGTCGTCGACCCGGAAGGTTGATGTGTATAGGGTGGTGTCGTGGGTGCGGATGTGCAGCCCCGGTGAGTTG
Source organism: Mycobacterium mantenii (assembly GCF_010731775.1). Lineage (NCBI taxonomy): Bacteria > Bacillati > Actinomycetota > Actinomycetes > Mycobacteriales > Mycobacteriaceae > Mycobacterium > Mycobacterium mantenii. Next base: position 1,808,534 of record NZ_AP022590.1, on the reverse strand, counting down.
GCGTGTGGAGTGAGCAGTTCGGCGGAGGTGCGGCACCGTGCGATGACGGCTTCACCGATGCCTTCTTCCTCACCGCGCAGGATCGTGGTGGCGGTGTCGGGGTCGCCGATGAGAAATCGCACCTGAACGCCACGGGCGGCGGCGTCGAGCAGGGTGTCGAGAAATCCGTCGAGCGTGTCGAACAGGAACGTGGCAGCCAAGACGAGTATGTCGATACAGATGGTTGCGCCGGCGAAATGCTGCTGCCACGCGGTGATCGGTAACTGCGTGCGGCTGGGATATAGCGTCGCGGTGAACGGCCCGCCCGAGTTTGTCGCCAGCGCGCGTCCGGTAAAGGGTTGGAACTGGTTGGGCCACAGGTCGTGCGGGCTGCAGCCGAGCACGTCGGCGGCGCGGCGTGCATTATCGGGGCGGACGTTGTAGTTGGTGTTGGCTAGCCACCGGCGCACGGTTTTGACGTCTACGCCCACCGCAGTGGCGAACCGCCCATGGGACATCCCCTTGGCGTGCAGCCGTTGCGTGAGGCGATCGTTGGGGATCACTGCGGTGTCGATGCAACCGTCCTGATCGTCCATCGTCTCAGCACATGTCTTTCGGTGTTGATCCTGTCCATCACTAGCGTGGTTCCTAGTTTGCCATGGGGCTGGCGCCTCCCTGCTGCGGTGATGTCTGCCTGGTGTCGGCAGCTATGTCCCTGTCGTGCCCGAAATGTCTGGGGCCGTGTCGGCAACGCCTGCAAACGTCCCTCGCAACGTCCGCGGTGTCCGCGTGAACTGATTCGAGCGCCTCATCGGGCGCATTCAGATCACGAAAGGAATAGCAGGACAATGCGATTGAGAATTGATACATCGGGGACGCGATTCATCGTCACCAGGGCTGCCGAGCCGCGGTTGAACTTCGAGACCGGCAGCCCGAAAGTCGACACCGCGACCGGGGTGCCGTTGTACGCAGCGCAGCTGCTGGCGTTGGACGACACCGGCGGCGAAGTGCTCAACGTGACGGTGGCAGGAGATCCGAAAGTGTCGGTGACACAGGCAGTATCGGTGTCGGGTCTGGTGGCCATTCCGTGGGCTCAAGGTGATCGCAGCGGCGTGGCCTTCCGCGCTGATGCCATCACCTCCACCACACCCGCAGGTGCGCCCAACGAACAGGCCCGCCCGCAGAAATAAACCACGATTTTGGGGCGCGGCGCCCATACGGTCGCGCCCCAAGATGGGCCTGCTATCGGCGAAACACCTACGGAGAGCATCGGTCATGGCATCAAACAAGAAGCACACCAACAACACTGGGTCGGATCATGATGATTGGTTCGAAGACCTCGTCCTATCCCTGGCCAAAGCCACGGGGTACCTGCTGTGGTGGTCGATTCTGTTCCCCGCCCTCAGCATCCCCATCATCCTCAGCCTGGCAGTCGCCATCAGCCACGGCCCACGCGCGGGCTTGATCACTGCCATCGCGTGCGGTGCTGCCTATGCGGGGTGGGCCTGGCTAGACCCAGGGTCATTTCAAGCCTGGGTGACCGAACCGGTGCGACACCGCTGGCTGAGCTGGTGGCGCTACAGCCGCAGCTGGGAATCGGTGTGCAGCCTGCACGGACTCACCGCCCGCCTGGGTGAACGCGCCCTCGTGCCAGCACTACGGTCGGTACAAATCGGCAAGAGTACCGACGTACTGCAGCTGCGCGTGGTGACCGGCCAATCCCTGGCTGACTGGCACAGACAAGCCGACGCGCTGGCCGCCGCCTGGCGCGCCGATCGGCTGACGATCACCTCGACCGCGCCCGGGGAACTAAAGATCACCGTCATGCGCGGGGATGTCTTGGCGGACCCGATCGCATTGCCCATACCCAACCCGGCCACACGGGTGGATGTGGGGGCGGTGCGGGTTGGGATCACCGAAACCCGCCACTGGTGGCACCTGCCCCTGCTGGGCCACCACATGCTGATTGCTGGAGCCACTGGGGCCGGCAAAAGCAGCGTGTTGTGGTCACTGATCGCCGGCATCGCCCCCGAGGTGAAAAACGGGCTGGTGCGGCTGTGCGTGATCGACCCCAAAGGCGGCATGGAACTGGGCGCCGGGGCACCAATGTTCACGGTATTCACGCACGATGCCACTGACACCACCGTGCGCCTGTTGCGCCAACTGGTTGACGTAATGCACGCGCGGGCGCACCGGCTACGTGGCAAGACTCGCCTGCATACACCCACCCCATCGGAACCTTTATTCGTCGTGGTCATCGATGAGATCGCCGCGCTTACCGCCTACGTCTCCGATCGCAAAATCCGCGCCGAAATCGAACAACTCCTGGGCCTGCTGCTCTCCCAGGGCCGGGCAGTGGGAATCAGTGTGGTGGCCGCGGTGCAAGACCCGGCAAAAGAGACACTGCCCGTGCGCCAACTGTTCACCGTGCGGATCGGGCTGCGACTGACCGAAGCCACCCAAACCGCCATGGTTCTCGGCCAGGGAGCAAGGGATGCCGGTGCGGAGTGCGACCGTATCTCTGATGCAACGCCGGGTGTCGGGTACATGATGATTGATGGCACCGCCCACCCGGTGCGGGTACGGGCATTTCACGTCACTGACCACGACATCACCACTCTGGCAGCACGGTTCCGGGCACCCCGTGCCGCGACCCGCACCAACCAGGCCAATAGCGAGCGCACGAACACCGATCGGGGTCAGCGGTGACTACTGCAACGACGGCCCTCGCGCTGGCGTTGCCCGGGATAGCCGCCACAATCGACGCCAACGCGGTGGTGGAGCAGATGGTGCGCCGCGCGTCCTCAATGGGATTCGAATCCTGGTGGCGGCGCGCGGAATCCGTTGGCTTCTGCGCCCACCCCATTCAACTCACGGGTACAGACGAGTTCGGCCGCGATCGGGTCGTGTGGACACGGTGCAATAACCGCCGCGCCCAGATCTGCCCGTCGTGCTCGGACCTCTACGCTCGCGACACGTGGCAACTGGTGCACGCTGGCACCGCCGGCGGCCACCACGACATCCCCGAAGCAGTGGCGGATCGTCCGCAGGTGTTCGTTACCCTGACCGCGCCCAGCTACGGGCCGGTCCACACCACCTCACGTGCAGGCGACAAGCGCCTCCGGGTGTGCCGCGACCACCACGGGACTGGCCGCTACCGCCGCTGCCCGCATGGAAAACCGCTGTGGTGCAGCACAGCTCACGGAGAAGCGGACATCCATGTGGGACAGCCGATCTGCGCGGACTGCTACGACTACATCGGGCATGTGCTGTTCACATGGCACATGCCAGAACTGTGGCGACGCTTCACCATCACCCTGCGCCGCACACTCCGCCGAGAGCTACGCGCCACGGGCGCCGACCCGGATGCGGTGCGGGTCAGCTTCATCAAAGTCGTCGAATTGCAAGCCCGGCTCATCCCGCATATTCATGCCCTGATCCGCCTCGACCCGCCCGACGGCGATAACTGCGGCGGTCATTACTGGCAAGCGCCCCTCACAGCCACCGAACTGGCCACCATCGTCCAACAGGCCGCTCGAACCGTAGCCGTGACGGTCACCGACCCATCCTCAGATACCGCGACACGGGTGATCAGGTTCGGCACACAAGTCGACACTCAACCCATCGACAACCGGCACGCTGGCACGGAAAGTCCTGCTGTGCAGGACGATTCACCACACGGCCGGATGTTGCCAGGCCGCCGCGTAGCTCGCTACCTCGCGAAATACGTCACCAAATCCTTAGCCGACGTAGGGATTAGCGCGCGACGAATCTCCACCGAGGCCATCGCCAACTTGGATGTGTCCGATCACGTCCGGGCGATCCTGACCACCATCAGCCAACTCGCCGATAGGGGACTGGCCGGTGTCGGCCGGTGGCTGCACACCCTGGGCTACCGCGGGCACATCACCAGCAAATCCCGCCGCTACTCCACCACGATGACCGCGCTGCGGGAACGCCGCGCCACCTGGACACGTGAACAACGTCTGAAAAGCACTGCATACCAACATGATTTAGGTTTCGACCCCACCGATAGCGATGATCTGGTGGTGTGGGAGTTCGACCGTGCCGGCCTCACCAGCCTCGGTGATCGCACCCTCGTGAACTCCGCGGCTCTCCGATGCATAGACGCCCGTCGCATCGGACTGATGGAAGTCCGTGGCAAAGCCCGCAACCAGCGATGGGATTTGCCAGGGGGATGCGATGGCTGACGGATCCCCAACAGCAAATGCCCGGTGCGAGGGTGACGCTCGAATCGCTGCGCCGACGATGTCAGTGGGGGATGTTGAAATTGTCCTGCCCGACCACTATCGACTGTCGCGCGAGGCCAACAGCGCGCTGGTACACGTGATAATGGCGGTGCGGGACCGGATGCTCGGATCAGGAAGGGTAGTGGGGTGAGTCTGAGGTTCGCCTTCTATGGCCGAGTGAGCACGGAGGACGCTCAAGATCCGGAGGCGAGCCGCAGCTGGCAGAAGCGGCGGGCCATGGACTTGATCACTCCGCACGGCGGAGTCCTCGCCGCTGACTACTTCGATGTGGGACAGAGCCGTTCGCTGCCGTGGAAGCGCAGGCCAGAGGCGTCACGTCTCCTTGCTGATGTCGCTTGTCGGGACCGTAGCTTTGATGCTGTAGTGATCGGGGAACCCGCCCGTGCGTTCTACGGGCCGCAGTTCGCGCTCACCTTCCCTGTCCTCACGCACTACGGCGTCGGCCTGTGGGTACCCGAGGTCGGCGGAGCGGTTGATCCCGGCTCCGAGGCACACGACCTGGTGATGACTCTGTTCGGTGGCATGAGCAAGGGAGAGCGCGCTCGAATCCAGATGCGCGTCCGTACCGCGATGTCGGCACTTGCGCAGGACACGGCCAGATATCTCGGTGGTCGACCACCCTACGGTTACCGGCTCGTCGATGCCGGCCCGCACCCAAACCCTGCTAAGGCCAATCTTGGGCAGCGGCTTCACCGCCTCGAACCTGACCCCGCGACATCTTCGGTTGTCGAGCGGATCTACCGCATGTACGCCGACGGAGCGGGCCTGCGCTACATCGCGCAACAGCTCACCGACGATGGCGTGCCGTCACCGAGCCAGTACGACCCGGTGCGGAATCGTCACCGTGACCCGCGAGGGTGGTCCCATTCGGCGATCCGCGCCATACTCGACAACCCGGCGTACCGCGGTATCCGTGTTTGGGGCAAGCAGGAGAAATACGAGGTCCTGGTCAACCCCGACGATGTCGCGGCGGGGTATGAGACTCGCATGCGGTGGCGTGATGAGGCCGACTGGATCGCACCAGATCGCCGCACACATGAAGCGCTGATTCCCGATGAACTGGTGCAGGCTGTTCGCCTTCGGACGCAGGCACGGCGTGGTCCCGGTCTCGTTTGCAGCAGAGAATCGACAGTGCCGTATGCGCTGCGCGGCCTGTTGTTCTGCGCCGCGTGTGGACGGCGGATGCAGGGGGCCGCTCGCGTCGGGAAACGAACGACCCGCATTCTCTACCGTTGTGAGCTGGGCAAGTCGCGCTCTGTACCTGTGGACCTGAGTGATCATCCGCGCACCGTCTATCTCCGTGAAGACGAGGTGACTGCGCGACTTGACGAATGGATCGCCAGCCTGGCCGATCCGGAAGACCTCGCACGCGGGCAGGATGTGGACCCGGCAGCCGGCACTGGCTACGCCGCCCTGCAGCGCCAGCTTCGCGAGGCGAATGCCAAGGTTGCTGCTTTGGTTAGCGCCGTGGAGTCCGGCGTGGCCGTGGAGGACCTAACCGCCGCATTGCGTCGCCGCACCGCCGAGCGCGACGAGCTGAAGGCCCGTCTTGAGCAAGCGGAGCGGCCCCGCGTCATGTCTGCGGCACAGATCAGCGAATTGGTCGAGGAACTGGGTGGGCTGTCAGCCGTGCTCGGTGCGGCGACCGGGGCGGAACGCGCCGAGGTGTACGCGAGCCTGGGGCTCCGCCTTGATTACGATCCGCATCTGCGACAAGTCAAGGCGACGGCCGACTTAAGTCGTGTCGCCGGATGTGTCCGAGGGGGGACTTGAACCCCCACAGAGCTACCTGGTCAGGGGCCGAAATCTGGATTCACCAGCGACAATACGTCCCTATAGCTAACAATTTTTGTCGCGTTTTGACAGAAGTTTGTGTCCAAAGTGCGTCCAGAGTTGCTGACGCGCCCTACGGCGCGTCGATCTTGCCCCACACGCCCCACGACTTCCCGCATACTGCGGAAGGCCCCGGCGACCCGCTCGGAACGGGCCCCGGGGAATGGCCGAACCAGATGACAAAGCAAGGAGTTCGACACGATGAGTATGACAACCACACCCAGCCCGCGCCCCACTGTTCCGCTGCCAGACGGTGCGACATCCGACGCCGACGACTGGGCATTCTGGGATAACGAGTGCCGTTGCTTCCGCGGGCCGGAGCGCGTCGTCTTGAACGGCGCCGCCGAAGTGATCGCCGAAGTGCGCACCGTAGGCGTACAGCTCGGTGACGGCCGAGTCGACAACGGCGAGGACGCCCCGACGATCGACGTGTGCCTCCGCGGCAGCGAGCTCTCGCCCGACGAGGCCCAAGACCTCGCGCTGGCGCTCCTCAACGCGGCCGCCGAAGCGCGAGGATGGGTCCGTGGCTAGCCAAGCCTGCGCGCGGTGCGGTTACGAGTCCAGGTGCCCCGATCGGGGCACCTGGTACGACCGGCACCCGGCCGCTGCGGTCACGCTGACCGTCCTCGTGCTAGCTATGGCCGTCGCGCACCCGTGGCTTTTCGGCGGCCTCGCTGTCGGTGGTGGCGTGTATTGGGCGCTTCGGGAACGTCGAAGCCGTGAGGCGATCGCGGCCCGCGCCGACTGGGAGCACCGCGCGCTGATCGCTCGCCAGGTGCCGCAACTACCAACGCCCGTCATGCCACGGCGCCGAGCGGCCGACCACTGGTCGAGGACCGAACCTATGAGGGCAGGAAGGATGTGACCGTGCCAGAAATGAGTCCTGAGCAGCGTCGCGAGCTTGAACGGCTTGCTGCCGAGCACGGCGACGAGCTGACAGAGCAGGTGGTTGTGGATGCGGCGCGGTCGCCGGATTCCCCGCTACACAGCCTGTTTGAGTGGGACGACGCTAAGGCTGCCCGCAAGTACCGCGAAGTGTGGGCGAACGAGCAACGCAACTGACGCCTATAGCGGCTCGCCGCTGTCGTCGTCCTCGATGGGGTCGGTACCGTATGAGTCTTGACGCGCTAAGTCGTTGGCGTCGAGGGCTTTGTACCGTCGCCTGTCGCGTTCAGCCCATCGCTCGTGGCGCTCCCTGATCAGCTCGTAATACTCGGCGCGGCTGGTCTGCCACAAACGCGCTATCCGTACACACCGGGGACACGCGTTGTCCTGTGTCATGTCGAACGACATGCGATAGATGACCCGAAGGCTTAGGCCGCATGCGGCCTCTACGTGCCCATCCTGTAGAAGGGCCGTGCCACGTTGATTGAGAATCCAGCGCGCTGGGCCAACGTCGTCCGGCGTGTAGAGCCAAGCGTGGATTTCGCCAGGCTCGGCTGGTTCGACTGCATCTTTGTAGCCGGTGACAGGGTCGGTCTCCCAGTCGGGATAGCGGGCAGCCGATCGCGAATCCGCAATCTTCATCTACCTAGTGTCGCCTGTCTCGATCGCCGAATACTGGCACCCCGTATCGCTGGGCGAGCCGGTCGTCGAGGGCCTGATCGCCGGTGCTGCGCAACCGCATGATCCGGGCACCCGATGCCAGCCATTCAGGCGAAGCGGACCGCACCGGGTCACCCCGCCTGGGCACGCCTCGCCGAGTCACCGACAGCCCGGCCTTGGCGAGGTAGGCGTCAGCACTCAGCTGCACCCGCCCGAGCACCACGCCGGCGCACTCAGACGGGGCGAGCAAGTCGGGAGCGAATCGTCCGGTCGCGTCGATATGGGCATGGCAGTCAGCCGCGCTCGTGAACGCATAGACACCGCAGCTACAGCTGCCCTTGATGGGGTGCGGACAGAACGCCTTGTAATCGGCCGTCTCCCAACGGTATCCGCCAATCGGCGACGCCAACACACCATCCGGCGTTAGCTTCCACCACCGCCACCACACCGGGCGCCGCTGCTCAACCCACGCCAGCAGCGCGGGCATCGCCGCCTCGATCCGGCCGTAGGCGTCCTCAAACTGGCGCAGAGTGTGCGGATTCTTCGCGTGGAGGCACCTGATGCGGTCATCGTCGACGCCCCACTTACGGAGCAGGTCGACATGCTCGGCGCCGAAAGCCACGACGAGGTCGGCGTTCAGTCGGTCCGCGTTGAGTAGCTGCGTGCGATGCCCGAGCGGCACCCGATAGCCGTGCCGGTGCAGCACCCAGAACGCCCGCTCGTCAGCCGGACCGTGATCCGCGCAAGTGATACAGGTGCCCGCGCTCGACACCCGCACCACATCACCTAAACCGCGCTGGCGCAGCTCGTGTTTGAACATCGCCGCGGCCATGACGCTCCGGCCGCGGTTGAAACTGCACAAAAAGCAGACATGCAGGCTCACAGCCCGAGACGCTCTGTAGCCTCGGCGATTGTCTCGACGCGGAAGCTGATCTCGTCGTCGGCCGACACGCGAGCCACCAGCATCGGACGCCCAGCCTCCAGCCGCGGCCGCATCTCCCGCGGCACCAAAAACGCCGGCACCTCGACCGTCGCCCCATAGGCCATCATCGCCCGCCACCGCGGCCACACAGCCTCCGGCTCGCGACCCAACACCGCCAGCTTGCGGAACTCCTCATCAATAGCCTCCGCAACCGCCGCATACACACCCCGCCGTGGCCTGACAGCGCCACCGTCAACGATCGGCACCCCTTAGCTCCTTACTCGTTTCGGCGGCCTGTTCACGCCCCACCGCGCGGTCGCAGCCGCCTGCTGCTGGGCCGACTTGGTCGGCGCCAGCTCGGGCAGGCCGATCTTCCCGACATGGTCGGCGACGACCTGATCCTGGAGCCGGATCTCGGCCATCAACTTCGCCGCGACAGACACACGCCTCTCACCGCGCATCTCCTCGTTGAGCAGCCGCTGCAGCTTGGCGACATGATCGGCCGCCCGCACCGCCGCATCCACATGGGCCTGCTCCCGGGCGTCGAAAACCAGCGGCAAACCCGCCTTTTCGGACTCCCTTTTCAGTGCGTCGGACAAGGCGGCCCGAAGCCGCCTACCAGCGGCAGAAGTGGTCATTCAGCCCTCCCAAGAACGGCGCCCGCCAGAATTTCCCGGCGCATCGGCGGACAGGCGGGCCCTATGCCGACAGGCTGTAGGCCCTTGCCCGCCGGGGTTACCCCCCCTATGCGCTTGAGCTGCGGTGATGCTGTCACAGCAAATCCGACATGGCGTCGGCTGGGTGTAGTGGTGGTCGGCGTTTGCCGCTGTGGCGTTGTCGTCCGCGTGCGGCTTCGGCTTGGCTCTTCGGTTGGTGGCAGCGTGTGCATAAGGTCTGCAGGTTGTCGAGGTCGTCGGTGCCGCCTTCGGCGCGGTTGATGATGTGGTCGACGTGCAGCTCGCCGCTGCGGGGTTCGCCTTCGTAGCCGCATTGGACGCAGGTGTAGTCGTCGCGCCGAAAGCAGGCGCGCCGCAGGCGGGTTGAGGTGTTCGACATCAGTAGACCTCTCGCGGTTGGCCCGCCGACCGCGACCTGCTCGGCGCGTTTAGAACAGGCCGCGGCCAACGGGTTTCGTGTGCAGCAGGCGCGACGGTGTCGGCTGCCATGACACTGCCGACGTCGCCGCTGCGCTGCTGCCTCACGTCTAGCTGCCGCCCTCGCCGATGGTGAACGTGCCGATGCGCTCTGGGCGGACCACGGTGTGGCCGAGTCGCCAGGTGGCGCGGACGGCGACGCTGTCGGTCTCGAAGTAGCGGTCGTCGCTGGTTGCAACCTTGAGTGTGCCGACTGCGGACATGATCGCGTTGCGGTCGATGACTGCGCCTTCGCCTGTGGGCACCGCGTTGTTGACGATGACCGGAAGGCTCAGCAGCATGGCTTGGGCGTCGCTGGTGCCGGCGCCAAGCAGGCTGAGGTTGCGGTCGGTGCCCGTCTTCAACTTGCGGAAGGCTGCCCATCCTGTCGGATCGAGCAGCAGCAGGCTCGGTGTCGCCAGGTTGTGCTGCAGCGTCGCGATGAGGTCGATCAGTACGTCGAGGTCGTCGGCGACGTGGCCGCCGTCGATCAGGCCCGGGACGTTGAACAGGCCCGCGACTGGTGCCACGGCAGGCGCTACAGGTGCGGGCTGGGTGGTGAAGAACAGGTCACCGCGGCGAGTGACCGCACGAGCCACCGACTGGGCAATGGTCTCGGCCGTGGAGGGCTGTAAAAATTGTTCGTTAGACAGCCTAACAAGTTGGGTCACCTTGGAGGTATAGATGATTCGTTCGGCCAGATCCGGTTGGGCTTCTGGTATTTCGTCGGCCTCGTCCGAGAGTTGGGCTTCGTCGTCGTCGACGTACGCGACCCTGACGGCGGGCGCGTCACCCTCGACGTCGGCGCCTTGCGTTGTGCATTGCAAGATCAGCGCGTCGGGGATGATGTCGCTGGCCGCGAACTCGTAAACGTCGGGGCGCCATGCTTGGGCTGAATTGGGGGTAGTTGCTGTGAATGCCATGTTGTTCTAGTCCTTTTGCCAGGTGCGGGAAACCCGCGCAAGTGATTGACGTGGGTTTGTCGTCCGCGGCTGGCATCTCGCCTAACGCCGTTCCGCACCTGGCTGGGGGACAACACGTTTAGTGTAGCGCGCGGGTCCGCCATATCTCAGTCGCTTTTGGGTGCGAACGCGTCCACCCAGGCGTCACGCTTGGGTGGTGTTGCCATTGCGCCGGACTGCAGCCGGGCCGGTACCGGCTTGTAGGCGACGACCCCGAGCGTTTCTTTCGCCGCCTCGGCGGCCGCCTCAACCTTCGCGGTGTCCGGCGTGCCATCCTCGCCTAACAGATCAGCGAGGTTGGCGCCGGCCGCCCACAGCACGGCGGGCTTGAGTCCCATTGCGGTGACTTGGGCGTCGATCGCGGCCCGCTGCATGGCCTCCAGTCTTGCTGTCACCGCTTGGGTTTGGGCTTCGGCTTCGCGCCGCGCGTGCCGGTGCCTGGCGGCCTCGGTGTTTTCGTCGGGGTTGTCGAGCCGGTAGTCACGCTCAGCGAGAAGCCATTTCAGCGTGTCAACCTCGCTAGGCTCTTCGGTGTCGCTGGGCTCGACGGGCTGCTCATCCGCGACCGCGGCGCCCGGTGTCGGCGGGCGGAACGAGTCGGTGAACTCGGCGCCGGCGGTGGCTTTGACCGCGATGTCCAACGCCTCGGGGCTGAGTTCCGTCTCCTCGGTGGTGGTGGTCTCGTCATTCATTTCTGTTCTCCTTCTTGGGTTTTCGGCATGATCGCCCTGGCGACGGTGACGTGCTCGGTGAACGGTCCGTCAGCGGTCAGGTGGGTGACGGTGGTCGCGGTACACGCCAGCGCGGCGACGTCCGCGGCTGGCTTCGGCGGCCCCGGTTCAATGACGTCTCCACGCGCGCGGCGCTCTCTCCAATCGTCGATGGCGCTTTTCAGGTCGGGGTGATCGCGGCTGCCGCCGCGGAGCGCGCGTACAGCCGCCGCGAGGCGGCCGACGCAGGGAATCCGGCGGACCCCGCAGCCGTCGACACACCACGCGTAAGGCGCTGCACCGCAGTCCGGGCAGCGTGTTTCGAGGACGCCCGTGGTGTTGTAGGCGGCACGGTCGGGTTGTTCGGTCATGGTGTGTTCCCTTTCGTAGGGGTGGGTTGAAGAGATGCATTCGATGAGGCGTGCGGTGCCGGTCCATTGCGGCTCAAACCCCACCTCTTATAGAGGTGGTGGTTTTCGTGATCGCTTGCCGCGTGATCGGCGTGATCGGGCGCGTGATCGCTTGACCTGCGGGTTTGCCCGAAGCGTGATCGGCGTGGTCGGTTCGTGATCGGTTTCTGGTGGAGAGGGGGGCGTGATCGCTTGACCTGCGGTTTCGCGAAAAACGTGATCGCTCCGTGATCGCTCATCAGTGGCCCCAATCAGCTAGGAACCACGCCACCGCCGTACCGCCATCAGCGCCACCCTTGGCGCCTGCAAGGCGAACCAAGAGGCGTTCGGTCTCGAGCTTCATGAGCTTGCGGCGCGCCTTCTCGACCTCCGCGCTCGACGGTTCTCGCTTCTGGAAAATCGCCGCCGCTGCGCCCTTGGCTGTTAGTCCGTCAGCACCAGTCGCCTTGACTAACGCGATCAGGTCGAAGCTGTGTTTCACGGTCATCTGGCCGGCGTCCTGGTCGTGTAGCAGCTGCCACGGCCCGGCTTCCTCGGCAGGTTGTTTGACGTGCCTGAAGCCCACGACTGGGTCGCCGGGCGCTCCGGTGAGCAGGATGACGGAGCCGCATCCATTAGTGAGCCATGCCGAGCCGTAGACGTCGTTGATGTCCTTGATCTCGCCGCCGTTGGGGCCGCGCTTCACGCAGTGGTGCAACTCGCATAGCTGGCAGCCCGCGGCGAGGAGGTGCTGGCGTGCGCGGTTCCAGGCGGCGCCCACTTCGTCGTTGGACAGGCCGAGCGCGGCATCTTTGAGCGAGTCAACGATCACTGTGGCGGCGCCGTAGTACTCGGACATCGCGGCGAGCAGCGTTGGGTGTGCCGCCAGGTCGGCAGGTGGTGGGCCGCGCCGAACGATGAGGCGCTCGGCCAGTACGTCGCGCTCGTCCTCGTTGAATTGGCGGCGCATTGCCCGTGCGATCTGCCGCGGCCGGTCCATAGCTAGGTACAGGGCAGGGCGGTCCGTGGGTGCCACCGGCAGGCCGAGGACGGTGCCGTCTCCGAGCCCCAGGCGTGCGCGGACAATCCTTCCGGCCAGGGTGGTTTTACCGAGGCCTTGTTGCCCGGCGATCATCAGGGATTCGCCCTCGGCCCAGAGCACCTGGCCGCCAGAGCCCCACACGGCGGGGATGTCGGCGGGCTCGTCGAATATGAACGACCCGCCGTCTATAGCGCCATAGTCGAGGGCGCCTGAGCCTGCGAGGCTGCTGTCGCCCGGCTCGGCGGGGCCGGGGTCGTCGGGGTGGTAGTAGCCGTTGTAGGCGGGCGCCGCGGCGGCCTCGGTGTCTGTCATTGCGCCCGCCTCAGCCAGGGCCGGGCAGCGTAAAAGTCAGTGCGCCTGTTGATTTCGCGCGCCAGCGCCGACCAGTCGACAGCACCTGAGACCGCACGGCTTACTTCCGCGTGTGCCTCCTGGTTGAGCTCGAGGCGCAGCGCATGGTGCTGGCCGCCGTCGAGTACGGCCGCCCACTTCCGGGGGTCGTCGTGGGCGAGGCTGCACCACGCCGGGGTGCCCAGCATCGGCCACCCGTTCACCTGATCGAGAACCGCGGCAACGAACTCATGCACAGCCCACCACGACACCTGCCGCGATTCGGGTCCGGCATGGTTGCCCTGCATCAGGCAGCGCCGCCTCGGGGGTCGTCGGTGCGCTGCATTCTGTTGGCATCGAGGTAGGCGAGGATGTCTTGCCGCAGGTAGCGGACCCGGCCGCCGATCTTGACGAAGGGGATGCCCCTCTTGCGGTATCGGTCCTGGGCCAGGCTGCCCTCGCTGGTTTGTATGAACTTTGCCGTCTGAGCTGGCGTGTTCACCTCCAGCAATTCGGTGTCGAGTACGGCCACTGCCATCTCCTGTCATTAAACTGTCATAGCTTGACAGTTATACGAATAGCATGTGTGTAAGTATCCGTCAACTATTGCGCAGTGTTGACAAAGTATGTCAATATGGCGGCATGGCAGGTAAAGAGCCCGACATCGGCGCGACCTCACGGACCGTCGCCGCCAACGTAAAGCGCCTACGTGAGGCGATGAACATGAACTTCACGCAGCTTTCCGAGCGGCTCATCGCTACGGCCGGTTGGTCGATAAATGCGGTCGGCATCCGGCGTCTTGAAGCAGAGGAACGGCGAGTCACGCCGGATGATCTCGTGGCTCTTGCTGTGGCGCTTGGTGTTTCGCCGATAACGCTGCTCATGCCGGTAAGCCATTCCGGCGACGACGCAGTGGAAGCGACCGGCGTGAAGAGCGGCGTGGCGGCCCACCAGCTATGGCGCTGGTACCAGGCTGCCGGACAGCTGCACGACGGCGAGTACGACGAGTTCTTGACGTTTGTCGCGCGGGCCCTTCCGCCTTGGCGGCAGCGCCAAGTCGAACTTGTCGAGTCTGGCATTGAGCCGCATGTGACCAGGTTTGTGCGTGAGAGGGTCGGCGATGGCGACGATTAAGCGGTATCAAACGGCGGGCGGCGAACGGTGGGAAGTTCGCTACCGCCAACCGAATGGCGTAACGAGCCGCAAACGGGGTTTCACCACAAAGCGCGACGCGTCGGCGTGGGCGTCCAAGGTTGAGACATCCAAGGCCGAGGGTGCCTATGTGTCCCCAGCGCGCGGCCGAATGACGGTCGGCGATCTGTCGGCCGGATGGCTGGCGCGCCAGGAACAGGCACTCGCGCCGAGCTACTACCGCACGATCTCGTATGCCTACGGCAAGCACGTCGGGCCGAAGTGGGCCGGGGTCCCGGTGGGCAAGGTAGACAGCCTCGACGTCAAGGCGTGGGCCGCGTCCATGACGCGGGGCGGTTCGAGCGCCACGGTGGTCAATCGCGCTATCGGCATCCTGGCGGGCATCCTCGACGATGCGGTTGAGCATCGGGCGCTGGCGTTCAATCCGGCGCGCAAGTTCAAGCGCGGCGAGAAGCCGAAGAAGTCACCCAAGCGCCACGTTTATCTCACCGAGACCGATGTGTGCCGGCTGGCCGAGGAGTCCGGCCGCCACGCCGACCTGGTGCTGCTGTTGGCGTTCACCGGCCTGCGGTGGGGTGAGGCGATCGCGCTGACCGTTGCCGACGTCGAGTTCCTCAAGCGCCGTATCTCGGTGCATCGCAACGCTGTCCAGGTCGGGCAGGAGTTCGAGGTCGGACAGACGAAGGGCAAGGAGAATCGGACGGTGCCGGTCGCGGCGTCGGTGCTTTCGCGGCTCGCGGTGCGATGCGAGGGGAGAGCGGCCGCCGATCTGCTGTTCCCGGCGCGCAGCAGCGGCTACCTGAAGCGACCGAGCTACGACGAAACCGGGTGGTTCAACCGCGCTGTCGAGCGGGCGGACGTGCAGACGATCACGCCTCACGATTTGCGGCACACTTGCGCGAGCCTGGCTGTCAGCTCTGGCGCGAATGTCCTTGCGGTGTCGCGGATGCTGGGCCACAAAGATCCCTCGGTGACGCTGCGCGTCTATGCCGATCTGTTCGACTCGGACCTTGATGCGGTGGCGGTCAATCTGGACGCGAAGATCGCAGATAGTGTCCAAAGCGTGTCCAAGGCACCGGCCGACCGGCGTCGCAAGCGCCGGATTACGGCCGTCTAGCTGCGGCGATGCGTGCGATTATGTTGTGTCCGAGGGGGGACTTGAACCCCCACGCCCATTAGTAGGGCACTAGCACCTCAAGCTAGCGCGTCTGCCATTCCGCCACTCGGACAAGGCCAAACCCGCATGGGTT
Organism: Mycobacterium mantenii; assembly: GCF_010731775.1. Classification (NCBI taxonomy): domain Bacteria; kingdom Bacillati; phylum Actinomycetota; class Actinomycetes; order Mycobacteriales; family Mycobacteriaceae; genus Mycobacterium; species Mycobacterium mantenii. The sequence continues at coordinate 1,793,016 of NZ_AP022590.1, read as the reverse complement.
GGCAGCTAAGGCTATCGGATCGCGTGCCGCGAACCCAATTTAGCTCCTCGAGACGTCTCGATGCTCGGCGTCGAGCCGTCCAGCCTCGGCAATGGTAGGAAAGGGTGTTGTGACCATTCAGAGCGGGGCGACCGAGGTGCCGACCAACTCGAGCGACGACGTGGTCGAGGTTGTCAGCAAGTTGATCCGGTTCGACACCACCAACACCGGCGAACCGGAGACGACCAAGGGTGAGGCCGACTGCGCGCAGTGGGTCGCGGAAAAGCTCGCGGAGGTCGGCTACGCGCCTCACTATGTCGAATCCGGCGCGCCGGGCCGCGGCAACGTGTTCGTCCGCCTGCCGGGCGCCGACAGCTCGCGTGGCGCGCTGCTGATCCACGGACATCTGGACGTGGTGCCGGCCGAGCCGACCGAATGGAGTGTGCACCCGTTTTCCGGCGCGATCAAAGAGGGCTTTGTCTGGGGCCGCGGCGCGGTCGACATGAAAGACATGGTCGGCATGATGATCGTGGTGGCCCGCCAGTTGAAGCGGGCGGGCATCGTGCCGCCGCGCGACCTGGTCTTCGCGTTCATCGCCGACGAAGAACACGGCGGCACCTTCGGAGCGCAGTGGCTGGTCGACAATCGGCCGGAGCTGTTCACCGGCGTCACCGAGGCGATCGGCGAGGTGGGCGGGTTTTCGCTGACGGTGCGGCGCCGGGACGGGGGCGAACGTCGGCTCTATCTGATCGAGACGGCCGAAAAGGGGCTGTCCTGGATGAAGCTCACCGCCCGGGGCCCGGCCGGTCACGGCTCGATGGTGCACGACCATAACGCCGTCACCGCCGTCGCCGAGGCCGTCGCCCGCCTGGGCCGCCATCAGTTCCCGCTCGTGCTGACCGACACGGTCGCGCAATTCCTGGCCGCCGTCAGCGAGGAGACCGGGCTCACCTTCGACACCGAATCGGGTGACCTGCGCGGAGCGATCGAAAAGCTGGGCCCGATGGCTCGCATGCTCAAGGCCGTGCTGCACGACACCGCGAACCCCACCATGCTCAAGGCCGGATACAAGGCCAACGTCGTCCCGGCGATTGCCGAGGCGGTGGTGGACTGCCGGATTCTGCCGGGCCGCAAGGCGGACTTCGAGGCCGAGATCGACGAACTGCTCGGGCCGGACGTGACGCGCGAGTGGATCAAGGACTTCTCGTCCTATGAGACGGGCTTCGACGGGGACCTGGTCGATGCCATGAACGCCGCGGTGCTGGCGTTCGATCCGGGTGCCCGTACCGTGCCGTATATGCTTTCCGGCGGTACCGACGCGAAGTCTTTCGCGCGCTTGGGTATTCGCTGTTTCGGCTTCAGCCCGCTGCGCCTGCCGCCGGACCTGGATTTCACCGCGCTGTTCCACGGCGTCGATGAGCGGGTACCCATCGATGCGCTGCGGTTCGGCACCGACGTGCTGGCCCATTTCCTGACCCACTGCTAGACGACAAACGCACGCTGATCACACGAGAGGACCGCCATGAGCACTGCTCCTGACCCGTACGCATCGTTGCCGAAGCTGCCAACCTTCACGTTGACCTCGCAATCGGTTACCGACGGCCAGCCGCTGGCCAATCCGCAAGTCAGCGGGATCATGGGTGCGGGCGGCGAGGACGTCAGCCCCCAGCTGAGCTGGTCGGGATTCCCGGACGAGACCCGCAGCTTCGCCGTCACCGTCTACGACCCCGACGCGCCGACGGCCTCTGGGTTCTGGCACTGGGCGGTGGCCAACCTGCCGGCCGACGTCACCGAACTGCCCGCGGGCGCCGGCGACGGCAGCAACCTGCCCGGGGATGCGCTGACTTTGGTGAATGACGCCGGGCAGCGCCGCTACATCGGCGCCGCGCCGCCGGCGGGCCACGGCGCACACCGGTACTACATCGCCGTGCATGCCGTGGACACCGAGAAGCTGGATCTGCCCGAGGACGCCAGCCCGGCCTTCCTCGGCTTCAACCTGTTCCAGCACGCCATCGCGCGGGCGGTCATCCACGCCACCTACGAACAGAAGTAGGGCGTGGATTTAGGCTCTCGCCTTCGGGCGTCGGGCGTCGGGCGTCGGGCGTCGGGCCGAAATCACTTGCGCCACTTTCGTCCCGGTGGTTCCACCGCGGCGTGATTTGTCAGTGGGCGGTCGTAGCATTCGAACATGAGTTCGATTAGTCGCTTTCAGGGGCACTTGTATGAGGCACTGACGCCTGCCGAGCTGCTTGACGTGGTCGGGGAGTACGCGTTTCTGATCGGCCAGTTGAAGGCAGCCAGGTACGAGCTGTGCAGCCCGTTCGCACGGCCGATTGGGCCGTGCAGATGACCGTGACGGACCGCGAGCAGATTCAGGACGACGTCGACACGTTGTGCGCCGTGGCTTCTCGTTTTGAGGAGCATTCGTATGCGGCACTGACCAACCCGGAACGTCTGGGAATCTTGGAGAAACTCGAATGCGTAACACGCAAACTCCAGACGCCAAGGCATCAACTGATCAATCAGGTTGGCGAGCAGTCGGATTCGACGGAGTTGGGTGGCAAGTTGTCCTGGGTGTTGGCCGATCGGCTGCATATCAGCCGGGCCGAGGCCGGCCGGCGCATCGCTGAGGCGGCCGATCTGGGGCCGCGGCGGGCGTTGAGCGGTGCGCCGTTGGCGCCGGTATTGCCGGCGACGGCGGCGGCCCAGCGTGACGGGGCGATCGGGGCCGATCATGTGGCGGTGATCCGGCGGTTTTTTCACCAGCTGCCCGAGTCGGTCGACGTCGAGACCTGCGTGCACGCCGAGCAGCATCTGGCGGCCAAGGCCGGCGAGTTTGGGCCCGAGCAGTTCGCCAAGCTGGCCCGGCGCCTGATGGATTGTCTCCATCCCGATGGCAGCTACACCGACGAAGATCGCGCGCGGGTGCGCGGGCTGGTGCTGGGCACCCAGCAGGCCGACGGCATGTCGCGGCTGAGTGGATGGCTGACGCCGGAAGCCAGGGCCAGTTGGGAGGCGGTGCTGGCCAAGCTGGCCGCCCCGGGCATGTGCAACCCCGACGACGACACCCCGGCCGTGGACGGCGCCCCGTCCGAGGAGGCGGTGCGCCGCGACACCCGCAGTGCCGCCCAACGCCATCACGACGGGCTCAACGCCGCGCTGCGCGCGATGCTGGCCAGCGGACAGTTGGGGCAGCACAACGGGCTACCGGCGTCGATCGTCGTGACCACCACGCTCGCCGACCTCGAACGCACCACCGGCACCGGGTTGACCGGCGGGGGCACCCTGCTACCGATGTCCGACGTCATCCGGCTGGCCCGCCACGCGCATCACTATCTGGCGATCTTCGACAAGGGCAAGCCGCTGGCGCTCTACCACACCAAACGCCTGGCCTCACCCGGGCAACGAATTGTCCTGTACGCCAAGGACCGCGGATGCACCGCACCGGGCTGCGACGTCGCCGGCTACTACTGCGAGGTCCACCACGTCCAAGAGTGGGCCACGACGTACCGCACCGACATCGACCAACTCACCCTGGCCTGCGGACCCCACCACCGGCTCCTCGACAAGGGCTGGACCACCCGAAAACGCGCCAACGGCGACACCGAATGGATCCCACCGCCACACCAAGACCGCGGCCAACCCCGCACCAACACCTTCCACCACCCCGAGGATCTGCTGCGCGAGCACGACGGCGAAGGCGACAACGCAGCGGGCGCAGCTTAAGGCGCCGACTCGCCGGGTGGCCGCGCCGCCGAGCGGGGCGAAGCCGACAAGCGAGATGTGCCATCGAGTTCGACCGACTCACATGCGTCCGTACGCGACGGCCATGATCAGGCCTAAACCCGCTAGCAAGAGGAACATGATCGCCACCGGGTCGATTACTTCGAAGACCATGTGATCACCTCTGGGCGCGCGGGACGTCAGCGATGGACGATTGGGCACCCGGTGCATGCCCAGTTGCCGGTGTATGTGGTTGTAATTCAACATATTCAGGCGCGATGCGATGAATCGGGGTCATATAATCGGCCATGACTTCAAACCGGCCTTGTGAACCCCGTACGGCACCGCTTCAAGCAGTGTGACGTCCAGGGTCGCACCACTGGGCAGGGTATAGGTGCGTCGTTCGCCGGGGCGTGCGCCCGCGATCGCGGCGCCTAGCGGGGACTCGTTGGAGTAGACCTCGATGTCGCTGTATTCCGCGCCGCGAACACCGAGGAGGAAGGTTTCGGTGTCACCGGTATCGTCGTAACGGACGGTCAAGACCATGCCGGGCTCGGCGATCCCGTCGTCGGGTGGGTCCTCGCCGACGACGGCATTGACCAACAAATCATGAATTCGTTGGATCCTGGCCTGCCACGCGAATTGGACAGCGATCGCGTTGTCGTCCGGCTGACCGTCAACGTTTGCGCTGCTGTGCAACATACGTAACCTGGCCAGTTCCCTTTGTAGCCGCTCATAGCCGTGCGGCGAAATCCACACGGGTGGTGTGCTGGTCATATTCGTTGCTCTCCGTATGTGGTACTTAAGGTTTCGGCCCGCGCGACGCGAACGTGGTTGGCGCGGTTGGTTTCCGAGATATGCTGCGTCAGTTGCGTGCTCGGGCCGCTATTGACGTTGCGTCGCGGTGGACTGCCTGTGACCAGCCCCTGTCGTAGGTGCATTTCATACGGCACGGCCTCCACCAGCGTCACCAGTCGACCTGTCTCACCCGGAATTGAGTAAATGCGTTGGTCGCCGGGACGCGCGCCGGCTATTGCGCGACCCAGCGGCGACGCCATCGAGTAGACCTTGATCTTGGCGCCTTCGCTGCCGCGTCTGCCGAGCAGAAAAGTTTCGGTTTCGCCCGTGACGTCGTAGCGAATGGTCAAAACCATGCCCGGTTCGGCGATTGAGTCACCGGCGGGATCCTCGCCCGCCTCGCCAACGACCGCCTTCGCCAACAGGTTCTGTATCTCGCGAATACGACGCTGTCGCGCTGAGCGATTAGCGTCGAAGTCCATCATGTCGTCGGGGACTTCGACGATCAGCCCCGACCGCAACGCGTTGAGTTTGTTCCGCAATCGGGTGTACTGCTGTCGTGTCATCCAGATGGATTTGGTGCTCGTCACTTTGAGCGATGTCCTTTCGTTTGTCGAGAGGCGTCGTCAGGGGCGGGCCAACGGAGGCAGCCGCCGCTGACGACTCGGAGGCCCATGGTGGGCGAAATTCCGGTGCGGTATAAAGGTTTTCGTGAGGCGGTTGACTCCATGGTGGCGTATGCGGGCCCGAAGGTGTTTGCCGGAAACCGACAACTGCGGTGCGAAGCATTGTCACGCCCCGACAACGCCTCTGCCGAGGCCGCCCCGAAACGGCTACAGCCCAAGTGGCGAGAGCGCCTCATACATGCGGAAACTCGATCCCCGCAGACGCTCACGCGGAGACTGTGCTGCGAATTACAAGGTGGACGCGATGCTTATCGTCGCTCGACGAGGCGGTCGAAGCTCCGTTGCCATCGGTCGTAGCGGATTCGGTCAAGGGTGATCCGTGCGCGTGCAAATAGGGCCGCTGCCAAGAGGCTCACGGCCCACCAGGTCGCTACCGCGAAGGTCAGCGCTTCGTCGCGGGCGGTATTCAGCGGTCGGGCAACGGGAAGGCCCTCGTCATCTACCCAAATCTCAACATCGTCGCCAATTTTGGCCGTCAGCGGCGCGGTGACGTCGCCGGTGCGTTCGGCCCCGGCGGCAAACCATCGGGCAGGAACCGTCACTGTCGGGCTCTCAAGGTTGCGGCGAGTGTGGCTCTCCCCGATGACAGTGGCGGTCACCGGGCGGCGAGTCTGGACCTGCTCGGCGTAGTGGCGGCTACGAGAATCATGGACCGCGGTGCCCACGGCTGCACCGATAGGTACGGCGATCAGCGACACCGCAACGGCCAACACCAAAATCAGCGCCTCCACCCGGTCCGTGGTGCGTATCAGCGGATTGCGACCAAACAGCCGCACGAACAGCCTTCGCGGCAAAGGCACGGTGAAGGTCTCCATCGCGGCGTCATCATCTGGTCGGTGGTCGGCGATCGATTGATGATCGGGGTCTGAGGTGGACATCGAAACTTTCCTATCGCAGAGTCGGCCTGGGTTTGCGGTACCGCGCGGCGGGCGGATACCAGCCGTCACTCAAACCTGCCCGCTGGGTTGGCAACCTTCATGATGGTGCGGATGGTCGCCGCCAGCTTTGCCGCAGCCAGACAACTACGGGGCCGCGCGTTATCGGGTTCCGACAGCGCCCCTGGTCAGTCGGTGTCGATAGCCGCGAGTTCTATCATCATCGCCAGCCGCTTTCTGGCATCGCCTAACGGCAGATTGGTGATCTCGGCCATCTTGCGCAACCGGTAACGCACGGTGTTTTCGTGCACTCCCAGCTGTTTACCGGCCTCGGTCGGGTCGCCCTGGGCCGCCAGCCATGCCCGCAGCGTGGCCGCGTAGTCGGTCCCGTGGGCGCGGTCGTGGCGGCCTAACTCGGCCACCGGCCCACGGGATGGGGACCGGCCGGAGCGCGCCGCGGTGCGCAACCGCTGCAGCAGGATGTCAGCCCATGACTCGTCATAGACCGGAGGCGGGATCCCGGGTGACATCTCATGCAGCGCAAGACATTCCTCGGCTTCCTGGCGTGCGGCGGCGAGGTCTGTCACCTCAGCGCCGCCACTTACGCCGGCCAACACCGTCACCTGTTTGGGAAGGGCCGCCCGCAAACCGGTTACCCAGCGCCGCGCATCCGCCGCTTGCCCGCCGGGAAGCAGCGTGTAAACGATATTGCCCGCCAAGGCGCTGCGCCCCGGCCGTGACCAGCCGAACCCAGTGGTGGCACGCTCGAAAGCCAACAACAGAGCGGCATCGCGGTCATCGCCGATGAACGCTTGCAGCGCGATCACCCTCAAACCGTCGTGCGGCAGACCCAGCCTGCTCGCCACCATGGCGGCATCAGCGGTGCCCTCCAGCAACCGGATCACCAGTTCGGATTCGACTTGGCGCTCCAAATCGGCGCTGGCCCGCGAGCGTAGAAGATGCAGGGCCACCGTGTGCGCACCCTCGGCCAAGGCGGTGCGCGCCGCTTCGTTCAGCGGCGCCGAACACGCGACCCACACCGACCCGATCAGCTCTCCGCCGGAGCGCACCGCCACCACCATGCGCCCGATCAAGCCGTGTTCGGAGTCCTTTGGGACAAACAGCGGCTCGTCGGAGACCCTCAGGTGTGCGAACACGCCCCGAGCATCAAACAGTGCGCGCAGCTGCTCCGGTGTCTGCCGTTCCAGGATCGTCTGCACCCGCGCCGGGTCGGCATGTTGCTGCAGTTTCGAATACGCCAGCACCCGCAACAGTCGATCGTGTATGACAACTGAACTGCCGATAGCGTCCGCCAGGCTATCGGCCAACGCGAACAGATCCGTTGGGCCACGACCGGATTCAGTCTCACGGCCCTCGAGCACCAGCCCGTAGACGACCGCACCCACCTCGCTCCACGTGACCGTCTCGTCGACCACCATGACCGCGCCGACCTCGGCGTCTTTGTCGAACGCGATCGGCTCCTCACCGTCGCGTACCAACACCACGACAGCACGCGCTGAAGCTGCCCACTGCACCGCTTCGCGGAGGGAGCGGGCACCGATGGCCAGCAACACATCCCCTACCACCACACGATCCGGGGCGGATTCGTGGATCACCACGCTGCGCAGTTCAGTCGACCTGGGCACCGACGACCAACGCAACCGGACTCCATAACCACCAAGCACGTTCACCAAGCGGTCCAACGTGATCACCAGCCGCTCCTTATGCCGAACTGGTAGTCAGCCTAGCCAGGAGTGGAGCGGGTCCCGCGAAAATCTATTTCCGATTTTCTACTGGTCCTAAGCGATCACCAGCACGGGTTCGTCATGCCGGCGGCCTTCTCGTGCTCGACCGCGCGATCGCAGCGGCGCGGGATTGCGGCACATTGCGGGTCGGGTCCGGACGGGCACTCCTCAATCCGGTGGGTGGGCCGCCGAGCCGACGGCATCACTGAGCGAGGCGAAACCACCGTCGCGCAGCCGCTGCGCGATGCCGTCGTGAATTTTCTTGACCCACAAGCCTCCTCCGTAGACGAAGCCGGTATAGCCCTGCAGCAGCGACGCGCCCGCGGTAATCCGCTCCCACGCGTCGTCCGCCGTCTCGATGCCCCCGACACTGATCAGCACCAGGCGATCGCCGACACGGCGGTAGAGCCGGCGCAGCACTTCCACGGCCCGGCGTGCCACCGGCGGCCCGGAGATACCACCCGGACCCAGCTCGTCGACGCCCGGTGTGTTCAAACCTTGCCGCGACACCGTGGTGTTGGTGGCGACGATGCCGGCCAGGCCCAATTCGACTGCCAAATCGGCGATTTCGTCCACGTCGGCATCGGACAGATCCGGCGCGATCTTCACCAGCACCGGTGTGGACGTCTCGGCGAGCACGGCCGACAGGATGGGCCGCAGCGACTCGACCGCTTGCAGATCGCGCAGCCCGGGCGTGTTCGGTGAGCTGACATTGACCACGAGGTAGGACGCCAGCGGGCCGACCAGGCGGGCGCTCGCCCGGTAATCGTCGACGGCGGCGTCGGCAGGCGTCACCTTCGTCTTGCCGATGTTGACCCCAATCGGCACTTCGGGCCGCTGCCGCGAAAGCCGCATCGCCAGCGCGCCGGCGCCGAGGTTGTTGAAGCCCATGCGGTTCAGCAGGGCGCGATCGGCGGGCAGCCGGAACATCCGGGGGGCCGGATTGCCGGGTTGCGGGTTGGCGGTCACCGTCCCGACCTCGGCGTAACCGAAGCCCAGCGCGCCCCAGGTGAGCAGCCCCAGGCCGTCCTTGTCGAAGCCGGCCGCCAGCCCCAGCGGCCCGGGGAAACGCACCCCGAACACCGTGCTGGCCAGCGCCGGATCTGCCGGGGCCAGCAGCCGGCTCAGCAGCCGTCGTGCCCAGCTGACCGCTGTGACACCACGCAACAAGGCGAAAACCAGCGTGTGAATCCGCTCGGGCGGGATCACAAAGAACAGCCGCCGCAGCACGCCGTACATCCGATGTCCGCCTTCGCGTGGCTGGGCGGCCGTCACAGTTCCGGCTGGTCGGGCCGTCGCCCCTCGGAGTTGGCGCTGTCCAAACGAGACTTCTTGCGGCGCAACAAAACTCGCCTGCTACCATCGGTGTAAAGCCGCACCCTGGTCAATTCCCACCCGCGGTATTCGGCCTCGATGGACAATCGGGTGGACGCGCTGATCCGGGTCACTTCCGGAGGCAGGCGCAGCGGCGCCCATTCGTATTCGTCGGACATCTCCGTGTCCCAGCCTGCGGGCAGCCTGCTCCGCCGCGCCGCGGTCAACGCGTACCCGCCGCGTGCTCGATGACCTGAACTCCGGCACCGGAACCCGACACCACGTACAGGGTGTCTGACGCTTCGTCGAAGGCCAGCGAGTTCGGTTGCTGCACGGTCGGGTAACGCACCTTTTCGACGGGAATTCCGGTGGATAGATCGTAACCAACGACGATATTGGAAACGGTCTGCGAAACCCAGGCTAACGCGCGGGAACCGGCCAGGCCGTATGGCGCCTGCGGAACCGGGTAGGCCTGACGCAGTATCAGCGGATCCACGCCGTACACCAGCAGCTGGCCGCCGCGGGTATCGGCGACCAGCACCCGGCCCGCCGGATCGGCGGCCATGGTGGTGGCGCCCCGCCCCGCCCGCAGCGCCTGCTGGGCACGACCGTCGGCGTCGATCGTCGTCACCGACGTTTGTCCACGGTCCAGCACTATCGTCGTATTCCCTTGTGTAGCAAGGGAATCGACGCGCGCAAAAATCTTATTGTGATTGGCGACGGCCGCACTGGTGCCCGGCGCCGGGGAGGCCGGTGTTGGAGAAGCAAGGGTGTACACCGCGCCGTCGGCGCTGCCCAGCACCAGCCTGCCGTCGGCGCGCTGCGCCACCGCGGTGAATTCGGTTTGGGAGGCATCTTCGACGGCCACCTGCGTCGCGCGGCCGGTGGCCAGCTCAACCGCGAAGTAGCCGCCACGCGCGGCCAGGTAGACGGTTCCGTGACCGTCATCGGCCAACGCGGCCGCCGGTCCCGGCAGCCCGACGACGTGGGGTGTGACCTGCGGTCCGCCGAAGACGGTGACGCTGGCGGGCGCGGCCGGGTCGGCGCCCGGCGTCAGGACGGCCAGCTGGTGGGTGCCGGCGTCGAAGACCGCCGCCGCGGCGGAACCGGCAAGGGGCCGCACCGCGCCGGCCGGCTGCTGCGACGCCGGCGGCGACACGGCGGGGCGCGCCGCTTCGATGGTGCGTGGCGCGGTACTGAGCGGATTCGATGAACAGCCGGCTACCGTGATCAGCAACACCGCGAGACTCCACAAACCGCCCTGACCTGCCAGCTTGTGGCGTCCTAGTCGTGGCGGCAATTCGTTTCCCTCGTGGTGCGGCGGTGGAACACAAATTCTAGGGAACGCCTTCGCATTCACTAGGGCCATGCCGCCTGCGTCCAACCCTACCGGCGAGGTATGGTCGGCTCATGGCCGTCACCGCTGACCGTCATACGGCGCAGAAAGAGTTTGCTGTCGAGGACATGTCGACAGGCATTTCCGCTAGCGGGTACGGGCAAGTCGGTGACGGGCGGAGTTTTTCATTCCACATCGAGAACCGATCCCTTGTCGTCGAGGTTTACCGGCCGCGCCTGGCCGGGCCCGTTCCGCAGGCCGACGAGGTGGTCGCCACGGCCGTCCGCAGCCTGGTCGACATCGACCTCACCGACGAGCGCAGCCTGACCGCTGCGGTGCGCGACTCCGTGGCGCACGCGGTACCCGTTCCGCGCTGATCATTCGCGGACCCGTCCACCGGGTACCGTCGTGGTCGATATGACCGTCATCCTGTTACGGCACGGCCGCTCGAGTTCGAACACCGCGGGCGTTCTCGCCGGTCGCTCCGAGGGCGTCGACCTCGATGACAAGGGCAGCGAACAATCCGCCGGCCTGATCGATCGGATCGGTGATCTGCCGATCCGGGCGCTGGTCAGCTCGCCACTGCTGCGCTGCCGGCGCACCCTCGAGCCGCTGGCCGACGCGCTCTGCCTCACCCCGCTCGTCGACGATCGGCTCGCCGAGGTGGACTACGGCGAATGGACGGGCCGCAAACTCGGTGAGTTGGTCAGCGAGCCGTTGTGGAAGGTGGTTCAGGCCCATCCCAGCGCGGCAGTGTTCCCCGGCGGCGAGGGCCTGGCGCAGGTGCAGGCGCGGGCGGTGGCCGCCGTGCGCGAGCACGACCGCCGGCTGGCTCTGGAAGCCGGGGGAGAGCACGGCGGCGACGTGCTGTGGGTCGCCTGCACTCACGGTGATGTCATCAAGGCGGTCATCGCCGACGCGTACGGCATACACCTGGACGGCTTCCAGCGCGTCACCGCCGATCCGGCTTCGGTGAGTGTGATCCGTTACACCGAACTGCGCCCGTTCGTGTTGCATGTCAACCACACCGGCGCGCGGCTGTCCGCCGCGCTGCGGGCCGGGCCGCCGGCGAAGGACGAGGCAAAAAAGGACGAGGCAAAGCCGGAAACCGATCCCACGTCCAACGGAGGGCCGCAGGAATCGGCCGCGGCAGTGCCGTCCAGCGACGCGGTGGTCGGCGGTTCCACGGATTGATTCCGCGGCTACCTCCATCGGATCGCACGGCGACGGCAACACCCGGTATTTTGGAAGTGCCATGGCCCGCGCAATTCATGTCTTCCGCACACCCGACCGCTTCGTGGCCGGGACCGTTGGCCAGCCCGGAAATCGCACGTTCTACATCCAGGCTGTGCACGACGCCCGAGTGGTGTCGGTGATATTGGAGAAGCAGCAGGTGGCGGTCCTCGCCGAACGCATCGGTGCGCTGCTGCTCGAGGTGAACCGCAGGTTCGGCACGCCCGTCCCGCCGGAGCCCGCCGAGATCGAGGACCTCAGCCCGTTGGTCACCCCCGTGGATGCCGAGTTCCGGGTCGGGACCATGGGCCTGGGCTGGGATTCGGAGGCGCAGACCGTCGTGGTGGAGCTGCTGGCGGTGACCGACGCCGAGTTCGACGCGTCGGTGGTGCTCGACGACACCGAAGAGGGTCCCGACGCGGTGCGGGTGTTCCTGACGCCGGAATCGGCGCGTCAGTTCGCCACCCGCTCCAATCGCGTCATCTCCGCAGGGCGTCCGCCGTGTCCGCTGTGCGACGAACCGCTGGAACCGGAGGGCCATATCTGCGCGCGCGCCAACGGATATCGGCGCAGTGCGCTGCTCGGGCCTGACGATGACCCCGAGGTCTGACGACCGTGAGGTGTTGCGCAACGGCGAGCTGACGGTCATCGGACGGATCCGCTCGGCCAGCAACGGCACCTTCCTCTGCGAATCGACGCTCGGCGAGTCCAGCGTGCACTGCGTCTACAAGCCGATCGCCGGTGAGGCGCCGTTGTGGGACTTCCCGGACGGGACGCTGGCCGGCCGCGAACGGGCCGCCTACCTGGTGTCGGCGAAGTTGGGCTGGAACATCGTGCCGTACACGATCATTCGGCACGGGCCGGCGGGTCCGGGCATGTTGCAGCAGTGGGTGCAGCAACCCGGCGACGCGATGGACACCGAGCCGCGGCCGGGGCCGGATCTGGTTGACCTGTTTCCCGCCGGCAGCAAGCAGCCGGGCTATCTGCCGGTGCTGCGCGCCCTCGATTACGCCGGCGACGAGGTCGTCCTGATGCACGCCGACGACATTCGCTTGTGGCGGATGGCGGTGTTCGACGTGTTGGTCAACAACGCCGACCGCAAGGGCGGCCACGTGCTGCGCGACCTCGACGGCCACATCTTCGGGGTCGACCACGGCGTGTGCCTGCACGTCGAGGACAAACTGCGCACGGTGCTGTGGGGGTGGGCCGGCAAACCCATCGACGACCACACCCTGGACGCCGTCGCCGGCCTGACGGAGGCGCTCGACGATCAGTTCGGCGAGGAACTGGCCGAACAGATCACCCGGGCCGAGATCGGCGCGCTGCGCAGGCGCGCACACGCGCTGCTGGACAACCCGGTCATGCCCGGACCCAACCGGCACCGCCCCATTCCCTGGCCGGCGTTCTAGGGGGCCGGCTTTCTAGATGGCCGCTTTCTAGCGGCGATCGCAGGCGCGGCGCCGCCGGACGCTGGGTGCACCGCCAACGGTGAAGGCGGGGCCGGGAGTGGGCATGCCGTCGGCGATACTGAAGCGGTGAACCCTGCCGCCGACGAGACGTCCGATGCCGCCCTGGCCGCCGATCTCGCCGCCGAGGCGGGGGAGCTGCTGCTGAAGGTCCGCGACGAAGTCGGCTTCGGGTATCCCTGGGCGCTGGGCGACGCGGGCGACAGCCTGGCGAACGCGCTGATCCTGCGGCGCCTGCAGGCCGAGCGGCCCGACGACGCGGTACTCAGCGAGGAGGCCTACGACGACCTGTCCCGGCTTCAGCACGACCGTGTCTGGATCATCGATCCGCTGGACGGCACCCGGGAGTTCTCCACACCGGGCCGCGACGACTGGGCGGTGCACATCGCGCTGTGGCAGCGTCCCACCGGCGACCCCAGCGGCGACTCCAGCAACGGCCGGCGCGAAATCACCGACGCGGCGGTGTCGTTGCCGGCCCGCGGCAATATCGTTTACCGCAGCGACACCGTGACGGCCGACGCCGCGCGCGTCGGTGTCACCGACACCATCCGCATCGCCGTCAGCGCCACCCGGCCCCCCGCGGTGCTGCACCGGATGCGGCAGACGCTGCCCATCCAGCCCGTCGCGATCGGCTCGGCCGGCGCGAAGGCGATGGCCATCATCGACGGGCACGTCGACGCCTACGTGCACGCGGGCGGGCAGTGGGAGTGGGACTCGGCGGCCCCGGCCGGGGTGGTGATGGCCGCCGGCATGCATGCGTCGCGGCTGGACGGATCACCGATGCGCTACAACCAACTCGACCCGTATCTGCCCGACTTCGTGATGTGCCGCGCCGAGCTGGCGCCGATCCTGCTGGGCGCCATCCGCGGCGATCGAGGCTGACGGCCGAGTCGGCGTCGCGAGTTTGGCCGCGCCAGTTCGGCCAGTGGGGCCGGGTCGGCGGTCGGGGCGGGTCATTCCGAGGCGGATCGCAGGCGCGCCTAGGCTGATTGGCATGCAGTCGTGGCCTTCCCCACAGGTTCCCGTGTTGCCGGGACGCGGTCCGGAGCTTCGGCTGTATGACACGTCCGACCGGCAGGTGCGTCCCGTGGCGGCCGGCTCGGCCGCCACGATGTATGTCTGCGGCATCACGCCGTACGACGCGACCCACCTGGGCCACGCGGCAACCTATCTGGCGTTCGACCTGATCTACCGGCAATGGCTGGATCTCGGTCACGACGTCCACTACGTCCAGAACATCACCGACGTCGACGATCCGCTGTTGGAGCGCGCCGAGCGCGACGGCATCGACTGGCGGGACTTGGCCGAGCGTGAGGTGTCGCTGTACCGAGGAGACATGGCTGCGCTGCGCATCCTGGCGCCACGCGATTACGTCGGGGCGACCGAGGCGATCGCAGAGGTCGTCGAACTCGTCGAGAAGATGCTGGCGTCCGGGGCGGCCTACGTTATCGACGGCGAATACCCGGACATCTATTACCGTGCCGACGCGACCCCGCAGTTCGGCTACGAATCCGGCTACGACCGCGAGACCATGCTTCGGCTGTTCGCCGAGCGCGGCGGCGATCCGCAACGGGCCGGCAAGACCGACGAGCTCGACGCCCTGCTGTGGCGTGCCGCGCGGCCGGGGGAGCCCAGCTGGCCGTCGCCGTTCGGCCCCGGCCGGCCGGGCTGGCACGTCGAGTGCGCGGCGATCGCGCTCAGCCGCATCGGCAGCGGCCTGGACATCCAGGGCGGCGGCAGCGACCTGATCTTCCCGCATCACGAATTCACCGCAGCGCACGCCGAATGTGTGCGCGGCGAGCGGAGATTCGCCCGCCACTACGTACACGCCGGGATGATCGGCTGGGACGGGCACAAGATGTCGAAGAGCCGCGGCAACCTGGTGCTGGTGTCGCAGCTGCGCGCCCGGGGCGTCGAACCGGCGGCCATCCGGCTGGGTCTGCTGGCCGGGCACTACCGCGGGGACCGCTATTGGAGCGAGCAAGTCCTCGAGGAGGCCTTCGCCCGGCTGCAGCGCTGGCGCCGCGCGACCGCGCCGCCGGCCGGCCCAGACGCCGCCGATGTGATCGCCCGGGTGCGCCAATACCTGGCCGATGACTTGAATACTCCCAAAGCGATTGCCGCACTTGATGGTTGGACCACCGATGCGCTGGAATACGGTGGCCACGACACCGAGGCGCCCCAGCTGGTGGCGGCTGCCATCGACGCGCTACTGGGCGTGGCCCTGTAACCACCGCGGCGGTACGTCTTCCCCGTTATGCCGGCAGGCTCGTTCCCATGCCGGGTCCATCAGAGGTTACCCGGTTTAAGTCGGTGGCCGCCAGGGCGGGTGCCCACCATTTCGCCAGTGCCAGCAGATCTGCGGCCTCCTCGTAGAGGCTTGTCGATCGGGAGCGCACGACCAAAGCCCGGTCGGGTGTCTGGGGTCGGACGCCCTCGGCTTTGGCCCTGACGGCATGTGCCAGCTCGAACGCGTCGGTCGCGGAGCCGCGTTCGTCGGCCGGCACGGCGTACGCCTGCAGGAACTGGGCCAGCGCGTCCGGTGGCGCATCACGTACGTAGTGGCGCAGTTGCAGGATCCCGTCGCGGATTTCGATGACGGTTTGGTGCAGCTGCAGAGTGGTCTTTTGAAATCGCCGGTCCGCGTGCTCGATGGTGAACCTGCTTTCCGGCACGACAACCATCATGCTGAACCGCAGTGGCTGCAGATTCTTCCAGGCGCGGCTGACGCGATCCAGGCCGAGATACGAATGCAGTCGCACCGCGAGCGAAACCGCCCCGAAGAGGTAGACGATGACGGCCATCCACAGGAACTCCGACCCATGCACCCGGTGCCGGAATTTCACCGTGTGGGTCCAGCCGAGTTGGTCGCTCACCGCCAAGACCAACGCCTCCGAGCAGGCCGCGCCCGTCACGGCAACCGCAAGTACCCCGGCGGCGGCCAGCAGCATCTCGCCACGCTCGGTGGCCCTCAACAGCTCGGAGCCGAACATCCACAGCAAGCGCACCACCAAGATGACAATGATGGTCAGGTACAGGCTCAACGCCAGTACCGCGTCCCAGCCGCCGGAGGCCTCGAACGTCTGCCCCGCGACGCGAGCACGGGTGCCCGCGGCCAGGAATGCCACCGACAACGCGACGGCGGCCAGGCGGTACCAGCGGTGACTGCGGCGCGTTTCCTCCGGTGAGATCCGGTTCCACAGCATGGTGAATCCGATGAATTCGGCGCACGCCAACATCATTGCAACGCAAGACAATTGCTGGGCCGTGGTGACGGTCATGAGCGCGCTTCTGGACAACGCCGCTTCTACCCGGTGCTCACGCAAGATCTGGGCCAGCAGCAGCCATGCCATCACACTGTTCAAGTACGTCTGGTAGAGGTTCGCCCTACACCACCGGAATCGCGCCGCAAGAAGGATCACCATGATCGTGATCACGGGCCACGCGACGACACCCGGGATGGTCGACGTCACGTGCGGCGGAAGAAGGCGCTACGCATCATGGAGTGACGTTCGGCGGCTTCACCGGCGGCGATCATAAGCAGGGAGGCGAACATCTCGGCGTCGCGTTCCTGATCACTTGCGTAGTCGCTGCGCCCCAGGACCGCACGAACGGTTTCAGGATCAAGGTCGGGCAACGCCTGGCGGCACACCCTGTACTCGGGTGCCTCGTCGAAGCTGTGGCCGCGGCTCCGGCCATGTCCGAGCAAGATATGCCCGATCTCGTGGCCGACGATCTGATCGATGTGGTAGTCGGTGGTGCCGATCTCATGCAGGATCAGGTCTTCGTCATCGCAGGCCAGCCAGAGTCCGCACGGGCTTTCCGCCAGCGCCGCGGTGTCCGTTGGGACCAGCCTGATGGCCCGCCCGCGCATTTGGCCCAGGTTCTCGATGAAGGCGTTCCGGTCCCACGGCACCGGGATCGGGAGCTTGCGTGTCAGCGCGAGGATGTCAGTGTTTGGTGCCGCCATAAACGTCGTCACCCCCCTGGGCGGAAATCGGGGGCAACTGTTCGAGCTCGCGAAGGTGATCGACAATCGCCGCCAGGCTGTTCAGGGCCTGCGGAGTCAACCCGGCTGCACGCGCCGCCAGGTCACGCACCCCGTGATCGCGTAATGCCTGCAGAAGATTCAGTTGCGCGTCGATCGCCGGGTCGGTGCCACGGTCTATCAGATACGAAGGCGGCACACCGAAGAAATCGGCAATCGCCCGCAGATGCGTGACGGTGGGGTTCGTCTTCACACCGCTTCTGAGCTGCCAAAGATAGGCCGGACTGATCGGGACGCCCGTCTTATCGGTGATCGCCGCCGCGGCCGCGGCGTTGGAGAGCGGAGGCATTCCCGCCTTGCGCATCAGCCCGAAGAGCTTGTTCAGGCGGGTCGCCAGCTCGCCGTCTTCCGATTCTTTGGCCAGTACTCCGTCGGCTCCCAATGCACTCTCGTTTCATGCAGACGCTCACTCTGTGTACCCAGGTTACAGTCCCGGTCGCGTTTTCTTACCCCGCGCCCCATTTACTCATACTCCCGCAGAACTGCGGTGACCTCGGCAATCTGCCGAGTATTTGTGGAGTGGTGGAGCGCCGCACCGCCGCTGCGCACAGGTAGCAGCCTGTCCAGTTTACATTTTCACCAGTGTACGGTTGAATGCGTGGCGTGTACTGCTGTGTACGGTTCGCGATGGGGTCTGCCAGCTCCCTGAGTCGTTTCACGATTGGCGCTGTCGACGGGAACGTGTTCGACGTTCTGTCTACGTCTCGGGGCTCGGCTTTGCTGGTGAGCGATAAGGGAGACCTGCGACCGCGCCGGAATCGCATTTGCGGGGAAAACCCGCGGATAGCTAACGCTTTTCATCCTGCGCCCGCGCGCCTTCGGAATTGGCGAAGCGACGCGCGGCGAATTGCGCCAGGTTGGCGTCAAAAATCGAAAATGCTCAGCAAACTCCAGTCGCGGTTCGGCATCGATGATGAGCTTTCGTCGTCGTTGTGGGGAAGCGCCCGATCCGGATGCCGAGGCGCAACTCGGGGTTCGATATCCACAGGTGGCCGACACCGCCAGCGGTGTTAACCCGGGATTGCCATCCCCGGGGTTGAAGCTTTCTTAGGCGTCGGTCGCGTCGCCATTCTAGGCCGCGTCGCCCAGTGTGTTGTTATTTGCTACAAAGTCCTCTAGCTTTGCGCGCCAGCCTATGAAACACCTGTATAAGCAGTGACAAATTGACGCTGGCGTCGAAACTAGTTAGTCCAAAAAGATTTGCTGTCGTGTTGAAATCGGGGTATGTTCGTTATCAATTACTGGACTGCAGAAGGAGTTGAGTCCGGTGTATATAACAAGCGGGATCGCGCGGCCGTCAGTAGACGGCCGGCTGCGTCGACCGCCGAAACGTGATCATTGTCGGCTGCAAGGGCGTCGTGTTGCTGTCACCGCCGGGGCCTGTCATCGGCCGTGCGATGTAGGACGCTATTAATGGGTACGGGCTTGGCTTTCCGAAAAGCCGTGGCGCCGAAGCCCTCCGAATAAACCCGGGTTTCCAGGTGTCGGGGGAAGTCGGGTCGACGTGGCCGATTGTCGGCCGCGATGTTGAGTTGCGCCGGTCGCTGGCGGCGCTCAGTAGCGGGGATTTCTACGGGGCGGCCTTGGTCGGCGACAGCGGGTTGGGCAAGTCGACGCTGGCGCGGATGCTGGCAAAGACGGTCGAGTCGGCAGGGCGGACGGTGCGTTTCGCGCTGGGTACCCAGACGGGTCGTGCCGTCCCACTGGGCGCTTTTTCTCGCGCGTTGAGCCTCAGCGTTGCCCATGAACCGGCGGTCATGCTGGCCGCCGCGCATAACACTCTGTGTCAGGACAAGAACCTGGTGGTGGTGGTCGATGACGCCCACCTGCTCGATCCGCTGTCGGCCACCTTGGTCAATCAGCTCGTGGCCGGGCACAGCGCCCGGTTGATCGTGACGATCCAGTCGGGGGAGCCGGTACTGGATGCGGTGACCGCGTTACTGAAAGAACGGCTGCTGCTGACGGTCCACGTCGATCCGTTCACCCGCGAGCAGACTGAATTATTGGCCGGCGCGGTTCTGGGCGGTCCGGTCGACACGCAATTGGTCGACGAGTTGCTCGAGCGCAGTGCGGGAAAACCGTTGCTGCTGCGCAGCTTTCTGACCGCGGGGCGCGCAAGCGGGGCCTTGGTTCACACCGAGGACCGCTGGCAACTCGGCGGGCCGTTGCGCGGAGATCGCGAACTTCACGACGCTTTGGAATTCCGGTTGCAGTCGCTGAGCCCAGGGGAGCTGGAGGTGGTGGAGCTGCTGGCCACCGCCGAGGAGCTGAAGTGGGAGGTCTTGCGTGATATCTGCGATCCCGACGCGGTGGCCGCTCTGGAGCGCCGTGGCCTGATCCAGTTAATTCCCGACGGATCCCACACCGTGGCGCAGTTGAATCACCCCATGCTCGGTGAGGCGGCGACCCGGCACGCCGGGATGGTGCGCTCCCGGCAACTCAACGGCAAGTTGGCGCGAGCTCTGCAAAAGCATCAGCGCAAGCGGGCGGGGGCCCCGGTGTTGAGGCTGCCCGGACCGCCGGGCCGAATCCGGTTGGCGCAGTTCATGATGCGAAGCGACTTGGAGCCCGACCTGGACGTAGTCATCACCGCGGCGGCGGACGCGCTGGCGACATCGGACGTGGTGCTGGGCGAGGAGCTGGCCAGGTTCGCGGTTGATCGTGACGGTGGTCTGCCGGCCGCGTTGGTGCTTGCCGAGGCGGTGAGTTGGCAAGGACGCGGCGAGGAGGCCGATTCCATCCTTATCAACGCCGAACCCGACGGCGACGACGACTGGCTGATCGCGCGGTGGGGCTGCCTGCGCGCGGCCAACCTGTTCTGGGGATGCATGGACGTGGAAGCCGCCACTCGGGTACTCGATGAGGTGAAAAAGCGTGTTGCGTCCGAGCTGGGCCTTCACCTCATCAACGTGCTCGAGATGTCCATGGGCTTCTTCCAGGGGGAAGTTGAGGCGACTCTCGATCTTGGGCCGGGCCTGTGTGCGGCCGATCTGCTGCCGATGGCGACCGTGTGGGCGGCTCTCCCGACATGCGGCGCCCTAGCACTGGCCGGCCGCTTTTCCGAAGTCAGCGGCATAGCTGATGCCGGCGTGCGTGCGACGGCGCTGTGCGGATTGGGACCACATCGATTCAACATCGGGATGACCGAGATCATGGCCGCGACGGCCGCCGGCGATGACGGCGCGGCCGAGCGAATTTACCAACGCTACGCCGCGCAGGCCGACGGTCTTCGCACGGCGGAGGCCATGGTGGACGCAATATTCGGGCTCCTGCAACTGAGTCGCGGCGCGCTGCCGTCGGCGTGCGCCTTGTTTACCAGTTCGGTTGCGGTGTTCGCGAAAGGCTTTTCGTCACCTTGGTTGTTGGTGGTGGCCGCGTTGAAGACCCAGGCCGAGGCGGCGCGGGGCGACTGCGCGGCGGCCGCTGCCGCGTTGCGGCTTGCGGAAAGAGCTTACGGTCCACACGTGGCGGTGTTTTTGCCGGAGCTCGAGCTCGCCCGGGCCTGGGAGCGGGCAGTTGCCGGCGACACGATGGGTGCCCAGGGGCATGCGCTGCAAGCGGCGCAGATCGCGCGAGCCACCGGGATGCATGCGGTGGAGATGCGGGCACGCCATACAGCTGTGCGCTTCGGCGATACCTCGCAGGCCCCGCGGCTCCTGCAAATTGCTCGTTTCCTGAACACCGCATTCGCCGAGGCGATCGCTGACCATGCCCGCGGCCTGGCGCAACACGACGGTGATCAGCTCGACGCCGCGGCACATCAATTGGCCGATGTCGGCGCGCTGGCGTCCGCCGCCGACGCGTCGGCCCAGGCGGCCAGCGAACATGCCCGCCGAGGCGACCGCGGCAAGAAATTCGAATCCGCGGCTTGGGCGCACGCGCTGGCCAGGCGTTGCGAATTACGCACACCGGCACTCAATGCCTCGGCGCACCCCCTCCCCTTCAGCGCCCGTGAGCGACAGATCGTAACGCTGGTCGCGGCCGGCTTGTCCAACCGTCAAATCGCCGACCGGCTGGTCATCTCCGTGCGCACGGTGGAAGGACACCTATACCGGCTTTTCACCAAGCTCGGTATCAACACTCGCGACCAACTCATCTGCTTGACCCGCCAGGAGTGGTCCGGACAGGCCTCGTTATTGGACCTTCACGGCGGATCGCTCGGTTATCAGGACGATGAGCACCCCCACGCCGGTTGAGTGTTCATCAGTCCCTTATGAAAACTTAGGGAGCGCCACTCTATCTCCGCGCACCCACCACTCGACTTGTATACGAGTCCCGACGAGGCGTGTTTAAGGGGCCATACGCTCCCGCACATGATAGGCAGTCGCAAACGCCTGGTCGCGGTCGTTGGTCACCGTGTAGACCGGCCCGGACCCGCAGAAACGGTCTTGCCGTCGGAGTTGCCGATAGTCGAGGACCGACTCCCGTCGGGCTACTCGGGGAGCACCCCGGCGGTGGACGACTTTTTCAGACTTTATCTAGCAGTAGCGAGTTCAGGCTTCATGTAGTGGTAGCGCGCTCAGGACGTCGAGGCCGGCCGATGAGCCCGGCACCGGCGCGGGGCAGACGGAGATCCGGTCCGGCACCAGGTTGGACGTCATTTCCGGCGGCCTCGGTGGAAGTGGGGAGATACATCATTTGACGCAACGGGTAAATGGGTCTACGTGGCCTATCGTGGGGCGCGATGTGGAGTTCCGGCGGTCGCTGGCGGCACTCAATAACGGGGATTTCCACGGGGTCGCGTTCGTCGGCGACAGTGGAGTGGGCAAGTCGACGCTGGCGCGGATGCTGGCAAAGACGGTCGAATCGGCCGGGCGGACGGTGCGTTTCGCGCTGGGCACCCAGACCGGCTGGTCTGTGCCGCTGGGCGCATTCTCTCGCGCGGTGAGCCTGGGGGTGGGACATGAACCGGCGATCATGCTGGCCGCCGCGCATAACACGTTGGGTCAGGACAAGAACCTGGTGGTGATGGTCGACGAGGCCCAGTTGCTCGATCCGTTGTCGGCCACCTTGGTCAATCAGCTGGCGGCCGGGCGCAGCGCCCGGTTGATCGTGACGATCCGGTCGGGGGAGCCGGTGCTGGATGCGGTGACCGCGTTGCTGAAAGAGCGGTTGTTGCTCACCGTTCACGTCGATCCGTTCAGCCGAGAGCAGACCGCGTTGTTGGCTAATGCGGTTTTGGGCGGTCCGGTCGACTCGCGACTGGTCGACGAGTTGTTCGAGCGTAGTGCGGGAAACCTGTTGCTGCTGCGCGGCTTTCTGACCGCGGGGCGCGAAAGCGGCACCTTGGTTCACACCGAGGACGGCTGGCAACTCGGGGGGCCGTTGCGCGCGGACCGCGAACTTCACGATGCCTTGGAGTTCCGGTTGCAGTCGCTGAGTTCAGAGGAGCTGGAGGTGGTGGAGCTGCTGGCCACCGCCGATCTGCTGGAGTGGGAGGTGTTGCGTGATATCTGCGATGCCGACGCGATGGCGAACCTGGAGCGCCGTGGCCTGATCCAGTTGGTTGCCGACGGATCCCATACCCTGGCCCGGTTGAATCACCCCATGCTCGGTGAGGCGGCGACCCGGCACGCCGGGGTGGTGCGCTCCCGGCAACTCAACGGCATCTTGGCGAAAACGCTTCGAAGGCACCTGCGGGTAGGGGGCCGGCGCTCGCAAGTCTCCGACCCGCGAGGCCGAATCCGGTTAGCGCAGTTCATGATGCGAAGCGACTTGGAGCCCGACCTCGATATTGTCGTCACCGCGGCGGCGGACGCGCTGGCGATGTCGGATGTGGTGCTGGGTGAGGAGCTGGCCAGGTTCGCGGTCGATCGTGGCGGTGCTCTGCCGGCCGCGTTGGTGCTTGCCGAGGCGGTGAGTTGGCAAGGACGCGGCCAAGAGGCCGAGTCCATCCTTATCGAGGCCGAACCCGACGGCGACGACGAGTGGTTGATCGCGCGGTGGGCCGGCCTGCGCGCCGCCAACTTGGCATGGGGATGCGGTGACGCCGAAACCTCGACGCGTGTACTCACCGAGGTGAAACAGCGTCTCGTCACCAAGGGCGGGCTCGAGCTGATCAATGCGCTAGAGGTGTCGATCGGGTTCTTCTGCGGCGACGTAAAGACGACGATCGAGCTCGGACCGGGCCTTTGTGAGACCGATGTGGTGCCGATTGCGACGGTGTGGGCGGCGGTCGCGACATGCGGCGCCTTGATGGCGACCGGGCGGTTTTCCGAAGTCGCCGCCATAGCCGATGCCGGCGTGCGCGCGACGACACTCTGCAGGGCGGGGGCGCAGCGCTTCTCCATCGGACTGGCCGAGGTCATGGTCGCGATCGCCGCCGGCGACTATCCTGCCGCCGACCGAATCCATAAGCGCTACGCCGCGCTGGCGACCGGACTTCCCGCAGCGGAGGCCATGGTCGACGCGATGCTCGGGCTCGTGCAGGTCACCCGCGGTGAGCTGCCCGCGGCGTGCGCCACCCTCTCCCGCTCGATCTCTCAACTGTCGCAAGGCTTTCCGTCGCCCTGGTTGTTGTTGGCAGCCGCCCTGCTGGCGCAGGCCGAGGGGATGCGGGGGGACGCCGGCGCGGCAGCCGCGGCGCTGCGGAACGCGGAAGAGACCTACGGTCCGCATTTGGCGGTGTTCTTGCCGGAGCTCGAGCTCGCGCGGGCTTGGGAGCGGGCAGCCGCCGGTGACACGATGGGAGCCCAAACGCACGCGCTGCAAGCGGCGCAGATCGCGCGGGCCGCCGGGATGCACGTGGCGGAGATGCGGGCATACCATGCGGCCACTCGTTTCGGCGATCGTTCGCAGACCACGCGAGTAGACGAGCTCGCCGCAATGCTGAACTCGCCGTCGGCGCAAGCGATCGCCGAATATGCCCGCGGTCTGGCGCAACACGACGGCGATCTGCTCGATGCCGCGGCACAACAATTCGTCGATCTCGGCGCTTCGGCTTTTGCCGCCGACGCGTCGGCTCAGGCGGCCAGCGAGCATGCCCGCCGGGGCGACCGCCGCAAGCAGGTCGAGTCGTCGACCCGCGCGCATGCGTTGGCCAACCAGTGCGGTTTGCGCACACCGGCTCTCGAGGCCGCGGCACGCCCCCTGCCCTTCAGCGGGCGCGAGCGCCAGATCGTGTTGCTGGTCGCGGCCGGCCTGTCCAACCGTCAAATCGCCGACCGGCTGGTCATTTCGGTACGCACGGTGGAGGGACACCTGTATCGACTCTTCACCAAACTCGGCGTCAACCACCGCGATCAACTCGTCCAGCTACTCAACCTGGATTCATCCAGCGCACAAAACGACGTCAGCACGTCATGACGAACACTCCGCAGCGATCCAAGCCCACCGCCGCGCGGGTGGCCCGCGCGAAGGCGGTCGAGAAAGTCATCGACGCCGGGGAAGTGTAGCTCGGCCGTCGGCTACTCCAACTGAACGCAGACCCGCTGCTTGTTTCGGTCCGATCTGAAACAGGCCAGTCGAACGACGCATTAGAACACCACTGCCTTTGTCCGGCAACGCCACTCATGACCGGCTCGACTAGGGTCGATTCCCCTGCGTAACGGCGTACACCAGCACTCTAGGCGAAAAACATTGTTGCAGAATGTAATCCGCACAACCACGCACATTTTAGGGTCGGCATTTCCCTGTCGCTACCGCAGTCACTCGGTTAGCCGGGTCGTACCACTCTATGTGCACGCCCCGACTACGCTACCCGGCTTGATAAGCCTAACAACAGGATTGAAACCCATACGCTCCCGATCAGTGCCCGGTCAAGACGTCTGCCGGGAGACCAAGGCCTAGAGCTCGTGGCCGCAAACAGCTAGTGCACTGAACTGTTCGGCACGTGCCAAATCGAGGATTTGGAGGACTGATGAGTACCAATCCGTTCGACGACGACAATGGCAGTTT
This sequence comes from Mycobacterium mantenii, assembly GCF_010731775.1. Classification (NCBI taxonomy): domain Bacteria; kingdom Bacillati; phylum Actinomycetota; class Actinomycetes; order Mycobacteriales; family Mycobacteriaceae; genus Mycobacterium; species Mycobacterium mantenii. The sequence continues at coordinate 1,767,917 of NZ_AP022590.1, read as the reverse complement.
CTTCGTCTTGATCAACGACGAAGAGCAACACAGCCTCTGGCCGGCTTTCGCCGATATTCCGGCCGGCTGGCAAAAGGTTTACGGCGAAGCGGATCGCGCTGCGTGCCTGGAGTACATCGAACAGAACTGGCCCGACATCCGGCCGAAGAGTCTGCGCGAGAGGCTGGCAGGCCGTGGTTCTGATATGTGAACCGTGCGGGCCGCCGACGGATCCCGACGACCGGGCACATCCGCTGACGCGCGGTCAGCTGGACATTTGGCTTTCGCAGGAAACGGGTCAGTCCGGGACGGAATGGCAGCTCGGCCTCTTCGTGAAAATCGAGGGCACAGTAGAGCGTGATGCCCTCCAGTGGGCGATCAGCCGGGCGGTGTATGAGGCGGAGGCATGCAGGGCCGGCATCTTCGAGGTGGATGGCCAGGTTTTCCAGAGGGCGGTCGAGTACCCGGAGGTCGAGCTGGCCTTCTTCGACCTGAGCCGCTCCGTGGATCCCGTGCAGGAAGCCCATGAATTAGCGTCATCGATCCAGCGCACGCCAATGCCGTTCACCGGCCCGCTGTTCAGGTTTGCGTTATTGCGGACGCGGCTCGATGAATTCATCTTGTTTGCGTGCGGTCACCACATAGTCGTAGACGGATCCGGCATTGCGCTGGTTGGCCAACGGATTGCATCCGTCTACTCCGCAATTGTTTCCGGGGCGCCCATCCCGCCTTCCATCTTCGGCTCGTTACAGGACTTGGTTGATTTCGAGTCAGAATACGAAGCGTCCAACGACTATCTCGACGATCAGGCCTATTGGACCAAAAACGTTCCCGCGGAAAGTGGATCGCAATATCGGTTGCCTCAGGCCGCGGACGAGCATGATGCGTATTGTTTTTCCGCGCCGGTTCGGCTGGACGCTGTGGTCCTTCGCCGAGTTCACGAGTTGTCCCGAGCATGGAACGTTCCGCGATCATCGGTCCTCACCGCGGCGTGCGCACTTTTGGTGCGCGGGTGGTGCTCTGAGGACTCAGAGGTGGTACTCGACTTCCCGGTCAGCAGGCGAGTGGGTCCGGAGTTAAAGACGCTTCCCGGGATGGTGGCCGGGGTTGTGCCGTTGGTGTTGAAGGTTTCGCCGGAATCGACGGTTGCCGGTTTCTGTGCCCATGTTGATATGCGAATTCGGGAAGCGTTGCAGCATCAAAGATTTCCGGTGCAGGCCCTCGAGCGCAAAATCCATGCCCGCGGCCTGGGGGGGCCAGCCGAGAGGGTGAGCGTCAATTTCCTCCCGTCTAGTTTCACGGTGTCCTTCGGTGGTGTGCCGGCATCGGCGTCCTATACCAATATCGGCCCAAGGGGCGGCTTTGGCTTGATCTTCTCCGGAGACGGTGACCAGCTCTACCTCGGGACGGCGGGCGCTGGGCAGCTGTTTTCGAGTATCGATGTCGCCAATTTGGCCCGACGGTTGCAGCGGATATTGGTGGCGATGGCCGCCGATTCGGGGCGACGGCTCTCGTCGGTGGATGTGCTGGATCCCGGTGAGCACGCCAGCCTGGACGGGTGGGGTAACCGCGCGGTGTTGACAGCACCGCCACCCACTTCGGCGTCGGTTCCGGTGTTGTTTGCCGCGCAGGTGGCCCGCGCGCCCAAGGCGGTGGCGCTGGTGTCCGGGGAGCATTCGTGGACCTATCGCGAGGTTGAGGCCGCCGCGAACCGGTTGGCGCACCTGCTGGCCGATCAGGGCGCGGGCCCGGGGCAGTGTGTTGCGCTGCTGTTTCCCCGTTGCGCCGAGGCGATCGTGGCGATTCTCGCGGTGCTGAAGACCGGGGCGGCCTATCTGCCGATCGATCCTGCGTTGCCGGCGGCTCGGATCGGCTTCATGGTGGCCGATGCGGCGCCGGTCGCCGCGGTGACCACCAGCGCGTTGGCTGAGCGGCTGACGGAGTCCGGCCTGCGGGTCATCGATGTCGATGACCCCCGCATCGACACTTACCCGGACACTGCGTTGCCGGCGCCGGCGGCCGACGATATCGCCTACATCATCTACACCTCGGGTACCACCGGTGTCCCCAAAGGTGTGGCGATCACCCACCAGAACGTCACCCAGCTGATGGCGTCAATGGACGCGAGCCTGCCGCCGGGACCGGGGCAGGTGTGGTCGCAATGGCACTCCTATAGCTTCGACATCTCTGGGTGGGAGATCTTCGGCGCCCTTCTCCGCGGCGGGCGGCTGGTGGTGGTGTCAGAGTCGGTGGCGAGCTCACCGGCTGACTTTCATGCCTTGCTGGTCACCGAAAAGGTCAGCGTATTAAGCCAAACCCCGTCGGCGGTGGGGATGCTGTCGCCTGAGGCTTTGGAGTCGGTCACCTTGTTGGTGGGCGGTGAGGCCTGCCCGGCCGATGTGGTGGATCGGTGGGCGCCGGGGCGGGTGATGATCAATGAATACGGCCCGACCGAGACCACGATGTGGGTGGCGCTCAGTGCGCCGCTGGCAGCCGGGACGGGTGCGCCGCCGATCGGTTCGCCACTGTCGGGGTCGGCATTGTTCGTGCTGGACGGATGGTTGCGGCCGCTGCCCGCCGGTGTAATCGGTGAGTTGTATGTGGCCGGTGCCGGCCTGGCAACTGGGTATTGGCGGCGGTCCGGGTTGACCGCGTCGCGGTTTGTGGCGTGCCCGTTTGGAGGGTCCGGGGCACGCATGTATCGCACCGGGGATTTGGTTTATTGGGGTCCCGATGGACAGTTGCGGTATCTGGGACGCGCCGATGAGCAGGTCAAGATCCGCGGTCACCGCGTCGAGCTCGGTGAGATTCAGAGCGCGCTAGCCGCGCTGGACGGGGTGGACCAGGCGGTGGTGATCGCCCGTGAGGACCGCCCGGGTGATAAGCGCCTGGTGGGCTATATCACCGGCACGGCCGACCCAGCCGGGCTGGGTAGTGCGCTGGCCGAGCGGCTGCCGTCGTACATGGTCCCGGCGGCGGTGGTGGTGTTGGACGCGCTGCCGCTGACACCCAACGGCAAACTCGACAAACGCGCCCTGCCGGCACCGGAATATCAGGACATTTATCGGTACCGTGCCCCTGCCAATCCCACTGAGGAGATCCTGGCCGGCATCTACGCCCAGGTACTCGGGCTGGAGCGGGTCGGTGTCGACGACTCGTTCTTCGACTTGGGTGGGGATTCGCTGTTGGCGATGCGGGTGATCGCCGCGGTCAACACCACTTTGGGTGCCGGGCTTGCGGTGCGCGCGTTGTTCGAAGCTCCCACGATTGCCCAACTGGCGCCGCGTATCGGCGAGGGTTCGGGTGGGCTGGCGCCATTGGTGGCCGGCCAGCGGCCCACGGTTGTGCCGTTGTCATTCGCGCAGAGCCGGCTGTGGTTCCTGGACCGGTTCGAGGGCGGGGTTGCGACCTACAACATGCCGACCGCGTTTCGGATCAGCGGGGGGCTCAATGTCGAGGCGTTGGATGCGGCCCTTGATGACGTGATCGCCCGCCACGAATCGCTGCGCACGGTATTTCCCGAGGTTGAAGGGGTGCCGGTGCAGCAGGTGTTGCCGGCCGAGGCGGGGATGTGGCGGCGCGGCGGCGCGGCCGTGATCTCGGTGCCCGAGCGGGACGTGGTCGACGAGCTGGTGGCGCTGGCCGGATACCGGTTTGATTTGTCGACCGAGGTTCCGATTCGTGCGCAGATCTATGCGGTGGGCCCCGAGCAGTATGTGGTGGGAATTGTGGTGCACCACATCGCGTTTGATGGTTGGTCACTGGCTCCGATGGTCCGTGATGTGGGCGAGGCGTATGCCCGCCGGTGTGAGGGTCAGGCCCCCCAATGGGCACCGTTGGCGGTGCAGTACGTCGATTACACGCTGTGGCAGCGCGAGCAGTTTGGTGATCTCGACGAGAGCGACAGCGCCATCGCCGCCCAACTCGCCTACTGGAAGCAGGCTTTGGCCGGCCTGCCCGAGCGGCTGGAGTTGCCGACGGATCGGCCTTACCCGCCGGTTACCGACTACCGCGGCGCCAGTGCGATCGTGGACTGGCCTGTCGAGCTACAGCAGCACGTTGCCCGGGTGGGCCACGAGCACAACGCAACCAGCTTCATGGTGATTCAGGCCGCCTTGTCGGTCCTGCTGTCCGAGCTCAGTGCCAGTTCCGATGTGGCCGTGGGATTCCCGATCGCCGGGCGCCGCGACCCGGCACTCGATGAACTGGTGGGTTTCTTCGTCAACACGTTGGTGCTGCGGGTGGACTTGGCGGGGGATCCCTCGTTCGTCGAGTTGCTGGCGCAGGTGCGGCAGCGCAGCATGGCCGCCTTCGAGCATCAGGATGTGCCGTTTGAGGTGTTGGTCGATCGGCTCAACCCCACCCGAAGCCTGACCCATCACCCATTGATTCAGGTGATCTTTGCCTGGCAGAACTTCCCCGGACTCAGCGACAGCGATCCCGTGGCCAACCCCGCTGCCGGGCTGGCTTTGGGTGATCTGCAGGTCACGCCGCTGCGGGCGGATACCCAAACTGCGCGAATGGATTTGGTGTTCTTCCTCAGAGAACACTGGACCGAGGCCGGTGAACCCGCCGGTATCTGGGGGACGGTGGAATACCGCACCGATGTGTTCGATGCGAGCACTATCGACACCCTGATCGAGCGGTTCCGGCGGGTGTTGTGGGCGCTGACCGCAGAGCCGACACGGCGGCTCTCGTCGGTGGATGTGCTCGATGCCGATGAGCACGCCTACCTTGACGGGTTGGGTCATCGGGCGGTGCTGACCGAATCGATGACGCCGGTGTCGATTCCGGCGTTGTTCGCCGCGCAGGTGGCGCGCGCCCCGGAGGCGGTGGCGATCAGTTTCGACGGCCGGTCGATGACCTACCGCGAGCTTGATGAGGCTGCCAACCGGTTGGCGCGTCTGTTGGCCAGTCATGGTGTGGGCCCCGGTGAATGTGTGGCGCTGCTGTTTTCCCGGTCGGCTGAGGCGATCGTCTCGATTTTGGCGGTGCTCAAGGCTGGGGCCGCATATTTGCCGATCGACCCGATGGTGCCGGATGCGCGGATGCGGTTCATCATGGCTGACGCCGCGCCGATCGCCGCGGTCACGACTGCCGTTCTGCGCGCCCGGCTCGATGGGTCTGATCTGACCGTCATCGATGTAGAAGACCGGCGCATCGCCACCCAACCGAGCACCGCATTGCCGGCGCCGGCGGCCGATGACCTGGCCCACATCATTTACACCTCGGGTACCACGGGCACTCCGAAGGGAGTGGCGGTCACCCACCAGAACGTGACCCGGTTGTTCGACTCGCTGGATGTCGGGATCGACATGGCGCCCGGGCAGGTGTGGACGCAGTGCCACTCGCTGTCCTTCGACTATTCGGTGTGGGAGATCTGGGGCGCGCTGCTGCATGGTGGCCGGCTGGTGGTGGTGCCCGAAGAGGTGACGCGCTCGCCAGAGGACTTGCACGCATTGCTGGTCGCCGAGCGGGTCAGCGTTTTGAGCCAGACCCCCTCGGCGGCGGGGATGCTCTCACGGCAGGGTCTGGATTCGGCGGCTTTGATGGTCGCCGGCGAGGCATGCCCCACCGACATGGTGGATCGGTGGGCGCCCGGGCGCGTGATGATCAACGGCTACGGCCCGACTGAGACCACGGTGTATGCCACGATCAGCGCTCCGTTGCGGCCGGGGTCGGGGGCGGTGCCGATCGGCTCCCCGGTGCCGGGTGCGGCGTTGTTTGTGCTCGATAACTTGTTGCGGCCGGCGCCGGCCGGTGTGGTCGGTGAGTTGTATGTGGCCGGCCGCGGGGTCGGCGTTGGGTACGTGCGCCGGGCCGGGCTGACCGCGTCGCGGTTCGTGGCGTGCCCGTTCGGCGGCCCTGGGGCACGGATGTATCGCACCGGGGATCTGGTGCGCTGGGGCGCCGATGGGCAGCTGACCTATCTGGGCCGCGCCGACGAGCAGGTCAAAATCCGGGGCTACCGGATCGAACTCGGTGAAATCGAAGCGGTGTTGGCGGCGCACCCCCGGGTGGGGCAGGCGGCGGTCATCACGCACACCGCTCCGTCGGGTTCGTTCGAGGGCGTCAGCGACAAGCAGTTGGTGGGCTACGTCGTGTTGGATCCGGAGATGATGCTGGTCCGGGAGCCCGACCGGGAAGCGCAGCTGGTTGAGCAGTGGCAGGGCGTGTATGAGGGCCTGTATTCGGGGGAGACGTTCACAGCAGGCGCCCGCACAGAATTAGGGGAAGATTTCGGGGGATGGAACAGCAGTTACACCGAGGCGCCGATCCCGCTGGAGCAGATGCGGGAATGGCGGGCGGCTGCGGTGGACCGGATCCGTGCCCTGAACCCGCGGCGGGTGCTGGAGATCGGGGTGGGCTCGGGGCTGTTGCTGGCGCCCCTGGCTCCGGAGTGTGACGAGTATTGGGGCACCGACTTTTCCGCGCCCACGATTCGGACGCTGCGGGCGGCGGTGGCCTCGCAGCCGTGGGGGGATCGGGTTCGGTTGCGGGTGCAGCCCGCCGATGTCACCGACGGGCTGCCCGACGGTCACTTCGATGTGGTGGTGCTGAACTCGGTCATCCAATACTTCCCTAGCGCGGGATATCTGCTGGATGTGCTCGCCGCGGCGATGCGGTTGCTGGCCCCGGGCGGCGCGTTGTTTATCGGCGACGTGCGCAACTTGTCGTTGCTGCGGGCGTTTACGACCGGCGTGGTTTCGACCGATACCGCCGACGACGACGCGACCGCTGCGGTCCGGGAGCGAGTGCGTCGCGAGATGCTGGCCGAGCAGGAATTGCTGCTGGCGCCGGAGTTCTTTATCGGGTTGGCGCAGCTGATTCCGGACATCGCCGCGGTGGATGTGCAACTCAAGGCGATGCACGCGGTCAACGAGCTCAGCGGCTACCGCTACGAGGTGGTGCTGCATAAGGCGCCGGTGGCGGTGCGGTCGCTGGCCGAGTTGCCGTCACAGCCGTGGCAGCGGTTCGCGAGCCTGGCCGCACTGGCGGAATATCTGCGGTCACAGGATCTGCCGGAGCTGCGGGTGACCGGGGTGCCGCACGCCGGGATCTGGCCGGACGTGGCACTGGCGCGGGCGCTGGCCGACGCCGGTGACCGGGTGTCTGTCGGCGAGTTGCGCGCCGGCATCTCGGCATCGGATGCGGTGTTGCCCCACCAGTGCCAGCTGCTGGGGCTCGAGTTGGGCTATGCCACGGCGGTGACCTGGTCACCGACGGCGGGGCTGGTAGATGTCATCTACACCCGCAGCGCAGAACCGCGCGTGGTGTCAGATCTGTATCTGCCCGGCGCGGGGGTGGGTTCGCTGGCCGGGCATGTGAATGATCCCGCGGCGATCGAGCGCGTGGCCGAGTTGCGCAGCTTTGCAGCGGAGCGGTTGCCGGAGTTCATGGTGCCGGCTGCGGTCATGGTGGTGGAATCGCTGCCGCTGACGGTCAACGGCAAGCTGGACCGCCGAGGTTTGCCGGCGCCGGAGTTTGTCAGTGCGGCCGCGTATCGCGCGCCGCGTGATGACCGGGAACGGGTGTTGGCCGCACTGTTCGGCGAGGTGCTGGGGGTGGCCCGGGTCGGCATCGATGAGTCGTTTTTCGACCTGGGTGGGCATTCCTTGTCGGCGACTCGGCTGATCGCGCGACTGAGGGCCGAACTAGGTGTGGAGGTCCCGATCCGGGCGTTGTTCGACGCGTACACCGTGGCCGGGTTGGCCGAATGGATCGGCGCGCATGCCGGGGCACGGGAGTGCGCGCCATTGGTGGCGCAGCAGCGGCCCGCGGTGGTGCCGCTGTCGTATGCCCAGCAACGGTTGTGGTTCATCGACCAATTGCAGGGCCCTTCACCGGTTTACAACATGCCAGTGGCATTGCGGCTGAGCGGGAGCCTTGACGCCGAGGCGTTGGGGGTGGCGCTGGCCGACGTGGTGGGTCGCCAGGAGAGCCTGCGCACCGTGTTTGCTGCGCCCGACGGGATACCGCAGCAGCTGGTTGTGCCCGCTGAGCGGGCCGACTTCGGCTGGCAGGTCGTTGACGCCAGCGGTTGGCCGGCGGGCCGGTTGCAGGAGGCCATCGGCGCGGTAGTGCGTCACACTTTTGACCTGGCCACCGAGATCCCCTTGCGCGCAACACTTTTCCGCGTTGGCGAGGACGAGCACGTGCTGGTCGCCGTGGTACATCACATCGCCGCCGACGGCTGGTCGATCGCCCCGCTGGTGGCTGATCTCGGCGTTGCCTACGCCAGCCGGAGTGCCGGGCAGGCCCCGGATTGGGCGCCGCTGGCGGTGCAGTACGTGGATTACACGCTGTGGCAGCGTGAGCAGCTGGGGGATCTGGCCGATTCCGACAGCCGCATCGCCGCGCAGCTGGCCTACTGGGAGCAGGCCCTGGCCGGCATGCCGGAGCGGCTGCAGTTGCCGACTGATCGGCCTTATCCGGCGGTGGCCGATCACCGCGGGGCCAGTGTGGCGGTGGAGTGGCCGGCAGAGTTGCAGCAGCAGGTCGCTCGGCTGGCCGACGAGCACAACGCGACCGGCTTCATGGTGGTTCAGGCCGCCCTGGCCGTGCTCTTGTCGCAACTGAGCGGCAATAACGATGTGGCCGTGGGCTTCCCGATCGCCGGGCGTGGTGATCCGGCGCTCGACGAGCTGGTCGGATTTTTCGTCAACACCCTGATTTTGCGAGTCGATTTGGGTGGGGATCTGACGGTCGCAGAGCTGCTGGGCCAGGTAAGAGCGCGCAGCCTGGCAGCCTACGAGCACCAGGACGTGCCGTTTGAGGTGTTGGTAGAGCGGCTCAACCCCACCCGAAGCCTGACCCATCACCCACTGGTGCAGGTGATGTTCGCCTGGCAGAACCTTGCCTGGGACAGCAGTGATCCCGCGGCCGGGCTGGCTTTGGGCGAGGTCCAGATCAGTCCGCTGGCGGCGGAAACCCACACCGCCCGAATGGATTTGGCGTTCTCATTAGCCGAACGCTTCACCGAGGCCGGCGAGCCCGCCGGGATTTCCGGCTCCGTGGAGTTCCGCACCGACGTGTTCGACGCGGCCAGCATCGAGGTGCTAATCGAGCGGTTGGGGCGCGTGCTGGCGGCGATGACCGCCGACCCGAACCGGCGGCTCTTGACGGTGGATCTCCTCGATGCGCCTGAGCACACCCGCCTGGATGAGATCGGTAACCGCGCGGTGCTGACCCGGTCCGCAATCGGCGCGTCGATTCCGGTCTTGTTCGCCGAGCAGGTGGCGCGCACGCCCGAGGCGGTGGCGGTGACTTTCGACGGCGCATCGATGACCTATCGGGAACTGGACGAGGCCGCGAACCGGGTGGCGCATCTGTTGGCCGCGCACGGCGCCGGCCCGGGACAGTGGGTGGCGCTGCTGTTCGAGCGGTCCGCCGAGGCGATCGTGGCGATCCTCGCAGTTTTGAAGACGGGTGCGGCCTATCTGCCGATCGACCCGGCAGTGCCGGATACGCGGCTGCACTTCATCGTGGCCGATGCCGCGCCCACGGTCGCCGTCACCACCCCGGAGCTGCGCTCGCGGCTGGACGGGAACGACTTGGCCGTCGTCGACGTCCGCGACCCCCGCATCGATACCCAACCCGGCACCGCGTTGTCGCCGCCGGCCGCCGACGACCTCGCCCACATCATCTACACCTCGGGCACCACCGGTGTGCCCAAGGGCGTGGCGGTCGCCCACAGCAACGTCACCCAGCTCATCGAGTCGCTGGATGCTGGACTGCCGCAGGTCAAGGTATGGCCGCATTGTCACTCGTTGGCCTTCGATGCCTCGGTGTGGGAGATCTGGGCCCCGCTGCTCCATGGCGGACGGGTGGTGGTGGTGCCCGAGGCGGTCGTGCGCTCGCCGGCAGACTTCCACGACCTGCTGGTCGCTGAACAGGTCAACATGCTCCTGCAGACGCCTTCGGCGGTGGGGATGCTCGCCCGCGAGGGTCTGGAGTCGGTGGCGTTGGTGGTCGCCGCGGAGGCCTGCTCGGCCGAGGTGGTGGATCAGTGGGCCCCGGGCCGGGTGATGGTCAACGCCTACGGTCCGACCGAGACCACAGTGATCGTAACGATCAGTGCGCCGTTGGCGGCCGGGTCGGGCGCCCCGCCGATCGGTGGGCCGGTCCCCGGTGCGGCGCTGTTCGTGCTGGATCGATCGTTGCGCCCGGTGCCCCCCGGGGTGGTCGGTGAGTTGTACGTGGCCGGGCGCGGCGTGGGCGTCGGGTATCTGGGCCGGCCCGGGTTGAGTGCGTCGCGGTTTGTGGCGTGCCCGTTCGGCGGGCCGGGCGCGCGGATGTATCGCACCGGGGACCTGGTCAGTTGGGGCGCTGACGGACAGCTGGTTTATGGGGGACGCGCGGACGAGCAGGTCAAGATCCGCGGGTATCGCATCGAACTCGGTGAAGTCCAAGCCGCCCTGGCCGCGGTGGATGGGGTGGATCAGGCGGTGGTGATCGCCCGCGAGGACCGCCCCGGCGACAAACGCCTGGTGGGTTACATCACCGGCACGGCAGACCCGGCCACGGCGCGTCGCCGGCTGGCCGACCGCCTGCCCACGTACATGGTTCCGGCCACGGTGATGGTGTTGGAAGCCCTGCCGCTGACGGTCAACAACAAACTGGACACCCGCGCCCTCCCGGCACCGGAATACACCGACGGCGATCACTACCGGGCCCCCGCGACTCCCACCGAGGAGATCCTGGCCGGCATCTACGCGCAAGTCCTGGGGCTCGAGCGGGTCGGAATTGACGACTCGTTCTTCGACCTGGGCGGGGATTCGCTGTCGGCGATGCGGGTGATCACCGCGATCAACACCATCCTGGACACCCACGTCGCGGTGCGCACCTTGTTCGGAGCGCCCACGGTGGCCCAATTGGCGCCTCATATCGGCGAGGGATCGGGCGGACGTCAACGGTTGGCGCCGCAGCAGCGGCCCGCGGTGGTGCCGTTGTCGTTCGCCCAGCAGCGGTTGTGGTTCCTCGACCAATTGCACGGACCCTCACCGGTTTACAACATGGCGGTGGCGTTGCGGCTGAGCGGCAAGCTTGATGCCGACGCGTTCGGCGCGGCCCTGTTCGATGTGGTGGGCCGCCAGGAGGGCCTGCGCACGCTGTTCCCGGCGCCCGAGGGCATACCCCAGCAGCTGGTGGTGCCGGTCGAGCGGGCCGACTTCGGTTGGCAGGTGGTGGATGTCACCGACTGGCCTGCGGCGCAGCTTGACGAGGCCATGGGCGCGGTGGCGCGTCACAGTTTCGATCTGGCCAACGAGATCCCTTTGCGGGCAACACTTTTCCGCATCGCTGAGGACGAGCATGTGCTGGTCGCCGTGGTGCACCATATCGCCGGCGACGGCTGGTCGGTGCAGCCGTTGGTGGCTGACCTGGGGGTGGCCTATGCCAGCCGGTGTGCGGGACAAGAACCCGACTGGGCGCCATTGCCGGTGCAGTATGTCGACTACACGCTGTGGCAGCGCGCGCAACTGGGCGACCTCGACGACAGCGACAGCCGCATCGCCGCGCAGCTGGCCTACTGGCAACAGGCACTGGATGGCATGCCCGAGCGGCTCGAGTTGCCGACCGATCGGTCCTACCCGCCGGTGGCCGACTACCGCGGGGCCAGTGTGGCGGTGGACTGGCCGGCCGACTTGCAGCGGCGGGTTGTTCGAGTCGCACGTGAGCACAACGCGACCAGCTTCATGGTGGTTCAGGCCGCCCTGGCGGTGCTGTTGTCTGAGCTGAGCGCCAGTCTCGATGTGGCAGTCGGGTTCCCGATCGCCGGGCGCGACGATCCGGCGCTGGACGATTTGGTGGGCTTCTTCGTCAACACCTTGGTCCTGCGGGTCGACCTGGCCGGAGATCCCACGGTGGCTGAGCTCCTGGCGCAGGTGCGAGCGCGCAGCCTGACCGCCTACGAGCACCAAGACGTGCCGTTCGAGCTGCTGGTCGATCGACTCAACCCCACCAGAAGCCTGACGCATCACCCGCTGGTTCAGGTGATGCTGGCGTGGCAGAACCTTCCCTGGAACAGCAGCAATCCCGCTGCCGGGTTGACTTTGGGGGAGGCGCAGGCCACCCCGCTGCCAGCGGAAACCCACACCGCCCGAATGGATTTGGCGTTCTCGTTGGCCGAACGCTTCACCGAGGCCGGTGACGGCGCCGGGATTTCCGGGTCGGTGGAGTTCCGCACCGATGTGTTCGACGCGGCCAGCATCGAACTCCTGATCGAGCGGTTGCGGCGGGTGTTGGTCGCCATCACCGACGATCCGGCTCGGCGGGTCTCTTCGGTGGATGTGCTCGATTCGCCTGAGCACGCCCTCCTCGACGAGATCGGTAACCGCGCCACGCTGGCCCAGCCCGGAACCGGGGCGTCGATACCGGAGTTGTTCGCCGCGCAGGTGGCGCGCGCCCCGGAGGCGGTGGCGGTGACCTTCGAAGGCCACTCCATGACCTATCGGGAGCTGGACGAGGCGGCAAACCGGTTGGCGCATCTGTTAACCGGCCAAGGCGTGGGCCCTGGCGATGTTGTCGCGCTGTTGTTGGAGCGCTCAGCGCAGGCGGTCGTGGCGATGCTGGCGGTGCTGAAGGCCGGTGCGGCTTACTTGGCGATCGACCCCATGCTGCCGGCGGCGCGGATGCAGTTCATGGTGGCCGATGCCGCGCCGATGGTCGCGATCACCACTGCGAAGCTGGCCGACCATCTGGACGGGTGCCACCTGCTGGTGATCGATGTCGACGACCCCCGAATCGACGGCTACCCGGACACGGCGCTGCGTGCGCCAAACCCCGACAATGTCGCCTACCTGATCTACACCTCGGGCACCACCGGCCTCCCGAAGGGCGTGGCGGTCACCCACCACAACCTGGCCCATGTGGCGGAGTCAACGCCCCCGGATCTGCCGGCGGCGCAGGCATGGACGCAGTGCCATTCCTTCGCTTTCGACTTCTCGGTATGGGAGATCTGGGCTGCGCTGTTGGGTGGGGGCCGGCTGGTGGTGGTGCCCGATGCGGTGACGGCCTCGCCAGACGACTTCCACGCCCTGCTGGTTGCCGAGCACGTCAACGTGCTCACCCAAACACCGTCAGCAGTGGCGGCGCTCTCGCCGCAGGGCTTGGAGTCGGCGGCGTTGCTGCTCGGGGGTGAAGCCTGCCCGGCGGAGGTCGTCGATCGGTGGGCGCCGGGTCGAGTGGTGATCAATGCCTACGGTCCGACCGAGGCCACGATTTACGCGTCGATGAGTTCCCCGTTGGCGGCCGGGTCCGGTGCGGTGCCGATCGGTGCGCCGGTCCCGACAGCCGCGTTGTTTGTGCTGGACCAGTGGTTGCGTCCGGTGCCGGCCGGTGTCGTGGGCGAGTTGTATGTCGCCGGCCGCGGCGTTGCGTGTGGGTACCTGGGCCGGGCCGGGTTGACCGGGTCGCGGTTCGTGGCATCCCCGTTCGGGGAGCCGGGGACGCGGATGTATCGCACCGGGGATCTGGTGCGGTGGGGCGCCGATGGGCAGCTGCGGTACCTGGGGCGCGCCGACGAGCAGGTCAAGATCCGCGGCTATCGCATCGAGCTGGGCGAGGTCCAGTCCGCGCTGGCCGCCCTCGATGGGGTGGAACAGGCGGTGGTGATTGCCCGCGAGGACCGCGCCGGCGACAAGCGCCTCGTCGGCTATGTGACTGGAGCCGCTGATCCGACCGAAATTCGGGCCCGGTTGGGTCAGCGGCTCCCCACATATATGGTGCCGTCGGCGGTGGTGGTGCTCGAAGCGCTGCCGCTGACGGTCAGCGGCAAGCTGGACGCCCGCGCCTTGCCCGCCCCGGAGTACACCGCCAGCGGGTATCGGGCGCCGGGCACTCCCACCGAGGAGATCCTGGCCGGCATCTACGCGCAGGTCCTCGGACTCGAACGTGTTGGGGTAGACGACTCGTTCTTCGATCTGGGTGGGGATTCGCTGTCGGCGATGCGCCTGATCGCCGCGGTCAACACCAGCCTGGATGCCGGGCTTGCGGTGCGCACCCTGTTCGAAGCGCCCACGGTGGCCCAGCTGGCGCCGCGTATAGGTGGGGATGGGCATCGACGTAAGCCGTTGGTGGCCGGCCCGCGGCCCTCGGCGGTGCCGTTGTCGTTTGCCCAGAGCCGGTTGTGGTTCCTTGATCGGTTCGAAGGCGGGGTTGCGACCTACAACATGCCGATCGCGTTTCGGATCAGCGGGGCGCTGGATACCGAGGCGCTGGATGCGGCGCTCGATGACGTGATCGCCCGCCACGAATCGCTGCGCACGGTATTTCCCGACGTTAACGGGGTGCCGTTGCAGCAGGTCTTACCGGCCGAGGCGGGGATGTGGCGGCGCGGCGGCGCGGCGGTAGTGTCGTTGTCCGAGCAGGATGTGGTCGGCGAGCTGGTGGCGCTGGCCGGGTATCGGTTCGATCTGTCGACCGAGATCCCGATCCGCGCACAGATCTTCGCGGTGGCGCCAGAGCAGTATGTGGTCGGAATCGTGTTGCACCACATCGTTTTTGACGGTTGGTCGATGGCTCCGATGGTCCGTGACGTCGCCGAGGCGTATCGGGCGCGGCGGCAGGGCCGGGCGCCGGACTGGGCGCCGTTGGCGGTGCAGTATGTCGATTACACGCTGTGGCAGCTGGATTGGCTGGGATCGGAGTCCGATCCGGATAGCGTGATTGCGGGGCAATTGGCCTACTGGCGTGAGCAGCTGGCTGATCTGCCGGAGGTGGTGTCGCTGCCGACTGATCGGCCCCGTCCGCCGGTGCCCAGTTACCGCGGCGATTGGGTCGAGGTGCGGATAGAACCGCAGTTGTGGGCGGGCGTCAAGGCGCTGGCAGCGGCGCATAATGCGACGGCCTCGATGGTGATGCAAGCGGTCATGGCGGTGTTGTTGCACCGCGTCGGTGTCGGCGAAGACGTGGCGATGGGCACGCCCATCGCCGGGCGGCTGGATCAAGCGCTCGATGAACTGGTCGGGTTCTTCGTCAACACGTGGGTCCTGCGGGTGGGTGTCAACCCCACGCAGCGGTTCAGCGACGTCCTTGAACAGGTGCGCCAAAGGGCGCTGGATGCCTACGGCAACCAGGATGTGCCGTTCGACCAACTGGTCGAGCAGCTCAACCCGGTGCGCTCCACGGCGCATCATCCGCTGTTCCAGGTGGCCGTGGCCTTCCAGAACAATGTGCGCCCGGAGGTGGCGCTCGACGGCGTCAGCATCGAGCCGCTGGGGGTGTCCACCCGCACCGCCAAGTTCGATCTGGATTTCGACCTGACCGAGGTGGCCACCGAGGACCCGGCCGCACCGATGGTCGCCGGCATGGCGACCTATGCCACGGATTTGTTTGACCGGGCCACCATCGAGCGGCTGGTCACCTGGCTCGGGCGAGTGATCGAGGCCGTGGTGGCCGATCCTTCGGTGGTGGTGGGAGACGTCGCGCTGCTGGACCGCGATGAGCGTGATCTGGTGCTGTCGGACTGGTCTGGCGCTGAAGTGCAGGCGCCCGTCGGTGTGGCGCCGGAATTGCTGACGGTGGCGGTGGCCGCCGACCCGGACGCGGTGGCGGTGCTCGACGGCACGCGAAGCGTGTCGTATCGCGAGCTTGACGCGTGGTCGACGCGGTTGGCCCGGGTGCTGATCGAAACGGGGGTGGGTCCCGACCGTGCGGTGGGCGTGGCGACGGATCGCTGCGTGGAGCTGGTGGTCGCCTGGTGGGCGGTGATCAAGGCCGGCGGCGTGTATGTGCCGGTGGATCGGACACATCCGGTCGAACGCATCGCCACGGTGTTGGAGACCGTGGGCGCGGTATGTGTGTTGACCGGTGGCGCCGACTCGGTGGCCGGGGCTGAGGGGCGTCCGGTTTTGCGCATCGACGGGCTGGACCTGGCCGGACGGTCCGCGGAGGCGATCACCGACGCCGACCGGCGTGGGGCCCTGCGCGCGGACTGCGCCGCGTATGTGATCTTCACGTCGGGATCCACCGGTGTCCCCAAGGGGGTGGCGGTCAGCCACGCCGGTCTGCTGGGGATGGCAGCCGCACAACGCGCGGTGTTCCGGCTGGGCGCGGATGCGCGGGTGTTGATGGTGGCCGCGCCGACCTTTGATGCCTCGGTGTTCGAGGTGTTGTTGGCGGTGGGGTCGGGATCAACGTTGGTGGTGGCGCCGCCGGACGTGTATGCCGGACAGGCGCTAACCGCACTGTTGCAGGGCCGGCAGGTCAGCACGGCCGTCATGACCCCGACGGTGCTGTCGTCGCTCGATCGGGCCCGGCTGGACGAGTTGGGCACGCTGATCACCGCGGGGGAGACCTGCCCGGCGGAGGTGGTGGCCGCCTGGGCGCCGGGTCGCCGGATGTTCAACGCCTACGGCCCCACCGAGGCCACAGTCTGGGCCACCTGCACCGAGCCGTTGGTGGAGGGGCAGCCGGTCAACATCGGCGCCCCGATCCCGGGAGTGTCTGCGCTGGTGCTGGATGCCCGGCTGAACCCGGCGCCCGTCGGGGTGGTGGGCGAGTTGTATCTGAGCGGACCGGCGCTGGCGCGTGGCTACGTCGGCCGGGCGGAACTGACCGCCGAACGGTTTGTGGCCAACCCGTACGGGGGTGCCGGGACGCGCATCTATCGCACCGGGGATCTGGCCCGCTGGACATCGGCAGGCACCCTGGACTACCTGGGCCGCGCTGACACCCAGATCAAGCTGCGTGGGCAGCGCATCGAACTGGGTGAAATCGAGAACACGCTGCTGGCCTGCCCGCAGGTCACCCAGGCAGCGGCCAGCGTGCACCACAGCAATGCGGGCGTCAACTTGGTCGCTTACATCAGCGTGGAGCAGTCCACGACCGTCGACGAGGACGTCGAAGTGGTCGAACAGTGGCAACACATGTACGACGAGTTGTACGGCGCCGAGGTCGGGGCGCCGGCGTTCGGCATGGATTTCCGGGGCTGGAACAGCAGCTACACCGATGAACCGATCTCGCTCGAAGAGATGAAGGAGTGGCGTTCGGCCACGGTCGATCGGATCATGGCGCTGCGGCCGCGGCGGGTGCTGGAGATCGGTGCCGGTTCGGGGCTGCTGTTGTCCCAGATCGCGCCGCACTGTGAACGCTACGTCGGCACCGACATGTCGGCGGCAGCTGTCCACAACTTGGCCCGCGCGCTGGATGAGTTGCAGATCCCGTGGCGGGATCGGGTCCAGTTGCTGGCCCAGCCCGCTCACGTCACCGAGGGGCTGCCGCGGGGATCGTTCGACACCATCATTCTCAACTCGGTCGTCCAGTACTTCCCCAACGCGGGATACCTGGCAGATGTCATCGACAACGCCATGGACCTGCTCGGGCCGGGCGGGACATTGTTCATCGGCGATGTGCGAAACCACAGCCTGCAGGGCGCGTTCCAAACCGGAGTCGCGCTGGCGCGCACGACCACTGACGACGGCGGCGAGATCCGCCAGCGGGTGTACCGGGCCGTGCTCGGGGAACCCGAATTGCTCTTGGCGCCAGAGTTTTTCATCACCTGGGCCGCCGAGCACACGTCGGTGGTGGCCGGAGTCGGTATCGAAGTCAAGCGTGGATCGGGCGACAACGAGCTGACCCGGTACCGCTACGACGTCAGCATCCGCAAGACCCCCGCCCGGGCTTGTTCACTGGCCAAGGCACCCGCCTGGCCGTGGACGCGGTGCGCAGGCTTGAGCGGGTTGCACACCGAGTTGACAACCCAAAGTCCCGCCATCGTGCGCGTCACCGGCATCCCGCGCGCCGGAGTGATCACCGACGTTCAGATCGAACAGGCGCTGGCCGCCGCCATGCCCCTAGCCGAGGCGCTTGCGCAGGCCAGCGCCACCGCGGACTCCGACGCCGTCACCCCTGAACAGCTGCACCAGCTTGGGGAAGCTGCCGGATATCGCGTCGCAGTGACCTGGGGCGCTCAACCCGGCACCCTGGATGCGGTTTTCATCCGCGCCGCTGACCCCGGCGCGGGGCACACCACATCGCTGACGGACCTCTACTTGCCTGCTTCCACCGGAGCGCAGCTACGCAGCGTCCATGCCAATGACCCGCACACCAACACCAAGGTCAGTGCGGTCCGGCAGTGGGTGGGCGCGCGGTTGCCCGATTACATGGTGCCGACGCAGATCGTGGTGCTCGAGGAGTTCCCGCTGACCTCTTCGGGCAAGGTCGACCGAAAGGCGCTGCCGGCACCGGTATTCGCCGCCACGCCCTTCCGGGATCCGCAGACCGAGACCGAAAAGATCGTCGCCGAGGTGTTCGGCGAGGTGCTCGGGGTGGATAGGGTCGGCCTCGACGACGACTTTTTCGCCCTGGGCGGGGACTCGTTGATCGCCACCCAGGTCAGCGCGAGGCTGCAGTCGGCGCTGGGCCGGGACGTGTCGGTGCGGTACCTGTTCGAAGCCCCCACCGTCGGCGGTCTGGCCGCCTATCTGCACCGGCACCGAGGCGCGGCTGCCCGCCCGCCGTTGCAGGCGATGCCGCGCCCGGAGCGGATCCCGTTGTCGTATGCCCAGCAACGGTTGTGGTTCATCGACCAGGTGCAGGGACCGTCGCCGGTTTACAACATGGCGGTGGCGCTGCGGCTTAGCGGGCGCCTTGATGCCGAGGCGTTGGGGGTGGCGCTGGCCGACGTGGTGGGTCGCCAGGAGAGCCTGCGCACCGTGTTCGCTGCGACCGAGGGGACACCGCAGCAGCTGGTTGTGCCCGCTGAGCGGGCCGACTTCGGCTGGCAGGTCGTTGATGCCATCGGCTGGTCGGAGGGGCGGCTACAGGAGGCCATCGGCGCGGTGGCGCGTCACAGTTTTGACTTGGCCACCGAGATCCCGTTGCGCGCAAGGGTTTTCCGCGTCAGCGAGGACGAACACGTGCTGGTCGCCGTGGTGCACCATATCGCCGCCGACGGCTGGTCGATCACCCCGCTGGTGGCCGAGCTCGGCGTTGCCTACGCCAGCCGGTGTGCGGGGCAGGCCCCCAACTGGGCGCCATTGCCGGTCCAATATGCCGATTACACGCTGTGGCAGCGCGAATACCTGGGCGACCTGGCCGATTCCGACAGCCGCATCGCCGCGCAGCTGGCCTACTGGGAGCAGGCGCTCGTCGGGCTACCCGAGCGGCTGATGCTGCCCACTGACCGGCCTTATCCGGCGGTCGCCGATCACCGCGGCGCCGGCGTGGTCGTGGACTGGCCGGCGGAGTTGCAGCAGCAGGTTGCCCGGGTGGCCCGGGAGCACAACGCGACCAGCTCCATGGTGGTTCAGGCCGCCCTGGCGGTGCTCTTGTCTCAGATCAGCGCCAGCTCCGATGTGGCGCTGGGGATCGCCAGCGCCGGGCGCGGCGACCCGGCGCTGGATGAGTTGGTCGGGTTCTTCGTCAACACCTTGGTGCTGCGGGTGGACCTGGCCGGTGATCCCACGATCGCCGAGCTGCTGGCGCAGGTGCGACAACGCGGCCTGGCGGCCTACGAGCACCAGGACGTGCCGTTCGAGGTGCTTGTCGATCGACTGAAACCCACCCGAAGCCTGACCCACCATCCGCTGGTTCAGGTGATGTTGACCTGGCAGAACCTGCCCTGGAACAGCAGCGGGCCGGCGGGCGGCCTGGTTTTGGGCGACGTGGAGGTTACGCCGCTGCGGGCGGACACCCAGACCGCCCGGATGGATTTGGTGTTTTCGCTGGCCGAACGTTGGACGGAGGCCGGCGACCCGGCCGGGATCGGGGGAGTCGTGGAGTTTCGCACCGATGTGTACGACGCGGACAGCGTCGAAATGCTGATCGAGCGGTTGCGGCGGCTGTTGGTGGAGATTACCGCCGGGGCGGGGCAGCGGTCATGACTGCTGATCTGACGCGGCGGTTGTCGTCGATGGACGTGCTGGATGCCGATGAGCTCGCCCGGCTGGACGAGTGGGGCAAGCGGGCGGTGTTGACTCGGCCCGCGACGGGGGCGTCTATCCCGGCGTTGTTCGCCGCGCAGGTGGCGCGCACGCCAGAGGCGGTGGCGCTGACCTGCGGGGAGCGCTGCCTGACGTATCGCGAGCTGGACGAGGCGTCTAACCGGTTGGCGCACCTGTTGGCCGCGCACGGCGCGGGCCCGGGACAGTCTGTGGCCCTGGTGTTTTCCCGGTCGGCTGAGGCGATCGTCGCGATCGTGGCTGTGCTCAAGACCGGGGCGGCGTATCTGCCGATCGATCCGATGGTGCCGGATGCGCGGATGCAGTTCATGGTGGCCGACGCCGCGCCGATTGCCGCGGTCACCACCGCGGAGCTGCGCTCGCGGCTGGATGGGTGCGGCTTGGCCGTTGTCGATGTCCGCGACACCCGCATCGATACCCAACCCGGCACCGCGTTGCCGGCGCCGGCTCCCGATGACCTCGCGCACATCATCTACACCTCGGGTACCACCGGTGTGCCCAAGGGGGTGGCGGTCACCCACCACAACGTGACCCGGCTGTTCGACTTGCTGGACGTCGGCCTGGAACTGGGGCCGGGACAGGTGTGGACGCAGTGCCACTCGTACGCCTTTGACTATTCGGTATGGGAGATCTGGGGCGCGCTGCTGTTTGGTGGGCGGCTGGTGGTGGTGCCCGAAGCGGTGACGCGCTCACCCCAGGACTTCCAGGCCCTGCTGGTCGCTGAAAAGGTCAGTGTGTTGAGCCAGACTCCCTCTGCGGTGGGGGTGCTCTCGCCCGAGGGGTTGGAGTCGGCGACATTGGTGGTCGCCGCGGAGGCCTGTCCGGCCGAGGTGGTGGACCGCTGGGCTCCCGGGCGGGTGATGATCAATGCCTACGGCCCGACCGAGACGACGGTGTATGCCACGATCAGCGCGCCGCTGACACCTGAGTCGACGGTGGTGCCGATCGGCTCACCGGTGCCGGGCGCGGCGCTGTTCGTGCTCGATCGGCGGTTGCGTCCGGCGCTGGCCGGGGTGGTCGGCGAGTTGTATGTGGCCGGTACCGGCGTGGGCGTCGGGTATGTGGGCCGGCCCGGACTGACCGCATCACGGTTTGTTGCCTGCCCGTTCGGCGGGCCGGGCGCGCGGATGTATCGCACGGGCGATCTGGTGCGGTGGGGTGCCGACGGACAGCTGCGGTATCTGGGGCGCGCCGACGAGCAGGTCAAGATCCGCGGCTATCGCATCGAGCTCGGTGAAGTCCAAGCCGCCCTGGCCGCGGTGGATGGGGTGGATCAGGCGGTGGTGATCGCCCGTGAGGACCGCCCCGGCGACAAACGTCTGGTGGGTTACATCACCGGTACGGCAGACCCGGCCGAGATACGCGCCGCGCTGGCCGACCGCCTGCCCGCCTACATGGTCCCCGCCGCGGTGATGGTGTTGGAAGCCCTGCCGCTGACGGTCAACAACAAACTGGACACCCGCGCCCTCCCGGCACCGGCGTACACCGACGGCGATCACTACCGGGCCCCCGCGACCCCTACCGAGGAGATCCTGGCCGGCATCTACGCACAGGTCCTGGGGCTCGAGCGGGTCGGGGTCGACGACTCGTTCTTCGACCTGGGCGGGGATTCGCTGTCGGCGATGCGGGTGATCACCGCGATCAACACCACCCTGGACACCCGCCTTGCGGTCCGCACCGTGTTCGACTCGCCCACGGTGGCCCAGTTGGCGCCCCGCATCGGCGAGGGCTCGGGCGGGCAAGAGCCGTTAGTGACCCAACAGCGGCCCGCGGTGGTGCCGCTGTCGTTCGCCCAGCAGCGGCTGTGGTTTATCGACCAGTTGCACGGGCCCTCACCGGTTTACACCATGTCGGTGGCCTTGCGGCTGAGCGGCAAGCTTGATGCCGACGCGTTCGGTGCGGCGCTGGCCGATGTGGTGGCCCGCCATGAAAGCCTGCGCACGCTGTTTGCCGCGCCCGATGGCATACCCCAGCAGGTAGTTATCCCCGTTGAGCGGGCCGAGTTCGGGTGGCAGGTAGTCGACGCCAGCGGCTGGCCGGCGGACCGGTTGGGTGAGGCCATCGACCCGCTGGTGCGTCACAGTTTCGATCTGGCCAACGAGATCCCTTTGCGGGCAACACTTTTCCGCATCACCGAGGACGAACATGTGTTGGCGGCCGCGGTGCACCATATCGCCGCCGACGGCTGGTCGATCACCCCGCTGGTGGCTGATCTGGGGGTGGCCTATGTCAGCCGGTGCGCGGGGCACGCCCCGGACTGGGCGGATCTGCCGGTGCAGTATGTCGATTACACGCTGTGGCAGCGTGCGCGGCTGGGTGAGTTCGACGACAGCGACAGTCCCATCGCCGCGCAGCTGGCCTACTGGGAACAGGCGCTGGATGGCATGCCCGAGCGGCTGGAGTTGCCGACCGATCGGCCCTACCCGCCGGTGGCCGACTACCGCGGCGCCAGTGTGGCGGTGGACTGGCCGGCCGAGTTGCAACAGCAGGTGGCGCGGGTCGCACGTGAGCACAACGCGACCAGCTTCATGGTGGTTCAGGCCGCCCTGGCGGTGCTGCTGGCCAAGCTGAGCGCCAGCCGTGATGTGGCGGTGGGATTCCCGATCGCCGGGCGCGGTGACCCGGCGCTGGACGATTTGGTGGGCTTTTTCGTCAACACGCTGGTGCTGCGGGTCGATGTGGCCGGAGATCCCAGTGTCGCCGAGCTGCTGGCCCAGGTGCGTCAGCGCAGCCTGGCC
Organism: Mycobacterium mantenii; assembly: GCF_010731775.1. Classification (NCBI taxonomy): domain Bacteria; kingdom Bacillati; phylum Actinomycetota; class Actinomycetes; order Mycobacteriales; family Mycobacteriaceae; genus Mycobacterium; species Mycobacterium mantenii. Next base: position 1,745,296 of record NZ_AP022590.1, on the reverse strand, counting down.
GCTTACGAGCATCAGGATGTGCCCTTTGAGGTGCTGGTGGAGCGGCTCAACCCCACCCGATCCCTGACGCATCACCCGCTGGTGCAGGTGATGTTGGCCTGGCAGAACTTCCCCTGGCAGGACTCCGCCGCCGGGGTGGCGTTGGGTGATGTGCAGGTCGCCCCGATGCCGGTAGACACTCAGACCGCCCGCATGGATTTGACGTTCTCGTTGGCTGAACGCTGGGGTGAGGCCGGTGAGCCTGCCGGGATTGGTGGGGCGGTGGCGTTTCGCACCGACGTGTTCGACGCCGAAACCATCGAGGCGCTGATCGAGCGGTTGCAGCGGGTGTTAGCGGCGATGACGGCCGACCCCGCACGGCGGTTGTCGTCGGTGGATCTGCTCGATGCCGGTGAGCATGCCCGCCTGGATCAGATGGGCAATCGGGTGGTGTTGGACCAGCCCGCGACGCCGGTGTCGATTCCAGCGTTGTTCGCTGCGCAGGTGGCGCGCACACCCGAAGCGGTGGCGATCAGCTTCGACGACCGCGCCATGACCTATCGCGAGGTGGATGAGGCCGCGAACCGGCTGGCGCACCTGTTGGCCGCGCAGGGCGCGGGCCCAGGACAGTGTGTGGCGCTGCTGTTTTCCCGGTCGGCCGAGGCGATCGTGGCGATTGCGGCGGTGCTCAAGACGGGGGCGGCGTATCTGCCGATCGACCCAGGGGTACCGGATGCGCGCATCGAGTTCACGGTGGCCGACGCCGCGCCGGTAGCCGCCGTCACGACCACCGTGTTGGCCGAGCGCCTGGACGGGTGCCACCTGCTGGTGATCGATGTCGACGACCCCCGCATCGACGGCTACCCGGACACGGCGTTGCCGGCGCCGGACCCCGATGACATCGCGCACATCATCTACACCTCGGGCACCACCGGTGTGCCCAAGGGCGTCGCGGTCACCCACCACAACGTGACCCAGCTGATGCGGACCCTGGATGCCGGCCTGGCCGTGCCGGGGCCGGCGAAGGTGTCGACGCAATGGCACTCCTATGCCTTCGACGCCTCGGTCCGGGAGATCTGGGGTGCGCTGTTGCATGGCGGGCGGATGGTGGTGGTGTCCGAGGAGGCGGCAGCCTCTCCGGACGACTTGCACGAGCTGCTGGTTGCCGAACAGGTGAACGTTCTCACCCAGACCCCGTCTGCGGTGGCGATGTTGTCGCCGGAGGGTTTGGAGTCGGCGGCGTTGGTCGTGGGCGGTGAAGCTTGCCCGGCCAGCGTGGTGGATCGGTGGGCGCCCGGGGGACGGGTGGTGATCAACGCCTACGGCCCGACCGAGACCACGGTGGATGTGACGGTCAGTGCGCCACTGTCGGCCGGGACGGGCGTCGTGCCGATCGGGTCACCGGTGTCGGGGGCGGCGTTGTTCGTGCTGGATGGGTGGTTGCACCCGGTGCCAGTCGGGGTGGTCGGGGAGTTGTATGTGGCCGGCCGCGGCGTGGGCGTCGGATATGTGGGCCGGGCCGGGTTGACCGGGTCGCGGTTTGTGGCCTGCCCATTCGGGGGGTCTGGGGAGCGGATGTATCGCACCGGGGATCTGGTGCGGTGGGGTGCCGATGGGCAGTTGCACTACCTGGGGCGCGCCGACGAGCAGGTCAAGATCCGCGGCTATCGCATCGAGCTCGGTGAAGTGCGCGCGGTGTTGGCCGGGCTGGACGGGGTGGAGCATGCGGTGGTGGTTGCCCGCGAGGACCGCCCGGGCGACAAGCGCCTGGTGGGCTATGTCACCGGGACAGCCGATCCGGCCGGAATACGCGCCGCGCTGACCGAGCGGCTCCCGGCCTACATGGTCCCGGCCGCGGTGATGGCGTTAGAGGCGCTGCCGATGACGGTCAGCGGCAAGTTGGACATCCGGGCCCTGCCGGCACCGGAGTACACCGCCGGCGGGTATCGGGCGCCGGGCACTCCCACCGAGGAGATCCTGGCCGGCATCTACGCCCAGGTGCTTGGCGTGGAGCGGGTCGGGATCGACGACTCGTTCTTCGACTTGGGTGGGGATTCGCTGTTGGCGATGCGGGTGATCGCCGCGGTCAACACCAGCCTGGATGCCGGGCTTGCGGTGCGCACCCTGTTCGAAGCGCCCACGGTGGCCCAGCTGGCGCCGCGTATCGGTGGGGACGGGCGTCGGCGCAAACCGTTGGTGGCCGGCCCGCGGCCCGAAAGGGTTCCGGTGTCGTATGCGCAGAGCCGGTTGTGGTTCCTGGACCGGTTCGAGGGGGCTGCGACCTACAACATGCCGATCGCGTTTCGGATCAGCGGGGCGCTGGATGTGCAGGCGCTGGATGCGGCGCTCGATGATGTGATCGCTCGCCACGAATCGCTGCGCACGGTATTTCCCGACGTTGACGGGGTGCCGTTGCAGCAGGTGTTGCCGGCCGAGGCGGGAATGTGGCGGCGCGGCGGCGCGGCCGTGATCTCGGTGCCCGAACAGGATGTGGTCGGCGAACTGGTGGCGCTGGCCGGATACCGGTTTGATCTGTCGACCGAGATCCCGATCCGTGCGCAGATCTTCGCGGTGGCGCCGGAGCAGCACGTGGTGGGGATTGTGGTGCACCACATCGCTTTTGATGGATGGTCAGCGGCTCCGATGGTCCGTGACGTGGGAGCGGCGTATCTGGCGCGGCGGGAGGGCGGGGCACCGGACTGGGCGCCGTTGGCGGTGCAGTATGTGGATTACACGCTGTGGCAACAGGATTGGCTGGGATCGGAGTCCGATCCCGACAGCGTGATTGCGGGGCAGTTGGCCTACTGGCGGCAGGAGTTGGCGAATCTGCCCGAGGTGGTGTCGCTGCCGGCTGATCGGCCCCGTCCGCCGGTGCCCAGCTACCGCGGTGACGGGGTAGAGGTGCGCATTGACCCGCAGACATGGGCGGGGGTCAAGGCGCTGGCGGCGGCGCACAATGCGACGGCCTCGATGGTGATGCAAGCGGTCATGGCGGTGGTGCTGCACCGGGTCGGGGCCGGTGAGGACATGGTGCTTGGCGCGCCGGTCGCGGGGCGGCTGGATCCAGCGCTCGATGAACTGGTCGGGTTCTTCGTCAACACGTGGGTGTTGCGGGTGGGTGTGAATTCTGCGCAGCCGTTCAGCAACGTGCTTTTGCAGGTGCGGAAAAAGGCACTGGATGCCTACAGCAATCAGGATGTGCCGTTCGAGCAACTGGTCGAGCAGCTCAACCCGGTGCGCTCTGCGGCGCATCATCCGCTGTTCCAGGTGGCCATGGTCTTTCAGAACAATGTGCGCCCCGATGTCGCGCTCGACGGAGTGTGCGTCGAGCCGCTGGGGGTGTCCACCCGCACCGCCAAGTTCGATCTGGATTTCGACCTCAGGGAGGTGCCGGGCGAGGGTCCGGCCGCACCGATGGTCGCCGGCATGGCGACCTATGCCACGGATTTGTTTGACCGGGCCACGATCGAGCGACTGGTCACCTGGTTTGGACGGGTGATCGAGGCCGTGGTGGCCGATCCGTCGGTGGTGGTGGGAGACGTCGCGCTGCTGGACGACGGTGAGCGCGATCTGGTGCTGTCGCAGTGGTCTGGTGCTGGGATAGGGGCGCCAGTGGGGCTGGTGTCGGAGTTGTTGGCGGCGGCGGTGGCCGTCTTCCCGGACGCGGTGGCGGTGCTCGACGGCGGGCGAAGCGTGTCGTATCGCGAGCTTGACGCGTGGTCGACGCGGTTGGCCCGGGTGCTGATCGAAACGGGGGTGGGTCCCGAGCGCGCGGTGGGCGTCGCGACGGATCGCTGCGTGGAGCTGGTGGTCGCCTGGTGGGCGGTAATCAAGGCCGGCGGCGTGTATGTGCCGGTGGATCGGACACATCCGGCGGAGCGCATCGCCACGGTGTTGGAGACCGTGGGCGCGGTATGTGTGTTGACCTGCGGCACCGACACCGTGGCCGGGGCCGGGTCGCGTCCGGTGGTGCGCCTCGACGGGCTGGACCTTTCCGGATGCTCCGCGGAGGCGATCACCGACGCCGACCGGCACGCGGTCCTGGGCGTGGATAACACCGCTTACGTCATCTTCACGTCCGGGTCCACCGGTGTGCCCAAGGGAGTGGCGGTCAGCCACACCGGTCTGCTGGGGGTGGCCGCGGCGAAACGCGAGGTCTACGGGTTGGGTCCGGATGCGCGGGTGTTGATGGTGGCCGCGCCGACCTTTGATGCCTCGATCGTCGAGTTGTTGTGGGCGGTGGGGTCGGGGTCAACGTTGGTGGTGGCGCCGCCGGACGTGTACGCCGGGGAGGCGTTGACCGCGTTGCTGCATGACCAGCAGGTCACCGCGTCCCTGTTGACGCCGACGGTGCTGTCGACGCTGGATCGGGCCAGGCTGGACAGGTTGGCCACGCTGATCGCCGTGGGGGAGGCCTGCCCGGCCGAGGTGGTGGCCGCCTGGGCGCCGGGTCGGCGGATGTGCAACGCCTACGGCCCCACCGAGGGCACCATCTGGGCCACCGACGCACAACTGTCGGCGGGGCAGCCGGTCAGCATCGGCGCCCCGATCCCGGGAGTGTGCGCCCTGGTGCTGGATGCGCGGCTGAACCCGGCCCCGGTCGGGGTGGTGAGCGAGCTGTATCTGAGCGGACCGCTGGCCAACGGCTATGTGGGCCGCGCGGAACTGACCGCCGAACGGTTCGTGGCCAACCCGTACGGGGCTGCTGGGGAGCGGATGTATCGCACCGGCGACCTGGTGCGATGGACCCCCGCGGGCACCCTGGACTACCTGGGCCGCGTCGACACCCAGATCAAGCTGCGTGGCCAGCGCATCGAACTCGGTGAAATCGAAAACACCATGTTGGCCTGCCCGCAGGTCACTCGGGCCGCCGCCGCCGTGCATCGCGGCACCACCGGCGTCAACTTGGTCGCGTACATCAGCCTCGAGCACGCCAGCAGCGCTGATCACGACACCGAAATCGTCGAACAGTGGCAACACCTATATGACGACCTGTACGGCGCCGAGGTCGAGGTGTCGGGGTTCGGCATGGATTTCCAGGGCTGGAACAGCAGCTACACCGATGAGCCGATCCCGCTGGAAGAGATGAAGGAGTGGCGTTCGGCCACAATCGATCGGATCATGGCGCTGCGGCCGCGGCATGTGCTGGAGATCGGCGTCGGTTCGGGGCTGGTGTTGTCACAGGTCGCCCCGCACTGTGAACGCTACGTCGGCACCGACATGTCGCCGGTGGCGGTGGCCACCCTGGCCCGCTCACTGGAGCAACTGCAGATCCCGTGGCGGGATCGGGTCCAATTCCTGGCCCAGCCCGCCCACGTCACCGAGGGACTGCCGCGGGGATCGTTCGACACCATCATTCTCAACTCGGTCGTCCAGTACTTCCCCAACGCGGGATACCTCGCCGAGGTCATCGACAACGCCATGGAGCTGCTGGGGCCCGGCGGGACATTGTTCATCGGCGATGTGCGAAACCACAGCCTGCAGGGCGCGTTCCAAACCGGAGTCGCGCTGGCCCGCACGGCCGCCGACGACGCTGCCGAGATCCGCCAGCGGGTGTACCGGGCCATGCTCGGGGAACCCGAATTGCTGCTGGCCCCGGAGTTTTTCACCACCTGGGCCGCCGAGCATGCGTCGGTGGGCGGAGTTGGTATCGAAGTCAAGCGCGGATCGGGCGACAACGAGCTGACCCGGTATCGCTACGACGTCACCGTGCACAAGACGCCCGCCGCGGTTCGTTCACTGGCCACCGTACCCGCCTGGCCGTGGACGCGGTGCGCAGGGTTGAGCGGACTGCACACCGAGCTGACAACCCAACGTCCCACCACCGTGCGCGTCACCGGTATTCCCCGCGCGGGAGTGATCACCGACGTCGAGATTGAACAAGAGCTGGCCGCGGGGCTGCCCTTGGCCAAGGCGCTGACCCAAGCCGCCGGCGCCGATGCTGTTGTCCCCGAAGACCTTTACCGCCTGGGTGAGGCCGCCGGATACAACGTCGCGGTCACCTGGGGAGCCCACCCCGGCACCCTCGATGCGGTCTTCATCGACGCCACGGGTACGGACGCCGAGCACAGCCCACCGCTGACCGATCTGTACCTACCCCCCGCGGGCGCGCACCACCGCACCACCTACACCAATGACCCCGATACCAATACAAAGGTCAGCGCGGTGCGGCAGTGGATGAGTGCGCGGTTGCCCGATTACATGGTGCCGACGCAGATCGTGGTGCTCGAGGAGCTCCCGCTGACCTCCTCGGGCAAGATCGACCGAAAGGCGCTGCCGGCACCGGTATTCGCCGCCAACGCCTTCCGGGCGCCGCAGACCGAGACCGAGAAGATCGTCGCCGAGGTGTTCGGCGAGGTGTTGGGGGTGGATCGGGTCGGGCTCGATGACGACTTTTTCGCCCTCGGTGGGGACTCGTTGATCGCCACCCGGGTGACCGCGCGGTTGCAGTCGGCGTTGGGCAGGGACGTATCGGTGCGGTACCTGTTCGACGCGCCCACCGTGGCCGGGTTGGCCGAATGGATCACTACACATTCGGTGGAACGGGCGGGGACGCAATTGACGGCCCAACCGCGGCCTGCGGTGGTGCCGTTGTCGTATGCCCAGCAGCGGTTGTGGTTCATCGACCAATTTCAAGGCCCTTCGCCGGTTTACAACATGGCGGTGGCGCTGCGGCTGAGCGGGCGCCTTGATGCCGAGGCGTTGGGGGTGGCGCTCGCCGATGTGGTGGGCCGCCACGAGAGCTTGCGCACCGTGTTCGCCGCGGCCGAGGGGATACCTCAGCAGGTGGTGGTGCCGACTGAGCGCGCCGACTTCGGTTGGCGCGTCGTTGATGCCATCGGCTGGTCGGCGGACCGGCTGGGTGAGGCCATCGGCGCCGTGGTAAGTCACAGTTTCGACCTGGCCACCGAGATCCCTTTGCGGGCAGGGGTTTTCCGCGTCGGCGAGGACGAGTACGTGCTGGTCGCTGTGGTGCACCATATCGCCGCCGACGGCTGGTCGATCGCCCCGCTGGTGCGGGATCTGGGGCTGGCTTATGCCAGCCGGTGTGCGGGGCAGGCCCCTAACTGGGCGCCATTGCCGGTCCAGTATGCCGATTACACGCTGTGGCAGCGTGAACAGCTAGGTGATCTCGACGACGGTGACAGCCGCATCGCCGCGCAGGTGGGCTACTGGCAAGAGGCCCTGGCCGGGATGCCCGAGCGGCTGCAGCTGCCCACCGACCGGCCTTATCCGCCGGTGGCCGATCACCGCGGCGCCAGTGTGATCGTGGACTGGCCGGCGGAGTTGCAGCAGCGGGTCGCAAGAGTGGCCCGCGAGCACAACGCGACCACCTTCATGGTGATGCAGGCCGCCCTCGCGGTGCTGCTCTCCAAGATCAGCGCCAGTTCTGATGTGGCAGTGGGTATCGCGACCGCCGGCCGCGGTGACTCCGCGCTCGATGAGCTGGTGGGTTTCTTCGTCAACACCTTGGTGTTGCGGCTCGACCTGTCCGGGGATCCCAGCGTCGCTGAGCTGCTGGCCCGGGTGCGGCAGCGTGGACTGGCCGCTTACGAGCACCAGGACGTGCCCTTTGAGGTACTCGTCGAGCGGCTCAACCCCACTCGATCGCTCACCCATCACCCGCTAATCCAGGTGATATTCACTTGGCAGAACCTTCCCGGGCAAGTCAATAACCCTGCGGCCCAGCCGGTCTTGGGTGATCTGCAGGTCACGCCGCTGCCGGTGGACACGCAGACCGCTCGCATGGATTTGACATTTTCCCTGGCCGAACGCTGGACCGAGACTGGTGAGCCCGCCGGGATTTCCGGGTCGGTGGAATTCCGCACCGACGTGTTCGACGCCGACAGCATTCGGACGCTGACCGAGCGGCTGAGGCGGGTGGTGATGGCGATGACCGCCGACCCGACGCGGCCGTTGTCGTCGGTGGATCTTCTCGATGCGCCTGAGCACGCATGGCTGGATGAGATGGGCAAGCGGGCGGTGTTGACTCGGCCCGCGACGGGGGCGTCTATCCCGGCGTTGTTCGCCGCGCAGGTGGCGCGCACGCCCGAGGCGGTGGCGCTGACCTGCGGAGGCCGATGCGTGACGTATCGCGAGCTGGACGAGGCGTCTAACCGGTTGGCGCACCTGTTGGCCGCGCACGGCGCGGGCCCGGGACAGTCTGTGGCCCTGGTGTTTTCCCGGTCGGCTGAGGCGATCGTCGCCATTCTCGCGGTGCTGAAAACCGGGGCGGCGTATCTGCCGATCGATCCGATGGTGCCGGATGCACGGATGCAGTTCATGGTGGCCGATGCCGCGCCGATTGCCGCGGTCACCACCGCGGGGTTGGCCGACCGGCTAGAGGGGTCCGACCTGCTGGTCATTGATGTCGACGATCCCCGCATTGCCGCACAACCCGGCACCGCGTTGCCGGCGCCGGCTCTCGATGACCTCGCGCACATCATCTACACCTCGGGTACCACCGGTGTGCCCAAGGGGGTGGCGGTCACCCACCACAACGTGATCCGGCTGTTCGACTTGCTGGACGTCGGCCTGGAACTGGGGCCGGGACAGGTGTGGACGCAGTGCCACTCGTACGCCTTTGACTATTCGGTTTGGGAGATCTGGGGCGCGCTGCTGTTCGGTGGGCGGCTGGTGGTGGTGCCCGAAGCGGTGACGCGCTCCCCGGACGACTTCCACGCCCTGCTGGTCGCCGAAAAGGTCAGCGTGTTGAGTCAAACCCCGTCGGCCGTGAGGGTGCTCTCGCCCGAGGGGTTGGAGTCGGCGACATTGGTGGTCGCCGCGGAGCCCTGCCCGGCCGAGGTGGTGGACCGCTGGGCTCCCGGGCGGGTGATGATCAATGCCTACGGCCCGACCGAGACGACGGTGTATGCCACGATCAGCGCGCCGCTGGCACCCGGGTCGGGCGCGGTGCCGATCGGCTCACCGGTGCCTGGCGCGGCGTTGTTCGTGCTGGACGGGTGGCTGCACCCGGTGCCTGCCGGTGTGGTCGGCGAGTTGTATGTGGCCGGTACCGGCGTGGGCGCCGGGTATGTGCGCCGGGCCGGGTTGACCGCGTCGCGGTTTGTTGCCTGCCCGTTCGGGGCGCCCGGGTCGCGGATGTATCGCACCGGCGATCTGGTGTGTTGGGGTGCCGACGGACAGTTGCAGTATCTGGGGCGCGCCGATGAGCAGGTCAAGATCCGCGGGTATCGCATCGAACTCGGTGAGATTCAGGCCGCGCTCGCCGGGCTGGACGGGGTGCAGCAGGCGGTGGTGATCGCCCGTGAGGACCGCCCCGGAGACAAACGCCTGGTGGGCTACATCACCGGCCCGGCAGACCCGGCCACGGCGCGTCGCCAGTTGGCCGAGCGGCTACCTGCCTACATGGTGCCGGCCGCGGTGATCGTGTTGGACGAGCTGCCGCTAACACTCAACGGCAAACTCGATAACCGCGCCCTTCCGGCACCCGAATACCAAGATGCCGGCGGTGGGTATCGGGCCCCGGCCACACCCACCGAGGAAATCCTGGCGGGCATCTACGCCAAGGTGCTGGGGCTCGAGCGGGTCGGGGTCGACGACTCGTTCTTCGACCTTGGGGGAGACAGCATTTCGGCGATGCGGGTGATCGCCGCGATCAACAAGGCATTGGATGCCGGCCTTGCGGTGCGCACCATGTTCGACGCCCCGTCCGTGAGAAGTTTGAGCCGGCAGCTGGGCAGACATGCCGACGCGGCGGAAGTAGTCCCTCTCGAGGTGCTAAAGGAGGGCACGGGCGTTCCGCTGTGCTGTATTCATGATGGTTTCGGGCTTAGCTGGTCGTATCGGGCTCTGGGCGAGTACTTGGATTGCCCGATTATCGGGATTAACCAACTCCCGCAAGATGGCGAAGCTGAACCTGCATCCGTTCGTAGCATGGCGGCAAGCTATGCAGACAGGCTCCAAGCCGTTTATCCTGACGGGCCCTACAAGCTTCTCGGATGGTCTTTTGGCGGCGTCGTCGCCCACGAGCTCGCCATTGAGCTTCAGCGACGCGGGTGTGAAGTCCAACGCCTTGTGCTGCTCGATGCTGCATTCATCGCGAACAAGATCATCACCAGATTAAGCGCCAAGCGAGTCAAGGTCGTCGCTAGAAATCAAGCTCTGGTCCAGAGTCAAGTCCTTGAATACATCTTGCGCGCCAATTGCATAGATGTTCCGGTGCAGTCCGGGCCACTTACCTATGTGCAGGCGGAGGAATTAATCCACCAACAAGACGCAGGGGACTTTGTTCTTCCGCCGAGGCAGCTGTTGGAGTTCATGGTGAAAAGCTTTAATGCCAGCCAGTCGTACCTCCTGCAACACACACCTGATGTGTTTGATGGCGATATGGCCATATTCTCCGCTGCACGAAATGGCAACGAGAACGCTCTCGGCCCGAGGTCACGCTGGCGAGGACCGCGAATCCGGTTGGCTACGCGATCCCACCTACGGAGTTGGCGATCTCACGTTGTCGGCGACATTACGGAGCGCCCGGTCGACTGCACACACTACGAGATGCTGACCGCCAGATCGCTCGCTCTCTACGGTCAACAACTCAAACTTTTATTAGAGCCGTAAGGAAATCGCGTTATGTTCTCCAGCGCTCGGGGCAACGCAATTTCTGAACGAAGGCGGTGCTCAATTGATCCAGTATTTGGCGGCAGCACGGTTCATCTGTCTCCAGGGTTGCGAAGACCCATTCAATGCTCGGTACAAAATTGTTTTAATCGCGCACTGGCCAGGCGATGCCTGACTTCTGGTTCAACGTTCCAACCGGCAAGTGTCCTCGGGAGTTTCTGATGCAATACCTAGATTTCACCGATGTCGTTCAGATGTACTACGCGGAGGTCGATAAGGGGGACGTTGACGGGATCATCGCACTGTTCGAAGTCGACGCCGAGTACTCTCGGCCCGGCTATGCGCATCTGAACGGAAGGGATGCGATCAGGTCCTTCTACGTGGATGGTCGCATCATCGAGTCGGGCAAGCACAATATCGAATCGATCGTTTTTGATTCCGGAACAGTGGCCGTCGAAGGAAGCTTCGAGGGCACCGTGCGTGGGGGAAAGGCCGCCGACGCCAGGTTTGCCGACTTCTTCCGGCCGGGCCCAAACGGGCTGATAAAGAAACGGTGCACGTATTTCTATGCGCCGCTGATATGAAAATTCGACCGATATCGTCAGGCGGAGCAAAATGTCGATAGCCAGGGAAGCGGAGCCTGTGTCAGAGGTTTTTCGGGTCGATGTCTCCTCATCGCGATTATCGGACGTTGAGCGGGCTAAGATCCTGGCCGACCCGGGGTTCGGCCGTTTCTTCTCCGATCATATGTCGATTGTTCACTGGGACACGGACAACGGTTGGCATGAGGCGTGCGTAACCGAACTCAGACCATTCACCATCCATCCGGCATGTACCATCCTCCACTATGCTCAGGGTGTCTTTGAGGGCTTGAAAGCTTATGGTCGAGCGGACGGGAGCGTTTGGCTGTTCAGACCCCTGCTCAATGCTCACCGCTTCCGCCAATCAGCTGCGAGGTTGGCTCTTCCTCAGTTAAGCGACAACCTTTTCCTCTCGAGCCTAATTTCGCTCGTGCAAGTGGACCGTGCGTGGGTGCCCACCGATGATCGGGAATGCAGCCTGTATCTTCGACCATTCATGTTCGGCGCGGAAGAGGGACTCACCGTTCGGCCAAGTCAGCGCGTGACCTATGCAGTTATCGCGAGCCCGTCAGGGCCATATTTTCCGGCCGGAGCCAATGGAATGTGGCAGTGGGTGGGAAGGTACCCTCGCGCCTGGGAGGGGGGCACCGGAAGTGCTAAATTCGGCGGCAACTACTCGTCGAATCTCCTGGCGGAAATGGAAGCTCAGGAGCATGGGTGCGATAACGTGTTGTACCTCGACCATGATGGCTATGTCCAGGAATCCGGCACGATGAACATATTCATCATCACTTCTGACGGGGAGCTTGTCACTCCAAGCTTGGGGACGATTCTAGAAGGGGTGACACGGGCGAGTATGCTTTCGCTGGCGCCGGCCCATGGGTTGGCCCCCGTCGAACGACAAATCTCGTTCGACGAATTAAAGAAGGATTGCATCTCTGGCAAAATACGCGAGATCTTCGCGGTGGGCACTGGGGCGGTGGTGAACCCAATTGTTGGATTCAAGGGCCCGGAGCGTGAATTTATCGTGGCCGACGGTTTGCCAGGCCCACAGAGCAATGCACTGCGCACCCACCTCCTCGACATTCAATACGGCCGGCGAGATGACCCGTTCGACTGGATGGTTGAAATCCCGTCACCGAACCGCCGTGCCGCTCGAGAGGAGAGTTGACCCGTATGGCTACCACGGACTTCGACATCGACACCATGCCGCGCGGCGGACCGGACGCGTCGTGGCTGGATCGGCGACTGCAGACCGATCGCCTGGAATACCTCGATCGCGACGACGTCGACCACCTGAAACGAAAAGTGGTCCGCTCTATGGAGCGCGTCGGAAGGACTTTCGGTGTGCACAAGGCGTTGGCGCGCATCACGCTCGACGAGGTGGCCGACATACCCGAGCCCAAGATTCTCGAACTCGGGGCCGGCCACGGCGGGCTATCACGGGCGCTGCTGGAGATGCATCCCACCGCCCACGTCACGGTCACCGACATCGAGCCCACGTCGGTGGCCGCCATCGCCGCCGGTGACCTGGGCAAGCACCCGCGCGCGGAGGTCCGCGAGATGGACGCCACCGCGATCGACGCGCCGGATGGGTGCTACGACCTCGCCGTGTTCGCGTTGTCGTTGCATCACCTGCCACCGGCGCAGGCCTCTCGGGTGTTCGCCGAGGGAACCCGCGTCGCAGACAAACTGCTGATCGTCGATTTGCGGCGCCCGCGCCCACTACGGCACATCACGAAGTTGGCGGTGAGGCTGCCGTTCACACCGGTGAGACCGGTACAGCACGACGGGTTCATCAGCTCGCTGCGCGCCTACAGCCCCTCGGCGCTGCTGGCGCTTGCCCGCCACGCCGATCCGGCGATCACGGTCGAGCTGCGCGGCGGGCCATTCAGACCCCAGATCGCGCTGGCCAGCCGGCTGCGCAGCCGTCAGTAAACCTCTGTACTGAGGTGGCCCGATCCGGAGGTAACTCGACATGGCCGGCACGACAACGGGTTACGACGTCATCGTGGTCGGATTGGGCGGTATGGGGAGTGCCGCCGCCTATCATCTTGCGGCTCGGGGATGCCGGGTGCTCGGCCTGGAGCGGCATGAGCCCGCGCATGACAAGGGATCCAGCCACGGCGGGTCTCGGATCATCCGCCAGGCGTATTTCGAGGACCCCAGGTATGTTCCGCTGTTGCTACGGGCCTATGAGTTGTGGGAGAAGCTGGCTGCCGATTCTCAGTGCGACGTTTACCGACTCACCGGGGGCCTTCTCATCGGGTCCCCGGACTGCCTGATCGTTTCCGGTAGCCTGCGTGCCAGCCGCCAATGGGATCTGCCGCATGAGTTGCTCGACGCTGCCGAGATCACCGCCCGGTTCCCGAACTTCCGCCCAGGTCCGGAAGAGGTCGCGGTCTACGACGCGAAGGCTGGGTTCGCGCGACCGGAGCTGGCGGTGCGTGCGCATCTTGAAATCGCCGAAAAAGCCGGGGCAAAATTGCAATTCGGTGAGCCCGTGCTGCATTGGAGTCAGACCGCTGCGGGTGTGCGGGCCGTTACGGCTCACGGGGCGTACACCGCGGGACGGTTGGTGATCTGCCCGGGTGCCTGGGCTCCCCAGGTGCTCGGTGAGTTCGGTATTCCCATCCAGGTGGAACGTCAGGTGATGTACTGGCTAGACCCGGTTGGCGGTGTTTCCGCGTTCGAGGATTACCCCGTCTTTATTCACGAGAATTACTCCGGCACACACATATACGGCTTTCCGGCGCTCGACGGACCGCGGGGCGGCGTGAAAGTCGCCTTCGCTCGCAACGGGATCGCCTGTACGCCGGAGACCATCGATCGGGTGGTGCACGAGCGGGAAATCGGCGAGATTCAGGCGCGGGTGGCCGAGGTGTTGCCGGCGCTGGCGGGCAAGTGCGTGCGCGCCGCGACGTGCATGTACTCCAACAGTCCCGACCGGCACTTCGTGATCGGGTGCCACCCGCAAGGCGCCGACATCATCATGGCGTGCGGATTCTCCGGACATGGCTTCAAATTCGTTCCGGTGGTTGGCGAGATCCTTGCCGACCTTGCCATCGACGGAGCCACCGACCACCCCATCGGGTTGTTCGACCCGCTGCGACCGCGCCCCGCGTGACCGCCACAACGCGGATCGTCACCTCTGTCGGGAAAATGGCCGAACGGCTGGCCGGCCGCCGCTTTCGGGCGGGAATCTGCATCGCACAGGGCAGGCCGGGCTCTTAGCAACAGGTCAGAAGGTGCCCATGCCCTTGGCGACCAGCATGACCCCAACCACTACGAAGATGGCTACCACGATCAGCCGAGTGCGGGGCCGCACCCAGTCGTGCACCACTCGCAGTACAGCTTGGGTTTTCGCCGGCATCACCAGATAGCTGACGAGAATGATCTCGACAACAGCAAGCATCCCGACGACGAACGCGATGGCGGCGCTCACCTGCATGCCGATGGCGGCTCCTGAAGTCGCAATGGTAGTGAGCACGAATAGAAATGGGGAGGGCGGCGGCCCCGATATGAGGCCGACCGCGAACGCGACCCACAAGGATCCGCCTTCCCACGCATCGCGGGCGCGGCCGGGCAGCCGCCGGATTGCAGATCCTCTGTCCGTCGGCGCATCATGCCCGCGGTCCAGCACCATGACCGACGTGCCGCCGCTGGCTCTGGGCAACTGCGCTCGCTGACGCGCCGAGGAGCGAGCCGTCATCAGCGCGGCCATCGACAGCGCGAACAGACCCAGGCCGATTTGGAAGTACCGGACGGACGCGCTCGCCTCCGATCTCGGCGTGGCCAAATCATGCGCAAGATGTGAAAACTCTGGCGTGAAGTGCAGCACCAGCAGCGGCACCAGCAGATAGGAACCGGTCGTTATCAGGCAACCGATCCAGTACACGAACAGGTTTTGCGCGGGCCGTGACCGCGAGATGATCAGCAGGATAAAGCCGAAACGCAGGGGATCGAGCGCGGTCAACAGGGCGACCACCGGCACTGAGCTCCACATGGCCGGAACGGTACCTCGTCGGCTCTTTATCTGTTGGCTCTTTCGAAGCCTTCCCCGTCGAATCCCGCCCCGGGGCATGCTCACAACGTCGCGGGATACCCGCGAGGCCGCATCCCCGCGTAAGAGCCGAAGCCGGTGGTCGCGACGAAAAACGCTGTTGCAGAATGTAATTCGTGCCAGCACGCTAATTTCGATCGAGTAAATTTCTGCCGCTGCGGGCGTCATTACTCTATTTACTGGCGCCCACCACTCCATGCACGCGCCTCGGCTACTCTACCCGCTTCATAAGCCGGACAACAGGATTGAAACCCATAACGCTCTGGTTCATGCGATTGGTCGGGACCGTTTAGGGCCATGACCAGAAATAGTTAGCGCACTGAACTGTTCGACCATGCAAGAGCGAAATTTGGAGGACTGGTGAGTATCAATCTGTTCGACGACGACGGTATGAAGCGCTCGCCTTCGACCGATTCTTCGCCCCCGGTCGCCACCACACCCGTCACTCCCGTTGCTGTGATCGGCATGGGTTGCCGGCTACCTGCAGATATCAACTCCCCGGAGCGGTTGTGGGAAGCGTTGATGCGCGGCGATGACCTGGTTACCGAGATTCCGCCCGACCGGTGGGACGCCGATGAGTATTACGACCCCGAGCCGGGTGTGCCGGGCCGGTCGGTGTCGCGGTGGGGCGCATTCATCGACGACGTCGCAGGCTTCGATCCCGAGTTCTTCGGGATCAACGAGCGGGAGGCGATCGCGACCGATCCGCAACACCGGGTGCTGTTGGAGACCTCCTGGGAGGCCATGGAACATGCCGGCCTCACGCGGGAGCGATTCGCCGACTCGCGGACCGGCGTGTTCATGGGGTTGACGCATGGCGACTACCAATTGCTGGCCGCAGACGCGCACACCCTGGAGCGGGCGTACGGCTTTTCCGGCAACAGCTTCAGCCTGGCCTCCGGACGCATCGCCTATGCCCTCGGGATACGGGGTCCCGCCCTGACGGTAGATACCGCGTGTTCTTCCGGCCTGATTGCGATACACCTGGCCTGCCGCAGCCTGCACGAGGGAGAAAGCGACCTTGCTCTGGCCGGTGGCGCCAGCCTGGCGTTGGACCCGCGGAAATTCTCCGCGGGGTCGGCTGAGGGCATGCTGTCGCCGACCGGACAGTGCCACGCCTTCGACGTCGCGGCCGACGGGTTCGCGCCCGGCGAGGGCAGCGTCGTGGTGTTGCTCAAGCGGTTGGCGGACGCGCAACGCGACGGCGACCGAGTCCTGGCGGTGCTGCGCGGGACCGCCGCCAATCAGGACGGGCATACCGTGAACATCGCGACACCGTCGGAGACCTCCCAGACAGCGGTGTATCAGGCGGCGTTGGCCGCCGCGGGTGTGGACGCCCGCACGGTCGGCATGGTCGAGGCGCACGGCCCTGGCACGCCGGTTGGTGACCCGATCGAATACGCAAGCCTCGCCAACGTCTACGGCATCGACGGACCCTGCGCGCTGGCGTCAGTGAAGACCAATTTCGGGCATACGCAGGCGGCCTCCGGGCCGCTCGGGCTGATGAAGGCGATCCTCGCGCTGCAACACGGTGTGGTGCCGCGGAATCTGCACTTCACCCACCTGCCCGATGACCTTGCCAAGATCAATACGAAACTCTTTGTGCCGCAGGAGACCACACCGTGGGTCACCAACGGGCACCACCCACGAAGGGCGGCGGTCTCGTCGTACGGGCTGTCGGGAACCAACGTGCACGCCATCGTGGAACAAGCACCTCCCGAAGCCGCTGTGCCCGAAAGTGTCTCAGCCGGACCGTCGACCACGAAGCCACTGCTGTTCCCTCTGTCGTCCACCTCGGCCGACGAACTGCGCCGCACCGCCGGCCGGCTGGCCGACTGGGTGCAAGCACACGACGATCTGGCGTTGCCCGATCTGGCCTACACCTTGGCGCGTCGGCGCGCGCACCGCCCGGTACGCACGGCCGTCATTGCCAACGACCGGTCCGAGCTCGCGGAGGCCTTGCGCGAGGTTGCCGACGGCGACACTCCATATCCGGCCGCCGTCGGACAGGACGACCGTGGACCGGTGTGGGTGTTCTCCGGGCAGGGTTCGCAATGGGCTGCGATGGGTGCAGACCTGCTGGCGACGGAACCGGTGTTTGCCGCCACCGTCGCACAAGCCGAGCCGGTGATCGCCCACGAGTCCGGGTTCTCAGTGACCGAGGCGATCTCGGCGCCGCATGTGGTGACCGGTCAAGACCGGATCCAGCCGACGCTGTTCACCATGCAGGTAGCGCTGGCCGCCACCATGAGGTCCTACGGAGTCCGCCCGGGCGCGGTCATCGGGCATTCTCTCGGCGAGGCCGCCGCGGCTGTCGTCGCGGGCGCACTGTCGCTGGAAGACGGGCTGCGTGTTATCTGCCGCCGCTCGCGGCTGATGTTCCGCGTCGCCGGTTCCGGTGCCACGGCATCGGTAGAACTGCCTGCGCAGCAAGTGCTTTCGGAGCTGACGGCCCGCGGTATCAACGACGTCGTGGTGGCGGTGGTGGCCTCGCCGCAGTCCACGGTGATTGCCGGCGCCGCGCAGACGGTGCGCGACCTGGTCGCGGCCTGGGAACAGCGTGACGTGATGGCGCGCGAGGTCCCCACCGATGTCGCCTTTCATTCACCTCAAGTCGATCCGATCATGGACGAGCTGACCGGCGCACTAGCGGAGATCAGCCCGATGACGCCGGAAGTTCCCTTCTACTCGGCGACCCTGTTCGACCCGCGCGAGCAGCCGGTGTGCGATGCCAGATATTGGGCGAACAATATGCGCCGCATGGTGCGGTTCGCCACGGCGGTGCAGGCTGCTTTGGAGGACGGCTACCGGGTCTTTGCCGAACTGGCGCCACACCCACTACTCGTCCGCGCTCTCGAGCAGACCGCCCGCGGTCGCGAGATGCCGATGGCCGCTCTGGCCGGTATGCGCCGCGAACAAGCGCTTCCGCACGGGCTGCGTGGCTTTGTGGCGGATCTACACAGCGCGGGCGCCGCGGTCGATTTCTCCGTGCTCTATCCGAGTGGACGGCTGGTGGACGCGCCGCTGCCGACCTGGACGCACCGCCGGCTGTGGTTGAGCGGCGCCGGTCAGGACTCCCCGGCACATGGTGGTTGCACCGTTTCGGTGCATCCACTGCTGGGCTCGCACGTGCACTTGCAGGAGGAACCGGAACGCCACGTCTGGCAGGCCGAGGTCGGTACCGCCGCCCAGCCCTGGCTGGCCGATCACCGGATTCGCGACGTGCCTATGCTTCCGGGTGCCGCTTACTGCGAGATGGCGCTAGAGGCCGCGCGTACTGTGCTGGGCGACGCGGCTGAGGTTCGTGACATCAGCTTCGAGCAGGCGCTGCTGCTGGATGAGCAGACCACGATCTGCGCCTCGGGGTCGTTGTCATCGCCGGGCGTTGTCGAGTTCACCGTGGAGTCAGATCAGGGCGGCGAACAAACGCGGCACGCCGCGGCAGTCCTCCATGCCGCAGACGACGAGCAGCCGCCTGCGCACTACGTGTCCGCGCTACTTGCCGCGCATCCGGGTTGCGATGATGGCGGCGAGGTGCGCAAGCGCATGGACGAGCGCGGCGTTCACTACGGTCCGGCGTTCGCTGGACTCGGTGCCGTGCACACCGGCGACGGGACTGGCACCGTGCTGGCCGAGGTCGCGCTACCCCGTCAAATCCGTTCGCAGCAAGATGCTTACGGCGTGCACCCCGCACTCCTGGACGCCTGTTTTCAGTCCGTTGAAGCTCATCCGGACGTCCAGGCGCTGGGCGAAGGTGCGCTGGGGTTGGTGTTGGGTATCAGTCGGCTCCGCTCCTACGCTTCTGCCCGCACCGCCCACTACTGCTACACCCGGGTGACCAAAGCCGATACTTCCGGGGTCGAGGCCGACATCGACGTGCTCGATCAACACGGTCAAGTTCTGCTGAGCGTACAGGGACTGCGCTGCGGCACCGGGGCTTCCGGGAGCGGACGCGACGAACAGGTGTTGGCCGAGCGGCTGCTGACCATCGAATGGCGGCAACGGGAATTGCCCGCGGTGGAATACGTCGACGCCGGAAACTGGCTGTTGATCAGCACCACCGCCACCGCGGACGTGGTCGCGACCACGTTGACCGACGCCCTGAAAAGCCATGGCGCGCAATGCACCACCATGTGCTGGCCACTGCAGGCGGTCCACACGTCCAACACGGAGCAGCTCAGGGATCAGCTTCGTGACGGTGGATTCGCCGGTGTGGTGATCCTCACCGGACCGAAAAACGGCAACCCCGACGACCAGGCTCCGCTGTTGGGCCGTGAGTATGTGGAGCACCTGGTGCGCATCACGCGCGAATTGCCGGAGATTCCAGGCGAACTCCCGCGGCTCTACGTCGTAACGCGCAACGCCCAGCAAGTGCTGGCCGGCGACGTGGCCAATCTGGAACAGGCCGGGTTGCGAGGTTTGATGCGGGTGATCGGCACCGAGC
The DNA here is from genome assembly GCF_010731775.1 of Mycobacterium mantenii. Lineage (NCBI taxonomy): Bacteria > Bacillati > Actinomycetota > Actinomycetes > Mycobacteriales > Mycobacteriaceae > Mycobacterium > Mycobacterium mantenii. Next base: position 1,725,648 of record NZ_AP022590.1, on the reverse strand, counting down.
ATCCGCATTTGCGCCCCACCCAGGTCGATCTCGATGAGGCCATTGACGCCCAACAGCTGGCACAGCAACTGCTCGGCGGGTCGGAGGAGGACGAGACCGCCTGGCGAAATGGCGCCTGGTATACGGCACGGTTGTACCCGGCCCCGCTGCTCCCAGAGGAGCGGCAAACCACCATGGTGGACCTCGAGCAGGACGGGATGCGTCTGCAGATCCGTACGCCCGGTGATCTGGAATCGATGGAACTCGTTGCCTGCGACCGGATTCCGCCAGGACCCGGCGAAATCGAGGTCGCGGTCAGCGCGTCCAGCATCAACTTCGCCGACGTGCTGGTCGCCTTCGGACGCTACCCCGCCTTCGAGGGGCGCCTACCGCAACTGGGCACCGACTTCGCCGGCGTGGTGACCGCGGTCGGACCCGACGTGACCGACCACAAGGTGGGCGATCACGTCGGCGGCCTGTGCGCCGATGGTTGCTGGAGCACGTTCATCACGTGCGACGCGAGCCTGGCGGTCACCCTGCCGGCCGGCTTGCCGGACGAGCAGGCGGCCGCGGTGACCACCGCGCACGCCACCGCTTACTACGGCCTGCACGACCTGGCACACATCAAGCGCGGCGACAAGGTGCTGATCCATTCCGGAACCGGTGGGGTGGGACAGGCGGCAATCGCCATCGCCCGCGCCACCGGCGCCGAGATCTTCGCCACCGCTGGCAGCGAGGAGCGCCGACAATTGCTGCGCGACATGGGTATTGAGCATGTGTATGATTCGCGGAGTCTAGAGTTCGCCGATCAGATACGAAGTGACACCGACGGGTACGGCGTCGATATCGTGCTGAATTCGGTCACCGGCGCCGCCCAGCGTGCCGGGATCGAATTGCTGGCGTTCTGTGGACGATTCGTCGAGATCGGCAAACGCGACATCTACGGCGATACCCGGTTGGGGCTCTTCCCGTTCCGGCGCAACCTCGCGTTCTTCGGTCTCGACTTGGGATTGCTGTCCGCCACCGATCCGGAACGGCTGCGAAACTTGCTGAACACGGTGTACCGGCTCACGGCGGACGGCTCGCTGCCAATCCCGGACAGCACGCTTTACCCGCTTGCCGACGCCGCCACCGCTATCCGGGTGATCAGCGGGGCCCAGCACACCGGGAAACTCGTGCTCGATGTCCCGCACACCGGCCGCAGGCGCGTGACGGTGCCGCCGGCGAAGGTTCGGGTCTTCCGCGACGACGGCGCCTACATCGTCACCGGCGGGTTGGGCGGCCTGGGGCTGTTCCTGGCCGAGAAGATGGCTTCTCCTGGTTCGGCGCCCGGGTGTGGTCGTATCGTGCTCTCGTCGCGCTCGCAGCCAACCCCCCAGGCGCTGGAGGCGATCGAGCGCATCCGCGCGACCGGTGCCGACGTCGTGGTGGAATGCGGTGACATCTCCGAACCCGAAACCGCGGGGCGGTTGGTGGCCACAGCGACCGCCACCGGGCTTCCGGTGCGCGGCGTGCTGCATGCGGCGGCGGTGATCGAGGACGCCACCCTGACCAATATCACCGACGCGCTCATCGAGCGTGACTGGGCGGCAAAGGTTTACGGTGCGTGGAACTTGCACTCCGCCACCGCTGGCCAGCCATTGGACTGGTTCTGTGCGTTCTCGTCGGCGGCCGCGCTGGTGGGCTCGCCGGGCCAGGGCGCCTACGCCGCGGCCAACAGTTGGCTGGACGCGTTCGCCCGGTGGCGCCGGGCGCGGGGCCTGCCGGCGACCGCGATCGCCTGGGGCGCCTGGGGCAAGATCGGGGCCGCCACCGCCCTGGCCGAGGGCATGGGCGTGGCTATCGCTCCCGACGAGGGTGCTTACGCGTTCCAAGCGCTGTTACGCCACGACCGCGCCTACACCGGTTACGCACCGATCATGGGCACACCGTGGTTGACCGCCTTCGCCCAACACAGTCCCTTCGCTGAGGCGTTCCGCGCCATCGGGCAAAGCTCGACGGGCACAAGCAAACTGCGCGCCGAACTCAGTGAGCTGCCCAGGGAAGAGTGGCCCACCCGGTTGCGGCGTCTGATCTCCGACCAGGTCGGCGTGATCCTGCGTCGCGGCGTCGATCCGGACCGTCCGCTCTCGGAGTACGGCATGGACTCGTTGGGCGCTCTGGAGCTGCGGACCCGTATCGAGACGGAAACGGGAATACGCATCACACCCGCCGACCTCGCGAACGAAAACACCATTCGTGGTATGGCAGGTGTGCTGTGCGACAAGTTGGCGCCCGCGGAGGCCGCCGCCTGACAGCAGAGTTAGCCATGATCCGTCGGCGAGCGGCGGGTGGACCACGAAACGCCCTGTGCGCTAAAAGAATACAAGACCGAGTTATGCGCGAAGACCTGCCAAGGATTGAACAACAATGACATCTCCTATCGCATTTACAGTTTCGCCGACAAGTGAGACGGCGAGTCATGGCGGCGAAGGGCGCGGTGACCCAATGCCCCTACCCGGGACTTCCATTTCGGACCTGCTGCGCGAACGCGCCAGCCTGCAGCCCAGCGATACGGTGTTCACCTTCATGGACTACGAGCAGGACTGGGACGGGGTTGCCCAGAGCCTGACGTGGTCGCAGCTCTATCGGCGAACGGTGAACCTTGCACGGACACTTCGAGATTGCGGATCGACTGGTGACCGCGCCGTGATAATGGCACCGCAGGGGCTCGATTACATCGTGGCGTTTCTCGGCGCACTGCAGGCGGGACAGATCGCCGTTCCGCTTTCGGTTCCGCTGGGTGGCGTCAGCGATGAGCGTGTCAGTTCGGTGCTGCGCGACGCATCGCCGACGGTCATTCTCACCACGTCCGCTGCCGCAGTTACCGTTGCCGAGTACGTCAAGTCGCAACCCGGCGGGCCCGTTCCATCCGTCGTGGAGGTCGACCTGCTCGACCTTGACGCCCGGACGGGATCTGACTTCGGGAGCGAGGCTGACCCAACGGGTGTGGCGTATCTGCAGTACACGTCCGGATCGACCCGCCAGCCGGCCGGGGTCATGGTCACGCATCGGAACTTGCTGGCCAATTTCGAGCAGATCATGTCCGACTTGTTCGTGGAGAACGGAAGCGTTCCGCCGCCGGACGCGACCATTGTGTCCTGGCTGCCGTTTTATCACGACATGGGGTTGGTCCTGGGGGTGTGCGCACCGATCCTGGGCGGACTTCGCGGTGTGCTGACGAGTCCGGTGTCGTTCCTGCAGCGACCGGCCCGGTGGATGCAATTGCTGGCGAAAGAGAGTCACGCGGTTACGGCCGCGCCGAACTTCGCCTTCGAATTGGCGGCACGCAAGATATCAGACGAGGACATGGCCGGGCTGGACCTGGGCGACGTGCTCGCCATCTTCAGCGGTAGCGAACGGGTGCACCCCGCGACGCTGCGGCGGTTCACCGAGCGGTTCGCTCGATTCAATCTGCCCAACAAGGCGGTTCGGCCGGCCTATGGGCTGGCAGAGGCGACGGTGTATGCGTTGACGCGCACACCGGCGCAGCCACCCGAGATCGTGCACTTCGACTCCGAGATGCTGGTCACCGGCACCGCACAGCGCTGCGGAAGCCCAACCGGCACACCGCTGGTCAACTATGGGACGCCACGGTCACCGATGATCCGCATTGTCGATCCCGACACCAAGATCGAGTGCCCGCAGGGAACGGTCGGTGAGATCTGGGTGCGTGGTGGCAACATCGCCATGGGTTACTGGCAAAAGCCGCAGGAGACTCAACGGACCTTCGGAGACCGGCTTGTCGCTCCGTTGGCCGGCACGCCCGAAGGGCCTTGGCTGCGAACCGGCGATTCGGGCTTTTTGTCCGACGGCGAGTTGTTCATCATCGGCCGTATCAAAGATCTGTTGATCGTCTACGGGCGGAACCACTCACCCGACGACATCGAAGCGACGGTCCAGGAGATCACCCGGGGCCGCTGCGCAGCGATAGCCGTTCCGCAAGGCAACATGGAAAAGTTGGTGATCATCATCGAGGTCAGAAACCACGGCGCGTCCGGCGAAGAGGCGACGGACAAGCTCGGCGTCGTCAAGCGCGAAGTCACCTCGGCGATCTCCAACTCGCACGGCATCGGCGTCGCGGATCTGGTTCTGGTGACACCCGGTTCGATACCGATCACCACGAGTGGCAAGGTCCGGCGAGCGGCATGCGTCGAGCATTACCGGCAAGGTCAATTCGCCCGCCTGAACGCTTAGATGTTGCCGCGGAGGAGGTTTCGCGGTGGTGTTGGCGGTCCCGGCCGGGATCAGTAGAGGGGTTGATCTCGGTCGGCCGCCCCTGCGGGCTCTCGTCGACGGGTTTCTGCCGCATTATCGCCGCCAGGGGCCTAGCTATCGGCTGGGCACCACGATCTGCCGTCTGGATACGCGGCCGCGGCTCAACCGTGATGCGGATCGGCATGGCGGCGGGCGCCGGCAGCGCCGACGCGCTGTAAGTACGCAGCGAGCTGATGTGCGCGGCCCGCGTGCCTCGGCGGATACCCGGGAGGCGGCCGCCGGCGTGGGCTCGATGTCGGTGACCGTGAAGTTTGGGCTCGGGTATGTCCGCGACCTCGTCGTGGGCGATCCACGCAAACGTCTTGTGTATAGCGAAGATTCGTCCGTTACGTTCCGGCGAGCGCACGACCCTGCGTCTGAGGTGGTCGACGTCTTCGCGGCCGAGGTTCTTCGGCCGCATATCGGTCCCGTCCTGTTCGATGTGGTCCATGCACGCAGCGCGTTCCGGTTTGCCGTAAACCGCTCGTCAGCCGGCTGGCACGTCGGCGAAGGCCTGCTACAGGCTGCGTTGCTTTTCGTCGTTGACCAACACGAAAGTCGAAGTTGTCGTCGAACGGGCTGACGCGCATTGGTTCTCCAGCCCATCTACGCGAGACGAGTAGGCCACGCCGGAGGCAAACAGCATTCGGCGGGGTTTTGACAAAGTCGGGGAAGTTCTTGGTGTGATCAGCCTGAGCTGCTGAAACAGTGTCGATTCCGCTGTTTACGTTCCGTTTACGCCAGCGAAATTTAAAGGTTCCATCACTCTGTTTCGTCCATCGTCGTCTTCGTTGCGCCCCAGTACTTTCCAACGGGACGCCAGCAGAACTGATTGCTGCCCTGGCGGTGCCAGAGGTAAGTGTCGATATCGCCCAGGCTGGCGTGCATCACAAACTTCCACGCCGAAAAGTCTCGTGGGGTGGATTTTTTATGCATTATTCCTTCCTTTTTTACAAGTGGAACCGACTAAACCCGAGCCGGTCGATTCCGCTCGCACACCGATGGAGCGCGACGGCTCCGGTGTAGACACACCCGGGCGGACCAGCGGAGATAGCCACGTCAGCGGGGCAGAAGAGCGAGAGTGGCGCGCCGGCGGAATAGTCGACGTAGTCGACCGCGACTTTGTTTCGATTGCGTTCGGCTTGAAGCCGCAAAGGTCTGCCAACGTCGCTGGCGATGGGGTCAAGCTGCAGATTGTCATCTGGCGGCCGCCCGGCCACATGCCCGACTGCGTGTCATGCCGGGAGCTTATGGTCGCGTTCGCTGCGATAGGGCCCGGTAGGAGCCGATTAGAGTAGTGCAAACGCCCAGCTAGAGTGGTCATTACAAAACATTCCAACCCGGGGCCAATCAACCCGGCTCATCGGTCCCGCGAATGAGTGCGGCCAGAAGTGCAGACATAATCAACGCGCAACACCACCGCCGCGCGGAATTTCGCAAAGGGCGCATGAATTGCCGCGCGCTTTCGGTGTTGTTAATGGCGTCGCTGCGCTGCTGCGGTCCCGTGGCTGATGCACAATCCGGCGTTTACGGCCGGCTCGGGCGCGCGGCCGTCGAGAACCTGAAAACGTAGGCGCGCAGGCGTGTTCCCTCAGGTACTCGCACGGTACGTTGGCGATCATGACATCGCTGCAGGACAAAGTCGTGTTCATTACCGGTGGTGCCCGGGGGATCGGGGCAGAGACCGCTCGCCGGCTGTGCGCCAAGGGCGCCAAGCTGGTGCTGACCGATCTCAACGAACCCGACCTCAAGGCGCTGGCCGCTGAACTCGGCGAAGAGCGGGTGCTCACGGCCGTCGCCGATGTGCGTGATCTGTCCGCGATGGAGGCCGCCGCCGCCCGCGCCGTCGAGCGATTCGGCGGCATCGATGTGGTGGTGGCCAACGCCGGTATCGCCAGTTACGGGTCGGTGCTGCAAGTTGACCCCGATGCGTTCAGGCGGGTGCTCGACATCAACGTGCTCGGCGTCTTTCACACCGTGCGGGCCACGTTGCCCGCGCTGATCGAGCGCCGCGGCTACGTGCTGATCGTGTCGTCGCTGGCCGCCTACGCCGCCTGCCCCGGGCTGGCGCCGTACAACGCCTCCAAGGCCGGCATCGAGCTGCTGGCCAATGCGCTGCGGCTGGAGGTGGCGCATCGGGGCGTCACGGTCGGCTCGGCGCACATGTCCTGGATCAACACCGCCCTGGTTCGTGACACTCAGTCCGACCTGCCGGCATTCAACCAACTGTTGGCCAGCCTGCCGTGGCCACTGAGCAAGACCACGACCGTCGACAAGTGTGCGGCCGCTTTCGTCAAGGGCATCCAGGGCCGTCGCACCCGCGTCTACTGCCCGCGCTGGGTGGCGCTGTTCCGTTGGGTCAAGCCGGTATTGGGCACCCGGGTGGGCGAGATGCCGCTGCACAAATCCACCGCCGAGCTGTTGCCGCAACTGGACGCCCAAGTCGCCGCGCTGGGCCGCTCCACCAGCGCCTACAACCGCGACCTCGGCACGTCCTAGCCCTAGCCCGTCTGGGCCGCGCGCTCCGATCCGACGGCGGCCACCCGGTTGCGCACCAGGAACCACCCGCCGCTTAGCGCCGGGACGATGACCGCGACCGCTGCGATGGTCCAGGTGCCGGTCTTCTTGTCGAGGGCCATCATGACCAGGACGGCGGCCAGGAACGCCAGGGTGAGATAGCCCGAGTACGGTGCCCACGGCATGCGAAACCGCGGCCGTTGCATCAGCCCGGCCTTGGCCAGCCGGTAGACGCGCAGCTGGCACAGCACGATGGTTGCCCAGCAGGCGATGATGCCCGGCGCGACGAGGTTGAGCACGATCTCGAAGGCTTCGCCGGGATTGATGGCATTCAAAGCGATGCCGAGCAGGCAGATGGCGGCCGCCATGGCGATACCGACGTAGGGCACTCCGGTCCTGGACATCCGGGTCGCGAACCTGGGTCCGCTGCCACTGGACGCCATCGAGTGCATGATGCGGCCGGTCGAGTACAACCCCGCATTCAAGCTCGACAGGGCGGCGGTGAGCACCACCACGTTCATCACGTCCCCGGCGCCATGGAAGCCGATCCTGGAAAAGAAGGTGACAAAAGGACTTTCGGTGGCCTTGTAGGCGGTATACGGCAGCAGCAACGCCAGCAGCGCCACCGAGCCGACGTAGAAGATCGCTATGCGCGCGATCACCGAATTGATCGCGCGCGGCATGACCTTCTCCGGCTCGGCGGTCTCCCCGGCGGCCGTGCCCACCAATTCGATTGCGGCATAGGCGAACACCACACCCGAGGTGGTCAGCAGCACCGCTATCACGCCGGAGGGGAAGAGCCCGCGGTGGTCGGACCACAGACTCAGTCCGGTGCTTTGGCCGTCGATCCGGTAACGCCCCGCGAGGAAGACGATTCCGACGACCAGGAATGCGACGAGTGCGAAAACCTTGACCAGCGCCGCCCAGAACTCGAGCTCACCGAACCACTCCACCGAGATCAAGTTCATCGACAGCACGACGAGCAAGGCGAGCAGTGCCAAAATCCACTGGGGGATCGATTCGAAGGTCGTCCACCGCCGCAGATAGGTGGCGATCGCGGTGGTGTCGACGATGGCCGTCATCGACCAGCCCAGGAAATACATCCAGCCGATGGCGTACGCCGCCTTCTCGCCGAAGAATTCGCGCGCATACGACACAAACGAACCCGACGTTGCGCGATGCAACACCAACTCGCCCAGTGCTCGCAGGATCAGAAACACAAAAACGCCGCACACGGCGTAGACCAGAAACATTCCCGGTCCCGCGCTGACCAGCCGGCCGCCTGCGCCCAGGAACAGGCCGGAGCCGATCGCGCCGCCGATGCCGATCATCTGCACTTGCCGGGGCTTGAGCCCCTTGCGGTAACCGGCGTCTTCGCCGATCACCGGATTCGGGTCGCCATCACCAGGGGCCATCAACCGTCCAATCGGTGGGTCGCGCAGCGATGCTGCCGTACTTGGTCGGCCGTCGGCAAGTTCGGGTGGGACCGACGGCGCCAGCGACCCACCACTAGTTCCGATGGTGGCGACCCGCGTCGCCCGGCTGCGCCGCGCTCGCGATCGCCACTAGTTCCGATGGTGGCGACCCGCGTCGCCGGCTGCGCCGCGCTCGCGATCGCCACTAGTTCCGATGGTGGCGACCCGCGTCGCCCGGCTGCGCCGCGCTCGCGATCGCCACTAGTTCCGATGGTGGCGACCCGCGTCGCCCGGCTGCGCCGCGCTCGCGATCGCCACTAGCGCCCGAAGCCGGGGCGACGGCGACGCAGATAACGCTCGAACTCGGCGGCCAGGGCGTCGCCGTCGATCTTGCCCAGGGCGTCGTTCATGTCGACCTCGGCGTCGCCGCGTTGCTCGAGCGACAGCACATACTCGGCGAGGTCCTCGTCCTCGGCCGTCATCTCGGTGACCGCCTGCTCCCATTCCTCGGCGTCCGTCGGCAGGTCGGCCAGCGGCACCTCGATGTCGAGCACGTCTTCGACGCGGCGCAGCAGGGCCACCGTCGCCTTGGGGTTCGGCGGCTGCGAGACGTAATGCGGCACCGCCGCCCAGAACGTCACCGCCGGGATCCCGGCCGCCACGCAGGAGTCCTGAAACACCCCGGCGATGCCGGTCGGGCCCTCGTAGCGGCTTTCCTCCAGGCCGAAACGCTTCGCCGATTCGGGGGAGTAGGCCGCACCCGATACCGGGACCGGTCGGGTGTGCGGAGTGTCGGCCAGCAGTGCGCCCAGGATCACCACGGTGTCCACGTTGAGCTTGTCGGCGATGGCCACCAGCTCCGAGCAGAACGTGCGCCAGCGCATGTTGGGTTCCACCCCGTGCATCAGCACGACATCGCGGTCGCTGCCCGGCGGCCGGCAGTGCGAGATCCGCATCGCCGGCCACACCAGCTCCCGGGTTACCCCGTCGACCTGCCGGATCACCGGGCGATTCACCTGGTAGTCGTAATACGCCTCGTCGTCGATCTCCAAGATCGGATCCGCTTCCCAGATGGCCTCGAGGTGTTCGAGCGCGTCGCTGGCCGCGTCACCGGCGTCGTTCCAGCCCTCGAACGCAGCCACGACGACGGTGTTGTGCAGTTCGGGCAATGCGGCGCTGCCGTCAGGCGGGGTCACAGAATCAGGGTACGGCCTTCGGCCCAGATGTTTGGGGGAGCCTGGCAGCGCGCTGTCAACCACCGGGGCCTATTCCATAGGACCACTATCCTGGTGGCGTGACCGGTGCGAGCGAACACGCGGGTGATGGTCGGTGCCGACACGGTCGAGGCGAATACGTTCGGCTGCAAACTGGTTAACATAGGTAACTATGACATCGCCGACAAGATCTGCGAGCTGGTGCTCATGGGCACCGCGCACGCCAAGCGGATCGGGTCGAGCTGGGCGTCCAGGCGTCGGGTGACGACGTAGACTTCTCTGGTCGAGAGGCGTTGCAACGGTTATTTGGGGGGGCCGGTCCCCTTCCGGTATCCGCCACGCTCGGCAGAGTCAAGGACGCCTTCCGTAACGGAAGGAACGCACGTGAACGCCACCGTGAGCACCTCGGCGCCGAACACCTTCGAGCCGAACATCCGCCCCGACTGCACCGACGAACTGACGGCGGCCCTGCGCCAGCGGATCATGGTGATCGACGGCGCGATGGGCACGGCGATCCAGCGCGACCGGCCGGACGAGGCTGGCTACCGCGGCGATCGGTTCACGGAGTGGCCGACCGCTCTGCAGGGCAACAACGACCTGCTCAACCTGACTCAGCCGCAGATCATCGAGGGGATCCACCAGGAGTACCTCGAGGCGGGCGCCGACATCCTCGAGACCAACACGTTCAACGCGAACGCGATCTCGCTCTCCGACTACGACATGGCGGACCTGGCCTACGAGTTGAACTACGCCGGCGCCGCCCTGGCGCGGGCGGCCGCCGACGAGTACAGCACCCCGGACAAACCTCGCTACGTGGCTGGCGCAATCGGGCCCACGACGCGGACCGCGTCGATCTCGCCGGACGTCAACGACCCCGGGGCCCGCAACGTCTCCTACGACCAGTTGGTCGCCGCCTACCTGGAGGCTGCCAACGGTCTGGTCGACGGTGGTGCCGACCTCCTCATCATCGAGACGATTTTCGATTCGCTGAACGCCAAGGCGGCGGTGTTCGCCGTCGAGACGCTGTTCGAGGATCGGGGACGCCGCTGGCCGGTGATCATCTCGGGCACCATCACCGATGCTTCCGGGCGGACGCTGTCCGGTCAGGTCACCGAGGCGTTCTGGAACTCGATCAGGCACGCGAAGCCGATCGCGGTCGGCCTCAACTGCGCCCTGGGTGCGCCGGAGATGAGGCCCTACATCGCCGAGATGGCGCGCATCGCGGACACCTTCGTCTCCTGCTACCCCAACGCCGGCCTGCCCAACGCCTTTGGCGAATACGACGAGTCCCCGGAGCGTCAGGCCGGCTACATCGCCGACTTCGCCCAGGCGGGTCTGGTCAACCTGGTCGGCGGCTGCTGCGGGACGGCGCCGCCGCACATCGCCGAGATCGCCAAGGTCGTCGAGGGCACGCCGCCGCGCGAGCTGCCGGAGATCGAGGTGGCCACCCGGCTCTCGGGCCTCGAACCGCTCAACATCACCGACGACTCCCTGTTCGTGAACATCGGTGAGCGCACCAACATCACCGGCTCCGCCCGGTTCCGCAACCTGATCAAGGCCGAGGACTACGACACCGCGCTGTCGGTCGCCCTGCAGCAGGTCGAGGTCGGCGCGCAGGTCATCGACATCAACATGGACGAGGGAATGATCGACGGCGTCGCCGCGATGGACCGGTTCACCAAGCTGGTCGCGGCCGAGCCGGACATCAGCCGCGTCCCGGTGATGATCGACTCCTCCAAGTGGGAGGTCATCGAGGCGGGTCTGAAGAATGTGCAGGGCAAGCCGATCGTCAACTCGATCTCCATGAAGGAGGGCGAGGAGAAGTTCATCCGCGAGGCACGGCTGTGCCGCAAGTACGGCGCTGCCGTGGTCGTGATGGCCTTCGACGAACAGGGGCAGGCCGACAACCTGGAGCGCCGCAAGGAGATCTGCGGACGTGCCTACCGGATCCTGACCGAACAGGTCGGCTTCCCGCCCGAGGACATCATCTTCGACCCCAACTGCTTCGCGCTGGCGACCGGTATCGAGGAGCACGCGACCTACGGGATCGATTTCATCGAGGCCTGCGCCTGGATCAAGGAGAACCTGCCCGGGGTGCACCTTTCCGGCGGTATCTCGAACGTGTCGTTCTCGTTCCGGGGCAACAACCCCGTCCGCGAAGCGATCCACGCGGTGTTCCTGTACCACGCCATCAAGGCCGGCCTGGACATGGGCATCGTCAACGCCGGCGCGCTGGTGCCCTACGACTCGATCGACGCCGAGCTGCGGGACCGCATCGAAGACGTCGTCTTGAACCGTCGCGAGGACGCGGCCGAACGACTGCTGGAGATCGCCGAACGGTTCAACAGTAAGGACCAGTCCGGGGAGGGTGATGCCGCGGCGGCCGAGTGGCGCAGCCTCCCGGTCCGGGAGCGGATCACGCACGCCCTGGTCAAGGGCATCGACGCCCACGTCGATGCCGACACCGAGGAGTTGCGGGCCGAGATCGCCGAAGCGGGTGGTCGTCCGATCGAGGTGATCGAGGGCCCGCTGATGGACGGCATGAACGTCGTCGGTGACCTGTTTGGCTCGGGCAAGATGTTCCTGCCCCAGGTGGTGAAGTCGGCCCGGGTGATGAAGAAGGCCGTGGCGTACCTGCTGCCGTACATCGAGGCGGAGAAGGAAGAGTCCGGCGCGACCGCCGGTAAGGACACCAACGGCACGATCGTGATGGCGACCGTCAAGGGCGACGTCCACGACATCGGCAAGAACATTGTCGGAGTTGTGCTGCAGTGCAACAACTTCGAGGTAATCGATCTCGGTGTGATGGTGCCCGCCCAGAAGATCCTGGACGCGGCGAAGGAGCACGACGCCGACATCATCGGACTGTCCGGACTGATCACCCCGTCGCTGGACGAGATGGCCAACTTCGCCGTCGAGATGGAACGAGAGGGCCTCGAGATCCCGCTGCTGATCGGTGGCGCGACCACTTCGCGCGCCCACACGGCCGTGAAGATATCGCCGCGTCGCAGCGGCCCGGTGGTATGGGTCAAGGACGCGTCTCGCTCGGTGCCGGTCGCCGCCGCGTTGCTCGACGACAAGCAACGGCCGGCCCTGCTGGAGGCCACCGAGAAGGACTACGCGTCGCTGCGCGAACGGCACGCCCAGAAGAACGAGCGGCCGATGCTGACGCTGGAGAAGGCCCGCGCGAACCGGACGCCGGTCGAGTGGGACGGGTACACGCCGCCGGCGCCGGCGATAGGTGTGGGAGTACGGGATTTTCATGACTACGACCTCGCCGAGTTGCGCGAGTACATCGACTGGCAGCCGTTCTTCAATGCCTGGGAGATGAAGGGTCGGTTCCCGGACATCCTCAACAACCCGGCCTCGGGCGAGGCTGCCCGCAAGCTGTACGACGACGCCCAGGAGATGCTCGACACCCTGATCAAGGAGAAGTGGTTGACCGCCAACGGCGTGATCGGGTTCTTCCCCGCGAACGCCGTCGGCTCGGGTATTGAAGACATCGAGGTCTACACCGACGACACCCGTACCGAGGTGCTGACCACGTTGCACAACCTGCGCCAGCAGGGCGAGCACCGCGACGGCATCCCGAACCGGTCGCTGGGCGACTACATCGCGCCCAAGGACACGGGTCTGGCCGACTACGTCGGCGCCTTCGCCGTCACTGCGGGGCTCGGCAGCCAGGAAAAGATCGCGGAGTTCAAGGCGGCACTCGACGACTACAGCGCGATCCTGCTGGAGTCGGTCGCCGACCGGCTGGCAGAGGCTTTCGCCGAACGGATGCACCAACGGGTCCGCAAGGAGTTCTGGGGATTTCAGCCCGACGAGCAGCTGGACAACGAGGCGCTCATCGATGAGAAGTACCGGGGAATCCGCCCTGCCCCCGGATATCCGGCGTGCCCCGAGCACACCGAGAAGGCGACGCTCTGGAAGTTGATGGACGTCAAGGAGCGGACCGGCATCGAGCTGACCGAGTCGATGGCGATGTGGCCCGGTGCCGCCGTCAGCGGCTGGTATTTCTCGCACCCGCAGTCGCAGTACTTCGTGGTCGGCCGGATGGCCCAGGATCAGGTCGCCGACTACGCGAAGCGCAAGGGCTGGACTCTGCAGGAAGCCGAGCGTTGGCTCGCCCCGAACCTCGGCTACAACCCGGAGGACTGAGCCCTGGGTTTGGCCCAACCTGGAATCAGGAGCCGGTGGCTGCTCGGAACGCGGCGGTGATCGTGGCGACGCGTGGATCGGCGCGCAGCTGGTCCAGCGTTACGGGCAGCGGCAGCCGCCAGTTCGGGTATTCGTCGATGGTGCCGGGCAGATTCGGTTGTCGCGGCTCGGCGACGATGTCGTAGGGCGAAATCAACTTCAACCTGCTCGGGGTCGCCGCCAGGAAGCGGTGCATCGCGACGATGATGTCGTTCTCGTCCGGATCGGTCGGCAGCAGCCCTTCGGCGCGCAGCAAGGCCAGCCACTCGGCCTTCTCCTTATCGGCCGAGGCTTGTTCGGCCGGCACGTCATCGAGCAGACCCAGCTCCGCGCGCACGCGCACGTGTTCGCCTCGTAAGAATCCGGCCGCGGTGGGCAGGTCGTGCGTGGACAGGCTGGCGGCCGCGCGCGGCGGCCACTTCGACGAGGGAAGCAACGGTTGTTCGGGCGCGGATTCGTCGCGGGTGAACCAGGACACCGCGCAGCCCAGCATTCCGTTGTCGCCCAACGCTTCCGTGACTTCCGGCTCGACCGTGCCCAAGTCCTCGCCCACCACGGTAGCCCCGGCTCGCTGCGCTTCCAGCGCGAGCACGGCAAGCATGGCGTCGGCGTCGTAGTGGACGTAGGTACCCCGGTCGGCAGACTCGCCCGGCGGTATCCACCACAGTCGCCACAAGCCCGCGACATGGTCGATCCGCAAACCGTCGGCGTGGATCAATATGGCGCGCAGCATGTCTCGCAATGCGGAGTATCCGGTGGCGGCGAGCCGGTCCGGCCGCCAGGGCGGTAGCCCCCAATCCTGGCCGCGGGGCGTGAAATTGTCCGGGGGAGCGCCGACGTGAACTCCGGTGGCCAGCATGTCGGCCAGGGCCCACCCGTCAGCGCCGTCCGAGTCGACCCCGACCGGGAGGTCGTGCAGGACGCCCAGCGCCATACCGGCTCTGCGCGCGGCGTTGCGTACCTCGCCGAGTTGTTCGGCGCAGCGTTGCTGGACCCAGGCATGAAAGGCAATCCGGGGTGCCAGTTCCCGGCGAGCCGCGGTGACGCCCGGTCCGTCGACGTCACGCAAAGATTCGGGCCAGTGCGGCCAGCGGCCGCCGTGCCGCTCGGCCAGCGCGCAGTAAGTGGCCCAGTCGCGCAGCGCCCTGGACGACGGTGCGTTCTCCAACGGGTCAGGCCGGTTCTCGACGCGCCAAAGCGCTTCCAGGGCCGCGCGTTTCGCGGCCCAGACCAGGTCATGGTCGATTCGCTCGGTGGCGGGCGAGACACGCAGTGCGTCGACTTCCGCGCGGGTTTCTGGGTCGGCCCGACGGTAAGCGTCGAGGTCCTCGATGCGCAGCGCCAACGGGTTGGCAAATCGTCGGCTGGACGGGGTGTAGGGCGAGGGTTGAACCGGATGCGTGGGGCCGGGCGCGTTCAGCGGGTTGAGCAACACCGCGCCCGCGCCGTGCGCCGCTGCGGTCCAGTCGATGAAGCCTCGCAGGTCGCCCAGATCGCCGATGCCCCATGAGCGGTCGGAACGCAGCGCATACAGCTGCAGCATCCAGCCCCAGGTAACCGGTGTTTGGGGCACGCGCGGAGGGGCCGCTACCAGGTTGACTTGCTGGCCGTCCCTGGTGCGCAACCGGTACCAGCCCGGCGGCAAGTCGCCGGGCAGCTCGTCGCGCAGGTCGGTCTGATTGCCGTCCTCGTCGACCAATTCGACCGCTCCGGGAAGGGTCCGCGGCCGGCCGTCCACCCGCACCGCGACCGTCGGCGCCAAGGCCTCCGCGCGCTTGCGCTCGGCCAGCCTTGCCAATTCGCGACGACGGTCCGCGTCGCTGCGGGCATCGACTTCGAGCAATGCGAGCACCCGGACCACTACGTCCGCATCGACCTCGACCGGTTCCCGTCGTTCATTGCGGTAAAAGGTGGCCACCCCGTGGGCCTCGGCCAATTGCCGCAAGTCTTCGGGCACCTGTTTGGGTGGCGCCATCAGGTCGTTCGCAATAGGGGTACGGCGGGGCGGATCGGTGACTTGGTGTCATCGCGAACACGAGAAGTGATCGGATGGCGAAGAGGCGGGGGCACTTCCGGAATGTACCCATCCTGAGCCGACTTACACGGACGCTCACACCGCTCAGATGCGCAGCACCGGTGCCAAGGCGGACAGCGGGATGTGCGCCTGCACCGTGCCGCCGTCCATGAACCACTGCATGACACCGGGCGTGAAGTTGATCGGTTCGTCGTGGGCCACCGGGTAGTCCGGCATGTACAGGATCAGCTCGTCGGGAGTCATCGCCCAGGCCTTGTACGCTCCGGAATAGACCCTGTCCGGGGTCCAGCGGTCGACGGTGAACGGGTAGCTGCCCGGGTCGTGCGGCGGCGGCGCCTGGTTCAACGCGGTTTCGATAAACGGTTGGGCCAGTGGGGGAATGGCGGTCAGCGGATTCGACGTTGTCAGGTCCGCCAGCTGCACCCTCCTGCCACTCGCCATGTCGAAGGTAAAGGTTCGATAGGCGTTGTTGGGTTTGGGCCCGTCGGCGTGATAGTCCTCGTGGAAGACCGCGCTGAGCAGGTTGCCGTGCCGGAATACCTCGAAGTTCTCCTCGCCGTAGCTATCGGCGGCCATGCTGCCGTTGGCGGTCTTCCAGTTGTTGACCAGGGTGTGCAGGTAGTCGCGGATCGCCGGGCCGGTGGTCGGATTGTCGACGAGGTCGTCGGGCACGGCGACCTTGATGTCCCGCACGGCGTTGCGTTCTGAGGTCACCGTGGTGTGGCAGTAGTGGCCGTCCCAGTCGCCGCCGAGCTCGCCGCAGAACGACGGCGCCGACGCGTGTGTGGTCGCGGTGCCGGGAATCGTTGCGGCCGCGACCAATACGAAGGCGGCTGACAATCGCTTGAGCATGAGATGGCTCCGCTCGGCTCAGAGGAGTTGGACTTTGCTTGCCCGCCAACGGCCGTCGACCTTCTCCATGGTCATCTTGATCCGGCTGCGGTCGATGCGGGGGTCGGGTGCGGCCGTGTTGGTGACGGTCTGGTCGATGAAGAGCAACACGACGACCCGGTCGGTGGATTCGGACTGGATGGCCGAGTCCACCACCACGCCATGGGCGGTCGCCTTGTTGTCGATCAACAGCTGCCGCAGTTTGACGCTGGACTGGGTATACATGTCCTTGAACTCGCCGGTCGCGCCGTCGAGCACCTGCTTGAAGTTGTCGTCGACCTTGTTCGAATCGATGCTCGTGAGCACCTGTGCGTAGGCGATGGCAGCCTGCCGGGCCTGGTCGCCCGCCAATTGCAACTGATGATCTTGCCATTGCCGCCATCCGAGGAATCCCGAAACGCCAAGTGAGGCAACAAGTAACGCCGGCAGCGCGCTGCGACGCAGATACCGCCGCCAGGGGCGCTTCGTGCGCTCGGTCTCGGGGCGCTTACGTTTCAGAAGTCCGCCGCCTTCGTCTGCGTCGTCGTCTCCGTGGTCGGCGGCGTCGGCCTGCTCGTCAAGCTCGTCGTCGTCGAGCTGTTCGTCGGCGTCGCGCACCTCCTCGGCGTCTTTGGTTTCGGCTGAAGGCATTTCGTCATCCGGCTCCGATTCCGCACGCGCCTCGGCTTTCGGGTTCTTCTTGGTGGTCACGACCACGATCATCTCCTAACGGTCGATGAGTTCAAAGCTCAGTGCGGCGGTTCGATCGGCAGCGGTGGCCCGCCGTAGGGGGTGGGAATGGTGTAGCGGCCATGCGGAGTCGGATCGGTTCGCTGGCCCAGGTTCGCGCCCAGTGGCGGTCCGGCGGTGTCGTCACCGCCCGGTCGTGGGGCGTTCTTGGCGCCCCGGATCGAGACCGCGGGGTCGTCGTCGCGGCAGTAGGTGTACATGAACGGCTCGTAATAATCGGCAGCAGACGGCGCGTGTGACGGCGTCCCGTAGTCGCACACGTAGCGGGGGTAGAGGTCGGCCGTCGCCCAGACCCCGCCGTCGTGGAAGGCGCTCGTCACCGCGTCCAACACTGAGCCACGGTAGTCGGGGAACAACGCGTTGAGCGCCGGCACCCGCAGATAGAACAGCTGCGACATGGTGGCCATGCTGCCCAGCAGCTGCACCATGGTATCGGAGTTGTCAGCGAACAGATTGTCGAGGGCCGACAGGGTGTGCGGCGTCTGCTGGGTCAACCGGCGGTAGCCGGCCTGCATTCTGGCCACGCCGGTCAGCATGCGGTTGAGTTCGGTTGCGGTGGCGCCCAATCCGGCGTTCTTGTCACTGGCCAGGGTGAGCACGACCCGGCTGGTTTTGATGATGCTGGTGGTTTGCGGTAGCACCGAATCAAGCGTTGACAACAGGAACGTACCGCCGTCGACGATGGCGGTCAGCTTCGCCGGGCCCTCCTTGCTCATACTCAATTCCTTCTTGATCAGCTCGATCTTGTGCGGGTCGACCTGGGCCAGCATTCCGTCGGCGTCACCGAGCAACTGCGCCAAGCTGACCGGGACCGTCGTGTGATCCAGGGCGATGAGGCTGCCGTCGTGCAGGTACGGTCCGGCGTCGGACACGGCTTCGAAGTTGATGTACTGCTCCCCGGCCGGCGAGAGCGCCGACACGTGCACGACGCTGTTCGCCGGGATTCGCACCTTCGACGTGATGCTGGCGACGGCGTTGACCCCGTTGTCGGTGATCTGCAGCGACTCGACCCGGCCGATGCGCACCCCGCGCAGCGCCACGTCCTGATTGGGCAGCAGGCCACCGGATTCCGGCAACTGCACGGTGACCCGATACGACGAGGCGAAGGGCTTCACCCGCAACGCGCCGATCAGCAGATAGGCGGTCGCCACAACCAGGATGAGCACCAGGCCGGCGACCGACAGCCAGACTTGTTGCCGGTGACCGGTCCGCACCGCGCGGACAACGGCATTGGCGAGGTAGGCGCCGGCGCGGGTCATGGTTGCGGTCCTGTTGGGGGCAGCGGTCCCGGCGGCGGGGCCGGTGCCGGCGGGGGCCCGGGGGCGACATCGATCTGGCCCGGGATGTTCGGGTCCGGTATCACCGGAACCTGTGGCGAGTTCGGCCCCCGGCCGACCACGCGTTCCTGCAACCGCCACAGGGTGTACTTGAGGGTGCCGACGAGCAGGTTCACGTTGTAGTGGTGCGGCCCGTGCAGACCGATGTCACCGGGGAATCCGATATCGGGGAGCGACCCGAGCATGATCTTGTCCACGCCCACATTCACCGAAATCGAGTTCCCCGCCGTCGATTTGACCAGCGCAGGGATCAGCCGGTTGATCGACAGCCAGCTGGTATCGGGGCTCACCGCGACGTCGTTGGCGGCCCCGGCGATCGTGTTCAGGTCGCGTATCACGCTGCGGCCGCTGGTGTCGGTCCCGCCGATCGACGGGAACCTGGCCAGCAAGCGGGAGGTGTCACCCACCTGGACGGCCAGGTTGGAAAGCTGGCTGGTGTTGTCGGCCAGGGCCGACGTGGCGGGGCTGGCGGCCGCCATCAGGTCGCCGATGGTTTGGTTCTTGGCGTCGAGTTGGTCTGCCAGGCCCGACAATTGGGTCAGCGCGTGCGAGATCTGATCGGACCGGGCATCCAGCCTCCCGAGCAGCTCGTTGGACTTGCGGATCATGTCTCCGAACGCCTGGCCCTGGTCGCCGGTCGCCTTGCCGAATCCGTTGATGATGTTGGTGAAATTGCGCACCGCCCCGCCGTTGACCAGAATCGCCGCCGAACTCAACACCGACTCGACGGTCGCGGCGGCCGCGGTCGAATCCAGGCCGATGGTGTCGCCCTCGCGCAACAGCGGCCCGTCCACGGGATCGTCGGGCGGCGGCTTCAGCGCGACGAACACGTCGCCCAGCGGTGTGGCGGTACGCAATTCGGCGGTGCTGCCCCGCGGCAGTTGGACACCGTCGCGGATGCGCAGCCGGGTGACTGCGGTGTAGTTGCGGGCGACCATCGATTCGAGCTGTCCGACGTCGGCGCCGGCGAGCTTGACCTTGGCATTCATCGGCAGGTTCAGCGCGTTGGAGAAGATCGCGTTCAGCGAATATCCGCCCGAGCCCAGCCCCGGGGCCGGAAGGGGCAGGCTGGCAAGGCCGTTCGTGGCGCATCCCGCGGTGACCATCGCGGCGGCCACCACCGTCAGCACGCCCCGCGCGCCCGGGGCCATCATTTCTGCCCCATGGCGGCCATGCCGTCGAGCACATACGTCAGCCCGAAATCGGGGCCGAAGTCCTGGATGGTCCCCGTGCTGCAGCCCAGTTGTCGAAGGCCCATCAGGTTGCAGATCTCTTTGGTGTATTGGCTGTCGAAGAGCAATCGATCCGTGAGGAACCGGGCCCGCACGCTGCCGTTCGCCCGGTCGATCATGTTGTAGGCGTTATCGGCCACCAACGGAGCCAGATCCAGCAGCTCGGCCAGGTCGCGCCGCTGGTCGGTCACCGTCTTCAACGTGTCGTTGCCGTGCAGGACAGCCTGCTTGACGTTGTCCCGGTTTTCGTCGAGCAGGTCGCCGGCCCGCTGGATCAGCTGGTCGAGTTTGTGCCCGGTGCTGCCGCTGCCCAGGTCCTCGTCGGCCATGATCTGGCTGACTTGGTGGATGGTGGAGGCGAATTCGCGCAATTTCGTGTCATTGGCGGCCACGGCCTCGAACAGCGTGCTGATGTTTTTGACGATCGTGGTGATCTGCCCGCGGGTCGCCGCGCCACCGTCGCTGGACAGCCGCAGCGCCTTGGACAGCTCACCCAGCGCCGCCTTGATCCTCTCGCCGTTGCCGTTGACTACCTCGGCGCCGCCGCCCAGCACGTCGGCGATGGGCCCACCTCCGTGGCCATCGCCCTCGAGCGACTTGGTCACCTTGTCCAAAACGTTGAGGACGCTGCTGAATTCGACGGGCGTCTTGGTCCGGGGCAACCCGATGGTGTCGTGGTTCTCCAGGGTCGGTCCGCCGTGATAGGGCGGCGTAAGCTCGATCTGCCGGTCGGTCAGGATGGACGTCGACACCGTGACGGCCTGCGCGGTGGCGGGCACTCTGACGTGGTGGTCGACGGTGAACTCGACCTCGACGTAGCCGCCCTTGGGGTTGATCTTGGTGACCTTGCCCACCGGCATGCCCAGCACCGCCACCTCGTTGCCCTCGTAGAGGCCCGAGGCGCTGTCGAATTGGGCGGTCACGGTGATGGTGTCCTCGTCGGAGCTCAGGTACCACCTACCGATGCCGACCGCCGCGGCGATGACCGCGACCGCGGCGACGATGGCCAGCGCCTTGGCGCCGAGCCCCCTCACTTGCAGTCCTTGAAGTACTGAATCATGCCGAACTGCTTGGCACGCCCACTGATCGCGCACATCCACGAGTCGATCAGTGGGACGTTGGGGGCGTTGAAGTTGATCGCGTTGCCGTCACCGGTGAGGTTGGCGGCCTCGCGGAAGAAGATCGGGCTGGTTTGCAGCATGCTGTGCAGCAGGTCGTCGTGCTGGGACATCAGGTCGGTGAAGTCACGCATGTCTTTGATCAGCGCGTCCAGCCCCGAGCGCTCGTTGACCACGACCTTGCTCATGGTGTCGACAAGGCTGGACAGGGACTGCATCATCGCGTGGAAAACGGCGCGCCGCGCGACGAATTGACCTAGCAGGTCTTGGCCCTGGTCGACCAGAGCGCCGATGCCGGCCTGCTGGCGCCGCAGCGTGTTGGTCACCTGCTCGGTGCTGCGGAGCAGCTGTCCAAGTTGGTCGCGCCGTACCGCGATGATCGACGACAGTGTGTTGATGTTCGTGATCGCCTGCGGCACAACGGATGGCAGGCCCTCGAGCTGCTTGCCGAGGACCGCCAGTGACTGCGCGAACCTGTCGGAGTCGACCTGTTCGAAAGTGGTGGTGGCGTCCTGCAGCGCGGCCTGCAGGTCGTAGGGCACCTCGGTGTGCGCCAAGTCGAAGGTGTTGTCGGGCAGGTGCGCCGGGCCGTTGGGTTCCAGTGCGAGGTAGCGCGAACCCAGGATGGTGGTGACCCTGATCTGTGCCCGGGAGTCTTTGCCCAGCTTGATGTCGTCGCGGACCTTCAGCCCCGCCTCGACGTGGTCGCCGACGAGTTTCATGCTCGTGACGTTGCCCACCGGGATGCCCGCGACCACGATCGGGTTGCCCGTCCGCAGGGAGGCCGCCTGCAGAAACTCCGCGGTGTAATGCCGGTAGCCGGCGCCGATCGCATGGACCAGCAGCATGACCCCGATCACCACCGCGACCACCGCGACGGCGATGAACCCGAGCCAGGTCTTGTTGTAGCTTTCCAGCGGACGCTTCTTCATCCCCGAAAGCCGTTGTCGTATCGATGCGTCAGCCATCGACCGTGCTCCTGCAGCGCGGGGTGTGCCAAGCCCGGTTGCCGGGCGTGGCAGCATTGATGATGATCGGCACGACATCGTTGAGCCCGGGGAAGAACCCCATGAAGTTCACGTCGCAGACGTAGGCGTTGCCGTAGGCGCCCTGATTGCCCACCCGGGTCAGGCCTTTCAGCAGCAGCGGAATGTTGTCGCCGAAGAACGCCACCTGCGGTTCGACGTCCATGATGTGTTTGGTGACGCCGGGCTGGCGGTCGATGAATTCGCGCAGCGCCGGGTACACGTTCGTCGCCGAGGCCGACAGCCGGTCGGTCACCCGGGCCAGCGAACCGATCGAGGCGACCAGGTCCGGGCGCCGCCGGTCGAGCTCGCCGACGACGCTGCGGGTCTGCGTGATGACCCCGTCGAGGTTGTCGTTCTGTTGGGCGAGGTTGCCGACCACCTTGTTGAGGTTGGTGATCACATTGCCCAGAGCCTGATCGCGGCCCGCGAATGTTTCGGTGAGCGTGGAGGTTTGGCCGACCAGCGTGGTGAGTGACGACGTGTCGCCCTGCAGTGACTGGATGATGCCCTTGGTGAGGTTGTCCGCGTCATGGGGGTTCAGCAGGCTGAACAACGGTTCGTAGCCGTTGAGCAGCGTGGTCACGTCGAAAGAGGGTTCGGTGCGTTCCAGCGGGATGGTGCTGCCCGGGGGGAGTAGCTGCGGACTGCCTTCTTTGCCCAGGGACAGTCCGAGGTAACGCTGGCCCACGATGTTCTGGTAGGTCACCGAGGCAAGGGTGTTTCCGAACAGCCGCTGTTCGGACTGCACGACGAACGAGACCTTCGCCAGTTTGCCGTCGAGCTCGACCTTTTCGACGCGGCCCACCCGCACGCCGGCCATCCGGACGTCATCGCCCTCGCGAAGCCCGTACACGTCGGTGAACACCGCCGAATACCTGGCGGTGTCACCGGCCACGTCACGCCGCAGGCTCACATAGACCAGCCAGGTCAGCGTCAACGAGACAATCATGAACAGGGTCAGTGCGATCAGTGGGCCTCGAAATTTCATTTCGCCTCCCCGGGTTGGTGCGCCAGCGACACCGTGGTGCCGCGGGCGACCGGGCCCAGCAGAAGCTCGGTGGCGTCGGTGGTGGGCGCACCGGTGATCACACCCAGCATGTTTCGTTCATATTGGCTCCCAACGGGTCCCACGTTTCCCCCGAAACGAGAGCCGCCGAACGCGGCCTGCGGAATCCACGGCGCCTTGGGCGCCACCGGCGCGAGCCACGGCTCGTGCTCCTGCGGTGTGGCCGGCGCTCCGGGCGAGGGGTTGTCGGGATTCGCGCTGCCGGGCACCGGCGGCGACGGCGTAATCCCCGGGGCCAGCGGGGGATTAGGATCGGTCAGATTGGGATGCGGGTTGATCAGCGGCGGACCCACCGCGACTAGGTTGCCGTCCGGACCGATCACCGTGCCCGGCGGGGGCGCCAGGTCCTTGGGTGGCTGATAGTTCTGCGGTAGCAGCACGTCGGGCAGGTCGGGCCGCACCGGAATCAGCGGTGCGGTAAAGCAGCTGGGTCCCTTGAGCTCGCCGTAATGCGGGCAGTCGGCGCGGGTGTAGGTGGAACTGGGCGTGAAGGTCAGCATCGCGCGCATGTTGCCCAGGTTCGTTCGCGGGTTCCACACCTGTTCCATGAACTGGTTGGCCAGGTTGTCCAGCTTGGCGACGGCGGGCACGAAGTTGTTCGACTTCTGCGCCAGGATTCCGAGCACCGGCGTGAAATCGGTGGTGATCTTGATGAGTTGGTCGATGTGGTTGTCGAAGGATTGACGCGTCGTGCCGACCGTGTAGTCGGCGCCCGACAGCAACGAGGCCAACTGACCGCGGGTCTCGGCGAAGGTCCGCATCGGTTCGACGGCCTGATGCAATGCATCGAGAAGATCGGGTGCCGTCTGCGCAAGCCCGGTCGTCGCATCCAGCAGCGCCGACACCGTCGAAGGGCCGGCGTCGGTGCTGACGATCGAATTGAGTTGGTCGAGAACGCGATTCAACTGCGCGCCAGCATTCAGCAGGCTTACGCGGCGATGATCGGTGGCCGCACCCAGGGTGGCCAGGATCCCCACCGACCTGTCGTCGCGGCCGCGCCCCGCGGCGGCGAGCAGATCGCGCAGCTTGGTGACGGTCGTCTGGAACAGCACCGTCGGCAGCCGCCTGTCCTCCGAGATATGGGCACCATCATGGATTTTCGCACCGGGGCCGTTGCCCACCAGCTGGACCGACGAGACGGCGAAAACGTTGCTGGGCACCACGCGTGCGGTCGCGCTGGCCGGGATCGACTTGGCATATTCCTCTTTGAGGTCGATGTGGACGTAGTTGGGCTTGCCGTGCGCCGCTGGGATGACGCCGTTGACCATGCCGACGAGCACGCCGTGGTATTTGACGTCGGACTTCTGCGGAAGTCCGTCGCCCACGTTGACCAGGTCGGCCACCACCCGCACGTAATCGTTCAGCCTGCCAGTGGATTTGATCAGCATCGCGCCGGTGACCAGGGCGCTGACCACCACGACCGCGATGCCGACACCGAACAGCTGCCGGTCCGACGGGCCGCGGCCGTCCAGCTCAAAGGAATTGGGCATGTTCCACCGGCCTACCCGCCGAACCGTGCGCCGGAGTCGACGCCCCACAACGCCATGGTGAGCAGCATGTTGACGATGATCACGACGGTGATGCTGGCCCGCATGCCGTGCCCCGCGGCGACCCCGACACCCTCGGGCCCGCCGCTGGCGTAATACCCGTAGTAGCACTGGATCGTCGATGCGATCCACACGAAGATGACGGCTTTGATCAACGAATAGACGATGTCCTGGCCGGCCAGCATCAGCGTGAAGTAGTGCAGGTAGGAACCGGTCGAGCCGCCGCTGC
This sequence comes from Mycobacterium mantenii, assembly GCF_010731775.1. NCBI lineage: Bacteria > Bacillati > Actinomycetota > Actinomycetes > Mycobacteriales > Mycobacteriaceae > Mycobacterium > Mycobacterium mantenii. Next base: position 1,700,815 of record NZ_AP022590.1, on the reverse strand, counting down.
CGATACCCACCACCAACTGTGTGCTCAGATATCCGATCGCCAGGCATGCGGCGTACAGCGGGACGATCGCCACCACCGATGCGATGAGCCGGGTGGTCACCAGATAGGGGATGGGGCGGATGGCGATCGATTCCATCGCGTCGATCTCCTCGGCGATGCGCATGGATCCCAACTGGGCGGTGAAGCGGCAGCCACCCTGCATGGCGAAGGCGAGCGAGGCCATCAGCGGAGCCAGCTCGCGAGTGTTGACCAACGAGGAGACGAACCCGGTGGCGGGCCCGAGACCCAGCAGATCCAGGAAGTTGTAGCCCTCGATCCCGACCAGCGCGCCGACGGTCATGCCGAGCACCACGGCCACACCGGCGGTGCCGCCGCCCACCACGATGGATCCGTTGCCCCAGGTGATGTTCGACAACAGCCGCAGGAATTCGGCGCGGTACTGGCGCAAGGCGAGCGGCACGGCGACCAGCGCCCTGACGAAGAAGACGAGCAGGTGGCCGAGCCGGATGATCGGCACTTTGCCCCGGCGGTAGAGCCGGATGAGCGGGACCGAAACCGGTGCGAACGGTCGATAAACGGAGGCGGTCACGTCACAGCCCCGTCCTGGGCGACAACATGATGTAGAGCTGGCTGATGGCGACGTTGACGATCATCAAAAGCAGGATCGCCTCGACCACAGCGGCATTCACGGAGTTCGCGACGCCGGTCGGTCCGCCCTTGGTGGACAAGCCTTTCTGGCTCGACACGATGGCCACGATGGCGCCGAACACGATCGCCTTGATCAGCGCCAGGATCATGTCGCCGGTCGTGGCGAACGACGCGAACGTCGACACGAAACTGCCCGGCGCCCCGTTCTGGAAGTACACGTTGAACATGTAGCTCGCGAAGAATCCGGCGAAGCACACGACACCGGTGAGGGCCACGCCGATCATCACCGCCGCGGCGAAGCGGGGCACGACCAGGCGGCGAATCACCGAGACGCCCATCACCTCCATCGCGTCGGTCTCTTCGCGCATCGTTCGCGAACCCAGGTCGGCGGTGATGGCCGACCCGACCGCCGATGCCATCAGGACCGCGGCCACCAGCGACGCCCCCTGCCGGATGACCGCGAGCCCGCTGGCCGCCCCGGCCAGCGAGGTGGCACCGACCTGGCCGGCCAGCAATGCGAACTGGATGGACAGGGTGACGCTGATCGGCAGCGACACCAGGATCGTCGGCAACACGGCGGTGCCGGCCATGAACGCGCCCTGCCGGACGAACTCCTGCCACTGGAATCGGCCGGTCACCAGGTCGTAGAAGAAATATTGAGCGGTTCGCACGCCCAGGACAAACTGTTCGCCTACCGTCGTCAGCGAGGCGACCGGGTGACGTTGGACGTACCCGACGGACCAGTTCCGGATGGCGGTGACGCCGTCAAGCTGTGTCGTTGTCATAGCGGCGCGACCCGCGGCTCGTCTAGCAAACACATGGCGCAGGTCATCGCGTACCGGCTACCGCTTGCATCGGCCCTATTCCCACCCCTAAGTCTCGAGCGCCGAGCGGAGGGTCTTGGGCGGCCGTCGACCCCTATCCTTATTAAAATAGTGTCAACAAGTGCCAGGACTCCGCAGCTCACTGGTGTGTGCTGCATCACACTAGCCTACTTGATAGGGACTTTCAATAGTGTAGAGTCACTCATCTGAGTTCGTCGCTGGACGGCACCCCTGGGGTTCAAATGTCGGATTGACGAAGGTGATGGCATGCCCTCAGCAAACACCGGTTCGTTGCGGGACCGACGCCGTGCCGAGCTGCTTTCCCAGATCCAGCAAACCGCGCATCGGCTCTTCGCCGAACGCGGTTTCGACACGGTGACCACCGAGGACATCGCCGCGGCCGCCGGCGTCTCCATCAGCACGTATTTCCGGTATGCGCCCACCAAGGAGGGCCTGCTGATCGATCCCGTTCGGGAGGCGGCCGCCGAGATCGTCGGTTCTTACAGCGCCAGGCCGCCGGATGAGTCGCCGGCCGAGGCGCTGATCCAGCTGTTCGTGACGCACGCCCGCGACGTCAGCGAGGTTGACGACCTGGATACCTGGCGCCTTGCCGTCGCGACCGCGCCCCACCTGTTGAGCAAGTCCGTGTTGGTCAGCGAAACCGATCACGGCACGCTGATCGAGCAGGTCGCCGCTCGGATGGGGGTCGACGCGACGGTCGATGTCCGAGCCGCCCTGTTGGTCCACATTAGTTTGGCCACAGTGCAATTCGTGCTCGACGGGTGGTTGACCTCAGACATCGCGGCACGGCCCCCGTTTCACGTGCAGCTGGAGGAAGCGCTGCGCATCACGCTCGGCGGATTCGACTGACCGGGCGCTCGAAATCCGATCGGGGCTAAACCGAGGTGACTTTGCTCGCGGCCGCGTGAAACAATCGCTGGCCGTGAAGACCTTCGAGGATCTGTTCGCCGAACTGGGCGAGCGTGCCCGTACCCGGCCGGCCGGCAGCGCGACGGTCGCCGCGCTGGACGCCGGCGTGCACGGCCTGGGCAAGAAGATCCTCGAAGAAGCCGGCGAAGTGTGGCTGGCCGCCGAACACGAATCCGACGACGCGCTGGCCGGGGAGATCAGCCAGTTGCTCTACTGGACGCAGGTGTTGATGGTGGCGCGCGGACTGACCCTCGACGACGTGTATCGGAAGCTATGACCATGCTGCGGGTTGCGGTTCCCAACAAGGGCACGCTCAGCGAGCCGGCCAGCGAGATCCTCGCGGAGGCCGGCTACCGGCGCCGCACCGATTCCAAGGACCTGACCGTCATCGACCCGGCCAACCAGGTCGAGTTCTTCTTCCTGCGGCCCAAAGACATTGCCATCTATGTGGGTTCGGGAGAGCTGGATTTCGGCATCACGGGCCGCGACCTGGTGGGCGATTCCGATGCGCCGGTGCGCGAACGGCTGGCGCTGGGATTCGGCTCGTCGAGCTTTCGTTACGCCGGACCGGCCGGGCGCAACTGGAAGATCGCCGATCTGGCCGGCAGGCGGATCGCCACCGCGTATCCCAATCTGGTCCAAAAAGACTTGGCCGGGCGCGGTATTGAGGCCACCGTCATCAGGCTCGACGGTGCGGTGGAGATCTCGGTGCAACTGGGTGTGGCCGACGCCATCGCCGACGTGGTGGGGTCCGGGCGCACCCTGAGCCTGCACAACCTTGTCGCCTTCGGCGAACCGCTGTGCGATTCGGAAGCGGTGCTGATCGAGAGCGACCACAGCAGCAAGTCCGGGACGCAGGCGGCGCGCGATCAACTGGTGGCACGGATCCAGGGCGTGGTGTTCGGTCAGCAATATCTGATGCTCGATTACGACTGCCCCCGCGCGGTGCAGGACAAGGCCACGGCGATCACGCCGGGGCTGGAGTCGCCCACCATCGCACCCCTGGCCGACCCGGACTGGGTCGCCATCCGCGCGCTGGTACCGCGTCGGGGCGTCAACGAGATCATGGACGAGCTGGCCGCCATCGGTGCCAAGGCGATCCTGGCTTCCGATATCAGGTTTTGCCGGTTCTGATTGCGTACGCGGTGCAGGTCCCGCGGCTGTGTTAGCGTCCGGCTCGGGGGACTGCCCGGGTTGGCGTGTGGGTCGTCCCCGCATCGGTCGCCGGCTGTCGTCTCCCAGGAGGGTCTTCCGTGACACATACGCTTCTTGTCTTGCTGGCTTTACTGATTGGTGTTGTGGCCGGACTGCGGTCGCTCACCGCGCCCGCCGTCGTCGCCTGGGCCGCGTATATCGGCTGGATCGATGTGCACGGCACGTGGGCGGGCTGGATGGCCAGCATCATCACGGTGATCATCTTCACCGTTCTCGCCGTCGGCGAACTGATCAACGACAAGCTGCCCAAGACGCCGGCCCGCACCGCGCCGCCGATCTTCGCGGCCCGGATCGTCATGGGTGGGCTCGCGGGCGCGGCGCTCGGCGCCTGGCCGCACTGGACGTTCACCGCGCTGGGCGCCGGGATCATCGGTGCGGTGCTGGGCACCCTCGGCGGCTACCAGGCACGCAAGCGGCTCGTCGCCGCGACGGGCGGCAAGGACCTGCCGATCGCGCTGCTGGAGGACGCCGTCGCGATCGTAGGCGGGTTCGCCATCCTTGCCACGACGGGCCACCTGCTGACGGAGTACCTGCTGACGGCGGTTAAGTGACAGGCCATTTCGACGCGATCATCGTTGGGGCCGGGCAGGCCGGCCCGCCGCTGGCAGGCCGGCTGACCGCAGCCGGACAGCGCGTCGCGGTGGTGGAGCGCAAACTGATCGGTGGCACCTGCGTCAACACCGGATGCATCCCGACCAAGACCCTGGTGGCCTCCGCGCACGCCGCGCATCTGGCGCGCCGCGGCGCGGAATACGGCGTCGGGACCGGATCGGTCAGCGTCGACATGGCGAAGGTCAAAGCCCGCAAGGACGAGATCATGCTCGGCGACCGCAAGGGCGTCGAGGATTGGCTCGAGGGTATGAACGGCTGCACCGTATTTCGCGGGCATGCGGTTTTCCAGGATCCGCACACCCTGCGGGTCGGAGACGATGTGCTGCACGCCGACCGCATCTTCCTCAACGTCGGCGGACGCGCGGTGGTGCCCGACATTCCGGGCTTGTCCGAGGTCGATTTCCTCACCAACGTCTCGGTTCTCGAACTCGACACCGTGCCAGAGCATCTCGTGATCTTGGGGGGCAGCTACATCGCGCTGGAGTTCGCGCAGATGTACCGCCGGTTCGGGGCCCGGGTGACCGTCGTCGAACGGGGTCCGCGGCTGGCGGCGCGTGAAGACGAGGATGTCTCGGCGACCGTGGCGGAAATCCTGCTGGCCGAAGGCGTCGACATCATCACCGGTGCCGATGATGTGCGAATAGCCAAGTCCAGCAACGGGTTCGAATTGACTCCGCGCGAGGGCACGGCACCCGTCCGGGGGAGTCATCTGCTGCTGGCGGTGGGCCGGCGGCCCAACACCGACGACCTGCGGCTGGACGCGGCCGGGGTGCGGACCGACGCCCGCGGCCACATCGTGGTCGACGATCGACTCAAGACCAGCGTCGACCACATCTGGGCGATGGGCGACTGCAACGGCAAGGGCGCTTTCACCCATACCTCCTACAACGATTTCGAGATCGTCGCCGCCAACCTGCTGGACGACGATCCGCGCCGGGTGAGCGACCGCATCCCCACCTACGCGCTCTACATCGATCCGCCGCTGGGGCGCGCCGGCATGACCGCCGACCAGGTCCGCTCGTCGGGACGCAAGGCCCTGGTGGGCAAGCGGCCGATGACCAGAGTCGGCAGGGCGGTGGAAAAGGGTGAGACACAAGGCTTCATGAAGGTCGTGGTGGACGCCGACACAAAGGAGATCCTGGGGGCCGCCATCCTCGGGGTCGGCGGTGACGAGGCCATCCACTGCATCCTGGACGTGATGTCGGCCAAAGCGCCCTACACCACGCTGTCGCGCACCATGCACATCCATCCCACCGTCAGCGAGCTCATTCCCACGATGCTGCAGGAGCTCTCGCCCTTCGACTAGCGGCGGTTAAGCCGCCGGTTCGGCCGGATGCAAATCATTTTGCGCGACAAGAGTTTCCGGCCACCCCGGGTAGGGCGGCGGGGTGCCCCCGAAGAGCGGGCAGTGCTGTTGGTGGGGACACCAGTCGCACAAGCGTGACTGGGTGGGACGGAAATCGCCTGTCTGCCCGGCGGATTGAATGGCCCGCCAGATCGCCATCAGTGTCTTCTCGAAGCGCAGCAGCTCGTCGTGATCCGGCGTGTAGTCCAGCACCTGGCCGTCGGCCAGATAGATGAGCCGCAGCCGGGTGGGCTGCACACCGCGCGAACGCAACAGCGCCACCGCGTAGAACTTCATCTGGAACATGGCCTTGAACTCGGCCAGGGCTCGAGCGGCCGGCGGCGCCTTGCCGGTCTTGTAGTCGACCACCCGCAGCTCGCCGGTGGCGGCGACGTCGATCCGGTCGATGAAGCCGCGCAGCAGCGTGCCGTCGGCGAGCTCGACCTCCACCCGCTGCTCGCAGCACTCCGGGTTAAAACGGGTGGGGTCCTCGAGCCGGTAATAGCCGGCGAGCAACGCCTGCGCCTCGGCCAGCAGCTGGGTGCGCTGCCCCGGAGTTATGTCGGCGGTCATCTCGGGGGTCGCGGCGATGGTCTGGTCCCACGCGGGTTCCAGCAACGACATCGCGGTGTCGGGGCCGCGCTGGTCGGCGGGCAGGCCGTACAGCTGCTGCAGGGCGGCATGCACCAGCGATCCGCGCAGCTGCGCCGTCGACGGCGCCTCGGGCAACCGGTCGATGGCCCGGAACCGGTACAGCAGCGGGCACTGCTTGAAGTCCGCCGCCCGCGACGGCGACAGGGCCGGACGGTATGCCGGGCCCGCCACCGACGGGGGTGCCTCCGGCTGGACGGTCATGTCGGCAGCCTAGGACCGGGTGCCGACAACCCCCAAACACCTGCTGCGGCGAGTCGGCTGGCACGCTAGACCGCGTGTCCGTAACCGGCCCGTTCACCGAGGGCGAGCGTGTTCAGCTCACCGACGCCAAGGGTCGGCATTACACGATGGTGCTCACCGCGGGCGCGGAGTTTCACACGCACCGCGGGTCGATTCCGCACGACGCGGTGATCGGGCTCGAGCAGGGCAGCGTGGTCAAGTCCAGCAACAACGCCGTGTACTTGGTGATGCGGCCCCTGCTGATCGACTACGTGATGTCGATGCCCCGCGGACCCCAGGTGATCTACCCCAAGGACGCCGCTCAGATCGTGCACGAGGGCGACATCTTCCCGGGCGCGCGAGTGCTGGAGGCAGGTGCCGGCTCCGGCGCGCTGACCTGTTCACTGCTGCGCGCGGTCGGGCCCGAGGGCCGGGTGACCTCCTACGAACAGCGCGCCGACCATGCCGAGCACGCCGAACGCAACGTGTCGGTGTTTCACGGTGGTCAGGCCCCCGCCAACTGGCAACTGATCATCGGCGACGTTGCTGATTCCGACCTGCCCGACGGGTCCTTCGACCGTGCCGTGCTCGACATGCTCGCGCCGTGGGACGTGCTGGAGTCGGTGGCGCGGCTGCTGATCCCCGGCGGCGTGCTGATCATCTACGTGGCCACCGTCACTCAGCTGTCGCGCACGGTCGAGGCCCTGCGGGCGCAGCAGTGCTGGACCGAACCGCGGTCCTGGGAGACGTTGCAACGCGGTTGGAACGTCGTCGGCCTTGCGGTCCGGCCGCAGCATTCGATGCGCGGACACACCGCCTTTTTGATCTTCACGCGACGGCTCGCGCCCGGCGTCGTCGCGCCCGTGCCGCTGGGCCGCAAGCGCGAAGGCCGCGACGGCTAGTGGCGATCGCAAGCGCGGTGGAGCCGGGTGCAGTGGGTCGCCACCATCAAGCGAGCGGCGGGTCGCCACCTTGGGCTAGGCCAGATCGTCGCTGCGAACCAGGGAACGCCGCACCGACAGCAGCTCGAATTCGGGATGCGCGGCCACCAGCCGTTCGGCCGCGTCCAGGACGTCGACGGCATGGCCGCGATCGCCGGACACCGTCGCGACGCCGATGCCCGCTCGCCGGTACAGCTCATGCGAACCCGTCTCGGCCGCCGACACGCTGAACTTGCGCTGCAACTCGGCGACAACGGGACGAATGACCGACCGCTTCTGTTTGAGTGACCGAACGTCGCCCAGTAACACGTCGAACTCGAGCCAGCCGATCCACATGCCGCGGGTCAACCCGGTGGGTTTTGGTCGGGGCCGGGCTCCGGAGCCGGAGCGGGTTCCGGAGCCGGAGCGGGAGCGGGTTCCGGAGCCGGAGCGGGAGCGGGTTCCGGAGCCGGAGCCGGGGCGGGAGCTGGTTCCGGGGCCGGCACGGGCGGTGGCGGGGGCGCGGGTGGCGGAGTCGAGGGTGGCGGCGCCGGTGCCGGGGCGGACTCAGGTGGAGGCGGCGCCGGCGGCGGGCCCGGCGGCGGCGCGGGAACCTCGGACGTCGGAGCGGTCGGCGACTTCCCCAGGGCCAACAGCATTTCCGCCGTACGTCGCGATAGCTGCCACCCGCCCTGAAAGGGGGCGAACTCCATCGGAAAGGTGAAGTTGGCGTTGTTGGCCTGTGCGGTGTGAACGGCGATGGTCGCCTTCACGTTCGACGGGTTCTTGTCCGACCACGCGATGTCGTTCGCGTTGAAGGTCATGGGCAGATAACCGTTGTCCCGCAACGCGTTGGTGAACTTGTCCAGGGTGGGAGCGCTCTCCGGTGTCGCGCCTTCCACCAGATTCACCTTGCTGGCGCTCGGAACGTTCGGGTCGGCGAGTCGCGAGAGCACGTCGGTGAGGGCTTCGGGCGGTGGCAGGGGAGTCGTGACGGGCGCCACAACTTGTCGCGACGTGGCCGGCGGCAGCGAAGAGACGGCCGACGAACCACCCCTGGGGTGCGGCGACGAACATGCGGCAAGCCCCACCGCCGCCAGGACGGTGGCGACGCTCAGCGCTATGGACAGTGGCCGGTGCATCCAGTCGGTCGGCCGGCTAGGCGGCTCTGGCCGCTTCGCGAGGGAAGGGTGTCGCTAAGGTCGGGCCGATGGGCGCTACTGAAGTCACACCGGCGGCGGGGGCTATCGCGGTGAGACGAGCCGAGCCTGTGGCGAGGCTTTTTGCGGTCACTCTGGCACCTCCCAAGGCCCTTTCGATCATCACGATTAGTGGCCGAGATTACCAGCGTGACGAAAATCTTAACTTTTCGTGGGTATTTGACTACGCACATCAATCGGCAATCGCCGGTAGCTTTGAAGTATCCGCCGCGCCAATTCGGTGTGGGAAAGGAGCGCAAGATGGGTAGCTCAGAGCGTTCTGAAGCTTTCGGAACCCCCCACGAATCAAACATGTCCAGCGGCGACGAGGCCGAGTTGGAGGAACTACGCCGCGAGGCAGTCATGTTGCGCGAGCAACTCGAGCACGCCGTCGGCTCGCATGGTGGCGGCCGCTCCGCGCGCGATGTGCATCAGCTGGAAGCGCGCATCGACTCCCTTGCGTCGCGGAACTCGAAGTTGATGGAGACCCTCAAAGAGGCCCGCCAGCAACTGCTGGCGCTGCGTGAGGAAGTCGACCGGCTGGGGCAGCCGCCCAGCGGCTACGGCGTCCTGCTCGCCACCCACGAGGATGACACCGTCGACGTGTTCACCTCTGGTCGCAAGATGCGGCTGACCTGCTCGCCGAACATCGAAGTCCCGTTGTTGCGCAAGGGTCAGACGGTCCGCCTCAACGAGGCCCTGACCGTCGTGGAAGCCGGCACGTTCGAATCGGTCGGCGAAATCTCCACGCTGCGTGAGCTCCTGGCCGACGGTCACCGAGCTCTGGTCGTCGGGCACGCCGACGAGGAACGCATCGTCTGGCTTGCCGAGCCGCTGGTCGCCGAGAACCTGCCGGAGGGTCATCCCGACGCCCTCAACGACGACACCCGGCCGCGCAAGCTGCGTCCCGGCGACTCGTTGTTGGTCGACACCAAGGCCGGCTACGCCTTCGAGCGCATCCCTAAGGCCGAGGTCGAGGACCTGGTGCTGGAAGAGGTGCCCGATGTCAGCTACCTGGACATCGGCGGCCTGACCCGCCAGATCGAGCAGATCCGCGACGCCGTGGAGTTGCCGTTCCTGCACAAGGAGCTGTATCGCGAGTACGCGCTGCGCCCGCCCAAAGGCGTGCTGCTCTACGGTCCGCCCGGTTGCGGCAAGACGCTGATCGCCAAGGCCGTGGCCAACTCGCTGGCCAAGAAGATGGCCGAGGTGCGCGGCGACGACGCCCGCGAAGCCAAGTCCTACTTCTTGAACATCAAGGGGCCCGAGCTGCTCAACAAGTTCGTCGGTGAGACCGAGCGGCACATCCGGCTGATCTTCCAGCGCGCCCGTGAGAAGGCGTCGGAAGGGACACCGGTGATCGTGTTCTTCGACGAGATGGACTCGATCTTCCGCACCCGCGGCACCGGGGTCTCCTCGGACGTCGAGACGACCGTGGTTCCGCAGCTGCTCAGTGAGATCGACGGTGTGGAGGGGCTCGAGAACGTCATCGTGATCGGCGCCTCCAATCGCGAGGACATGATCGACCCCGCCATCCTGCGGCCCGGGCGTCTGGACGTGAAGATCAAGATCGAGCGGCCGGATGCCGAAGCGGCGCAAGACATCTTCTCGAAGTACTTGGTCGAGACGTTGCCGGTGCACGGCGACGATCTGGCCGAGTTCGACGGCGACCGGTCGGCATGCATCAAGGCGATGATCGAAAAGGTCGTCGACCGGATGTACGCCGAGATCGACGACAACCGGTTCCTGGAGGTCACCTACGCCAACGGTGACAAGGAAGTCATGTACTTCAAGGACTTCAACTCCGGGGCGATGATCCAGAACGTCGTCGACCGCGCGAAGAAGAACGCGATCAAGTCCGTGCTGGAGACCGGCCAGCCCGGTCTGCGCATCCAGCACCTGCTGGACTCGATCGTCGACGAGTTCGCCGAGAACGAGGACCTGCCCAACACCACCAACCCCGATGACTGGGCGCGGATTTCGGGCAAGAAGGGCGAGCGGATCGTCTACATCCGCACCTTGGTCACCGGCAAGAGCTCGAGCGCATCGCGGGCCATCGACACCGAATCGAACCTGGGGCAGTACCTGTAGCGCTCGTTCGGGCAACGCCCTGGCGCGACATATAAACCACGCACACGACACGACACGCCGAGGCGGGTGTGCGTGGTTTATGTCTCGGCTCAGCCGGTCACCAGCGAGTAGCTGTTGGTCAGGTTGTCCTGCAGCACCTGGGCCGCCCGCTGGGTCGTGTCCACGCGAAGTTCGTCGGTGAGCATGCGCGGTTGGTAGGCCCACCCGGCCGGCAGGTCGAGCCGGTCGGCGAGCCGCGGTAAGTCGGCGCGCGACAGCGTGGGATCGGCGACCTGGCTCCAGGTCTGCATGACCCAGTGCTGGCCCTGGGGATCGATGAGTTCGTACACCTCTTGGCCGGCGTTGAAGACGAACACCGTGTGGCGGTTGACCGTGTTGGGGACGTAGGGCGCCGGGTTCATCGACGACAACAGGACTGTGGCCTGCTGGATCATTTCGATCCCGCCAAAGGATTTCGTGATCTGCGGGCCCCGGTTCTCTTTTTCGATGTCGTTCATCAGCCAATACCGGGGACCGTTGAGCAGGGCCGCGGCGGCCCCGTGCTCGGTGGCGAGGGCATGCGCGTCCAGCGCCGACCACAAGTCCTCGGGACAGTCGTTGAGCGGGAAGCTGTTGTACACCGTCGCCTGCGGGCCGGCCTCGCCCGGCGTTACCAGGAGAACCTCGCCGTAGCGCTTGCCGGACAGGTCGCGTGCGTGCTTACCGACGGCGTGGTCGGATTCGGGGGCGGACACAGGGTGAAGTTAGTCACTGGTATCGGCGCCGTCAACACGACGGACGGTGGCCCCCGGGGCGCCGTGGTAGCGATTGCGCGCCACCAAAGTGCTGTGCAGGTCGTCGATGAGCGGGTCGAGAAAAGTGGACCGGTACTCCGCGTCGCCAGCCGCGCGGGCGCTGATGTACATGAACGTCAACGCGCCGAGGAAGAGCGTCATGTGGATCAGCGAGTCGGGCACCGGCAGCGTGAATCCGAGCACCGTTGCGCTGCTCTTGTAGGTATGGGTCCACTCGTTGAGGAGTTCGGGGCTGAGCACGATGAGCCCCAGAATCAAATAGATCGTGGTGGTCACCACGGCCACCACCAGGATCTGAGCCAGCTGTGAGACGGCCAGCACGAAAACCACATTGGCGCGCTCCGACTTCTTCAGCGGTGCCCAGTGGGGGGCGTCGGGCATCGTGGCGAACGGTGTGCCCGCGAGCTTTTCGGGTTCGTCGCGCGGCACCGTCGCCGACTGCAGCATCGGCCTGACGCGCTCTCGCGTGGCCGAGGTGACGAACGCCGCCGCGATGGCCACGAGGAAGGCCATGGCCAGTGCCAGCCGGTTGCCGCTGATGGTCGCGGCCATCAGCCACACGTAGGTGTTGAAGAACACCAACGCGGTCAGCAGCACGACCGGCAGCGCCCGAACGGCCAAAGCGCCCACCGTCGCAAGATGCGACAGCATCATCCGCACCGCCCACCCGACCACCGACCCGATTCCGCTGCCGGTCAGGATCAGCACGACGAACACGACGACGGCCTCCTGCACAACATCGCCCACGGTCACTCCGACGCACGCCACGGCCACGACCGCCAATGTCGCTATCGCGGTGCGTGTCTTGCGGCTTCGTGACCGGGAGACCAGCCAGCCGACGACCGCCATCGACGGCAGGGCCAGGGCGAGCAGAGCCAGCACGGCCAATTCCGACGTCGTCGGTTCGCCGCTGATCTCGACGTCGTGGCCGCCGGTGATCAGATACACCGCCAGGACGCAGGCCTGCAGCGCCGCATACGCGGCAAGCATGGGGGCCGACCGCGTCCAGAGCCGCCGCCACCGCGCACGCCGAATCAGTACCGACGGCAAACCGCGTTCCAAAAACCAGCTTTCGGCCGCGGCGCTCTGCTCGGCTCGGCGGCCCGGAGCGCGGCCGCGAAGAAGCTCCATGCCGGCTCACCCTACGGCGGGCGAGTCGCGCGCGGTGGCCTAATCGGACCGGTTGCCGAACGGGCAATTCCGGACACCGGCGGCCCCTCTTCGTCGCGCGGCTGGACCCGATTGGCCGGCTCGCCCCCTCGCGGCTGCGCCGCTGGGAGGTACCCCCACCGCGCCCCGCCGCGTGGGCCGCTTCGTCGCGCGGCCTAGGCTTGGGTCATGCAACGGATTATCGGGACGGAGGTCGAATACGGCATTTCATCGCCATCGGACCCGACAGCCAATCCGATCCTCACGTCGACTCAGGCGGTTTTGGCTTACGCGGCCGCAGCGGGCATTCAGCGCGCTAAGCGCACCCGCTGGGACTACGAGGTGGAATCGCCGTTGCGGGATGCCCGGGGTTTCGATCTGAGCCGCTCGGCGGGCCCGCCCCCAGTGGTCGACGCCGACGAGGTCGGCGCGGCCAACATGATCCTGACCAACGGCGCACGCCTCTACGTTGACCACGCGCACCCCGAATACTCCGCACCCGAGTGCACCGACCCGCTGGACGCGGTGATCTGGGACAAGGCCGGCGAGCGGGTGATGGAAGCCGCCGCCCGTCACGTCGCCAGCGTGCCCGGAGCCGCCAAGCTGCAGCTGTACAAGAACAACGTCGACGGCAAGGGTGCGTCGTACGGATCGCACGAGAACTACCTGATGTCGCGGCAGACGCCCTTCTCGGCGATCATCGCCGGGCTGACCCCCTTTCTGGTCTCCCGGCAGGTGGTCACCGGCTCCGGCCGGGTCGGCATCGGCCCCTCCGGTGACGAACCCGGGTTTCAGCTGTCCCAGCGCTCGGACTACATCGAGGTCGAGGTCGGCCTCGAGACCACGCTCAAACGCGGCATCATCAACACCCGCGACGAACCGCACGCCGACGCCGACCGGTACCGGCGGCTGCACGTCATCATCGGCGACGCCAACCTCGCCGAGACATCGACATACCTGAAGCTGGGCACCACGGCGCTGGTGCTCGACCTGATCGAAGAGGGCCCGGCGCATGGCATCGAGCTGAGCGACCTGGCGCTGGCGCGGCCGGTGCATGCGGTCCACGCGATCAGCCGCGACCCGTCACTGCGCGCCGCGGTGGCCCTGGCCGACGGACGAGAGCTGACTGCCCTTGCGCTGCAACGGGTTTACCTCGATCGGGTGGCCAAGCTGGTTGACAGCCGCGATCCCGATCCGCGCGCGGCCGACGTCGTCGAAACCTGGGCGCATGTGCTCGACCAACTCGAGCGTGACCCGATGGAGTGCGCCGAACTGCTGGACTGGCCGGCCAAGCTGCGCCTGCTCGAAGGGTTCCGGCAGCGCGAAAACCTGAGCTGGTCGGCGCCGCGGCTACACCTGGTGGACCTGCAATATTCCGACGTCCGGCTGGACAAGGGCCTGTACAACCGGCTCGTCGCGCGCGGCTCGATGAAGCGTCTGGTGACCGAGCACCAGGTGATCGAGGCGGTGGACAAACCGCCGACCGACACCCGCGCGTACTTCCGCGGTGAATGCCTGCGCAGGTTCGGCGCGGACATCGCCGCGGCCAGCTGGGACTCGGTGATTTTCGACCTGGGCGGCGATTCCTTGGTCCGCATTCCGACGCTGGAGCCGCTGCGCGGCAGTAAGGCGCACGTCGGGGCGCTGCTGGACTCGGTGGACAGCGCCGCCGAACTGGTCGAACAACTCACCAGCTAGGTACCGGTTAACCCCGGGAACGTCGGGGTCGACCGGTAGGCTAGGAAAGACCAACGGGCAGTGTGGCTTGATCGGTGAACAAGCCATTCAACAGGCCCAGACAACAGGAGGCGGCGATGGCTCAGGAGCAGACCAAGCGTGGCGGTGGTGGCGACGACGAAGACGACGTCGCCGGCAGCACCGCCGCGGGCCAAGAGCGCCGGGAAAAGCTGGCCGAGGACACTGACGATCTGCTTGACGAGATCGACGACGTCCTCGAGGAGAACGCCGAGGACTTCGTTCGCGCGTATGTCCAAAAGGGCGGACAGTGACCTGGCCTTTCTCTGATCGCCTGTCCACAAATTCCGCACTTGGGGGCTCCGCACTCTCCCGAAACCCCGCTATAGATCTTTCCTCGTTTGCTGACCTGCTTCGCCGTCAGGCGCCGGAGTTGCTGCCGGCGAGCCTGTCGGGCACACAGTCGGATGCCGCCACGGCGCAGTTGCCGCACGGCACCACCATCGTGGCGCTGAAATACCCCGGTGGCGTGGTGCTCGCCGGCGATCGGCGTTCGACGCAGGGCAACATGATCGCCGGGCGCGACGTCAAGAAGGTGTACATCACCGATGACTACACCGCTACCGGTATCGCCGGTACCGCCGCCATCGCCGTGGAGTTCGCTCGCCTCTACGCGGTGGAACTCGAGCATTACGAGAAACTCGAAGGTGTGCCGCTCACGTTCGCCGGCAAGGTGAACCGGCTGGCCATCATGGTGCGTGGAAACTTGGCGGCCGCGATGCAGGGTCTGGTGGCTTTGCCCCTGCTGGTGGGCTACGACATGGACGCGGCCGACCCCGAAGGCGCGGGCCGCATCGTGTCTTTCGACGCCGCCGGCGGTTGGAACCTGGAAGAGGAGGGCTACCAGTCGGTGGGGTCAGGCTCGATTTTCGCCAAGTCGTCGATGAAGAAGTTGTACTCGCAGGTGACCGACGCCGACTCCGCGGTGCGCGTCGCGGTCGAGGCGCTCTACGACGCGGCCGATGACGATTCCGCCACCGGCGGACCGGATCTGGTGCGCGGGATCTACCCCACCGCGGTCACCATAGGTGCCGAGGGGGCGCTCGAGGTGCCGGAGGGCCGCATCGCCGAACTGGCCCGCGAAGTGATTCAAAGCCGTTCGCGCGCTGACACTTTCGGCCCCGACGGTGGTGAGAAGTGAGCTTCCCGTATTTCATCTCGCCCGAGCAGGCGATGCGCGAGCGCAGCGAGCTCGCGCGCAAAGGCATCGCCCGGGGCAAGAGCGTGGTCGCGCTGGCCTACGCCGGTGGCGTGCTCTTCGTCGCGGAGAACCCGTCCAGGTCGTTGCAGAAGATCAGCGAACTCTACGACCGCGTCGGCTTCGCGGCCGCCGGCAAGTTCAACGAATTCGACAACCTGCGGCGCGGCGGAATCCAATTCGCCGACACCCGCGGCTACGCCTACGACCGTCGCGACGTCACCGGTCGCCAGCTGGCTTATGTCTACGCGCAGACGCTGGGTAGCATCTTCACCGAGCAGGCCAAGCCCTACGAGGTCGAATTGTGTGTCGCCGAGGTCGCGCACTACGGCGAGACCAAATCGCCTGAGCTGTACCGGATTACCTACGACGGATCGATCGCCGACGAGCCGCATTTCGTGGTGATGGGTGGTACCACCGAACCGATTGTCACGGCGCTCAAGGAGTCTTACGCCGAGAACGCCGATCTGCGTGAGGCCACGCGCATCGCCGTGAAAGCGCTTCGGGCCGGTAGCGAAGCCTCCAACGGGGACCAGTCCACCCTCGACGTGGGCAGCCTGGAAGTCGCCATCTTGGACGTCAACCGGCCGCGCCGGGCGTTCCGGCGGATCAATCGCGCCACCCTGGAGAATTTGCTGCGCGAGCTGAACTCCGGCGGTTCGGGAGGCGACGGCGAGCCGTCGGAGTCTGACGGCGGATCGGCCGACTAGACCCGACCGGACGCCGAACCGCGACCCATATTGACCCGTGCTGTTGGGTCTGTTGGTGCTCAAGTTGCGGGTGAGCTAACCGGTCTTCCGGTTGGTTCGGTGCGGCCGGACGGGCGCTTGGACACGCCCGGCGCGGTTAGCCGGCGGCCGACGAGAAACGTTGTCGGATCGATACGTGCGGCTTGCTCACCGTCGCGGTCGGACAACCAGTACCCTCGATTACGTGCAGCGGCGAATCATGGGCATCGAGACCGAGTTCGGGGTCACCTGCACGTTCCACGGGCACCGGCGACTCAGCCCGGACGAGGTGGCCCGCTATCTGTTCCGCCGCGTCGTGTCCTGGGGCCGCAGTTCCAACGTTTTCCTGCGTAACGGCGCCCGCCTCTACCTCGACGTGGGCAGCCACCCCGAATACGCCACCGCCGAGTGCGACAGCCTGGTACAGCTGGTCACCCACGACCGCGCCGGGGAATGGGTGCTCGAAGACCTGCTCGTCGACGCCGAGCAGCGACTGGCCGACGAGGGCATCGGCGGCGACATCTACTTATTCAAGAACAACACCGATTCGGCGGGCAACTCCTACGGCTGCCACGAAAATTACTTGATCGTGCGGGCCGGCGAGTTCTCCCGGATCTCCGATGTGCTGCTGCCGTTCCTGGTCACCCGCCAGTTGATCTGCGGTGCCGGCAAGGTGCTGCAAACCCCCAAGGCGGCGACGTTCTGCCTTTCCCAACGCGCCGAGCACATTTGGGAAGGCGTCTCCTCGGCCACCACCCGCAGCCGACCGATCATCAATACCCGCGACGAGCCGCACGCCGACGCCGAGAAGTACCGGCGGCTGCACGTGATCGTCGGCGACTCCAACATGTGCGAGACCACCACCATGCTCAAGGTGGGCACGGCCGCGCTGGTGCTGGAGATGATCGAGGCCGGCGTCCCGTTCCGGGACTTCTCGCTGGACAACCCCATCCGCGCCATTCGCGAGGTCAGCCACGACGTCACCGGCCGTCGGCCCGTGCGGCTCGCGGGCGGCCGTCAGGCCAGCGCGCTCGACATCCAGCGCGAGTACTACAGCCGCGCCGTCGAGCACCTGCAGACCCGGGAACCCAACGCCCAGATCGAGCAGATCGTCGACCTGTGGGGCCGCCAGCTGGACGCAGTCGAGAGCCAGGACTTCGCCAAGGTCGACACCGAGATCGACTGGGTGATCAAGCGCAAGCTCTTCCAGCGGTACCAAGACCGCTACAACATGGAGCTGTCCGACCCGAAGATCGCCCAGCTGGACCTGGCCTACCACGACATCAAGCGCGGGCGAGGCGTCTTTGACCTGCTGCAGCGCAAGGGCCTCGCCGCGCGGGTTACCACCGACGAGGACATCGCGCAGGCGGTCGACAACCCGCCGCAGACCACCCGGGCGCGGCTGCGTGGCGAGTTCATCAGCGCCGCCCAGGCCGCCGGACGTGACTTCACCGTCGACTGGGTGCACCTCAAGCTCAACGACCAGGCGCAGCGCACCGTGCTGTGCAAGGACCCGTTCCGTGCGGTCGACGAGCGGGTCAAGCGGCTCATCGCCAGCATGTAGCCCGCCAGGCGGCTCACCGTCTGCCACATCAGCCACACCGCCACCGCTGCGGCTCCCAAGCTCGCGTCCCCAACGTGCTAGCGGGGGCGCCAGCACGTTGGGAGGCGCGATTACCTCGCCAACGAGTGGCGGAAGCGGCGGCAGGCAACAGCGCGACGCGGACGGCGGGTGGAAGCGCCAGATGAGGACCATCGAATAATCTGGAGTCAATGGCGACGTCAAAAGTCGAGCGACTGGTAAATCTGGTCATCGCCCTGCTGTCCACCCGCGGCTACGTCTCGGCGGAGAAGATCAGGTCGAGCGTGGCGGGCTATTCGGACAGCGTCAGCACCGAGGCGTTCTCGCGCATGTTCGAGCGGGACAAGAACGAGCTGCGCGACCTTGGCATCCCGCTCGAGGTCGGCCGGGCGTCGGCCTGGGATCCCACCGAGGGCTACCGGATCAACCGCGACGCCTACGCGCTGGCGCCGGTCGACCTGACACCCGACGAGGCCGCGGCGGTAGCCGTCGCGACCCAGCTGTGGGAGTCGCCCGAACTCATCACCGCGACCCAGGGCGCGCTGCTCAAACTGCGCGCGGCCGGGGTCGACGTCGATCCGGACGCGCCGGTCGCCATCGCGTCGCCGGCCGGGGTGCCGGGCCTGCGGGGGTCGGAGGAAGTTCTCGGAATCCTGTTGTCCGCCATCGACTCCCGACAAGCCGTGCAGTTTCCGCACCGGCCGTCGCGAGCCGAGCCGTACGCCATCCGCACCGTCGAGCCCTGGGGTGTGGTCACCGAGAAGGGCCGCTGGTATCTGGTGGGCCACGACCGCGACCGCGACGCCACCCGCACCTTCCGGCTGTCCCGGATCGGTCCGGACGTCACACCGATCGGGCCGCCGGGCACCGTCACCGTGCCGAAAGACGTTGACCTGCGCAAGATCGTGGCCCAGACCGTCACCGACGTGTCGGCGAACGCGACGGTCGGACAGGCCCGAGTATGGGTGGCCGACGGGCGGGCGACCGCGCTGCGGCGCGCCGGCCAACCCGTCGACGCGCGCCAGCTCGGTGGGCGCGACGGCGAGGTGATCGAGCTCGACATCAGATCCGCCGACCAGCTGGCGCGTGATATCGCCGGCTACGGAGCCGACGCCCTGGTGCTCGAGCCCCAGTCCCTGCGCGACGACGTGCTGGCCCGGCTGCGTGCACACGCCGGCGAGGACGCCGTCGGTGCGGGACAGCCCCCCAACCGCGGCGGAGTGTCCGCATGACACCCATCTCCACCCGCCTGATCCGGCTGCTGAACATGGTGCCGTATTTCCAGGCCAATCCGCGGGTCACCCGATCCAAGGCCGCCGCGGATCTCGGGGTGTCGGCCAAGCAGCTCGAAGAGGACCTCAACCAGCTGTGGATGTGCGGCCTGCCCGGCTACTTCCCGGGTGACCTCATCGATTTCGAGTTCTCCGGCGACACCATCGAGGTCACCTTCTCCGCGGGCATCGACCGCCCGCTCAAGCTCACCTCGCCGGAGGCCACCGGCCTGCTGGTGGCATTGCGGGCGTTGGCCGACATTCCCGGTGTCGTCGACCCCGAAGCCGCGCGCAGCGCCATCGCCAAGATCGAGGGTGCCGCCGGCGCCGTCGGCCACGACGCCTCACACGCCGCGTCGGCCGTCGACGAGCCCGCGCCGGTGGAGAACCGGGCCGCCGCCGCGGTGCGGGCGGCCGTCCAGTCCAGGCACGCCCTGGCCATCGACTACTACTCCGCCTCGCACGACACTTTGACCAGCCGGGTCGTCGACCCCATCCGGGTGCTGCTGATCGGCGGACACAGTTACCTGGAAGGCTGGTCACGCGAGGCCGAAGGCGTGCGGTTGTTCCGCTTCGACCGGATCGTGGACGCCAGCGAGCTCGACGAGCCCGCCGCGCCGCCCGAGCCGGCCCTGCACGCGCCGCCGGACACCTCGCTGTTCGACGGTGATCCGGCGCTACCGTCGGCCAGGCTGCGGGTGGCGCCCGCGGCGTCCTGGATGTTCGAGTACTACCCGATGCGCGACGTGCGCGAATTGCCGGATGGATCCTGCGAGGCGGTGATGACCTATGCCTCCGAGGATTGGATGACGCGGCTGGTGCTGGGCTTCGGGCCCGACGTGCAGGTGCTACAGCCTTTGTCCCTGGCGCAGCGGGTGCGCGATGCCGCGGCGGCGGCCGTGACGGCCTACGAAGCGCTGAGCGGATAAAAGCCCAGGCGAGATGGTCCGCCGCGGCGCGGCGCGGGCCCGCCGCCACATGGCGCTACTGCGGTAGCATCGGGTGAACGTCTGGAGGTAATCAAAGTGGGCAGTCTTAGTCCGTGGCACTGGGCGATCCTCGCGGTCGTGGTGATCTTGCTGTTCGGTGCCAAGAAGCTCCCCGACGCGGCGCGTTCGTTGGGTAAATCGATGCGGATCTTCAAGTCCGAGCTCCGCGAAATGCAGATGGAGAACAAGACGGAAACGTCGGCCTTGGGAACGAACACAGCGCCCCCGAGCGACGCGGCGAACCCCACTCCCGTGCAGTCGCAGCGGGTCGAAGCGCCGTCGCCCAGCGAGCAGGGGCACAGCGAAGCACGTCCGGCGTAGCCGCCATCTTCGTCGCGCTGCCCGAGCGCACTGACCGAGCATCGTGAAAGTCTTCAAGGTTTCAGCGCGCACTTCCGGCCTGCTGAGGCGCCTCAACCCGCGCAACCGGCGCAGCAGAACCAACCCGGACGCGACCATGTCGCTGGTCGACCATCTGACCGAGCTGCGCACCCGGCTGCTGATCTCCCTGGCCGCGATCCTGCTGACCACCATTTTCGGATTCGTCTGGTACTCGCATTCGATCTTCGGGCTAGAAAGCCTCGGCGAGTGGTTGCGCCATCCCTACTGTTCGCTGCCCCAATCCGCGCGCGCGAGCATCAGCGCCGACGGGCAATGCCGGCTGCTGGCCACCGCGCCGTTCGACCAGTTCATGCTGCGGCTCAAGGTCGGGCTGACCGCCGGGGTGGTGCTGGCCTGTCCGGTGTGGTTCTACCAGCTGTGGGCCTTCATCACGCCCGGGCTCTACCAGAAGGAACGGCGCTTCGCGGTCGCGTTCGTGGTCCCCGCCGCGGTGCTGTTCGTCGTCGGTGCTGTGCTGGCCTATTTCGTACTGGCCAAGGCGCTGGGTTTCCTGCTGACCGTCGGCAGCGACGTCCAGGTGACCGCCCTGTCCGGCGACCGGTATTTCGGCTTCCTGATCAACCTGCTGGTGGTGTTCGGCGTCAGCTTCGAATTCCCGCTGCTGATCGTCATGCTCAACACCATCGGCATGCTGACCTACGAGCGGCTCAAGGCGTGGCGGCGCGGCCTGATCTTCGCGATGTTCGCGTTCGCGGCGGTCTTCACCCCCGGATCCGACCCGTTTTCAATGACCGCGCTCGGGTTGGCGCTGTCCGTGCTCCTGGAGTTCGCCATCCAGATCGCCCGCGTGCACGACAGGCGGAAGGCCAAGCGGGAATCCCAGGCCGTGATACCCGACGACGAAGCATCGGTCATCGAACCGGCCACCGTGATACCGGAGCCGTCGGTCACCGCCGGGCAACACGATGATGTCACCTGATCCGTCGCCCCCCCACGAGCTGGCGGAGCTGGTGGAGCTCACCCGGTTCACCGCCGAACTGCCCTTCGCGCTCGACGGCTTTCAGCACCGGGCGTGCGCGGCGCTCGAACGAGGTCATGGCGTGCTGGTCTGCGCCCCGACCGGGGCCGGCAAGACGGTGGTCGGCGAATTCGCGGTGCACCTCGCGCTGGCGTCCGGCGGCAAGTGCTTCTACACCACGCCGCTGAAAGCGCTGAGCAACCAGAAGCACACCGACCTGACCGCGCGCTACGGCCGCGACCGCATCGGGCTGCTCACCGGGGACATGTCGGTCAACGCCGACGCGCCCGTGGTCGTCATGACCACCGAAGTGCTGCGCAACATGCTCTACGCGGATTCTCCTGCGCTGCAAGGGCTTTCGTATGTCGTGATGGACGAGGTGCATTTTCTCGCCGACCGGATGCGGGGCCCGGTGTGGGAGGAGGTGATCCTGCACCTGCCCGAGGAGGTGCGGGTGGTGAGCCTCTCGGCGACGGTGAGCAACGCCGAGGAGTTCGGCGGCTGGATCCAGACCGTGCGCGGCGATACGACGGTCGTGGTCGACGAACACCGGCCGGTGCCGCTGTGGCAACACGTCCTGGTGGGCAAGCGCCTGCTGGACCTGTTCGACTACGAGAACGAGAAACCGGCCGCGGACCGTCACCCGCGCGTCAATCCCGAACTGCTGCGCCACATCGCGCACCGCCGCGAGGCCGACCGCATGAGCGACTGGCAGCCGCGCCGCCGGCAGGCGGGACGGGGCAGCGCTGGACGGCCGTCGCGCCCCCGCTTCTACCGGACACCGGGGCGGCCGGACGTGATCGCCACCCTGGACTCGGAGGGGCTGCTGCCGGCGATCACGTTCGTGTTCTCACGGGCCGGCTGCGACGCCGCCGTGCAGCAGTGCCTGCGCTCGCCGCTGCAACTGACCACCCAGGAGGAGCGCGCCCAGATCGCGGAGGTGATCGAGCATCGCTGCGGCGATCTCGCCGACGCCGACCTGAGCGTGCTCGGCTACTACGAGTGGCGAGAGGGGCTGCTGCGCGGTCTGGCGGCCCATCATGCCGGCATGCTGCCGGTGTTCCGGCACACGGTCGAAGAGCTGTTCACCGCCGGACTGGTCAGAGCGGTGTTCGCCACCGAGACCCTGGCGCTCGGGATCAACATGCCGGCACGCACGGTGGTGCTCGAGCGGCTGGTGAAGTTCAACGGCGAGCAGCACGTCGCCCTGACACCGGGGGAGTACACGCAACTGACCGGCCGCGCCGGGCGGCGCGGCATCGACGTCGAGGGCCACGCGGTGGTGCTGTGGAATCCCACCGAGGAAACCACCGAGCCGTCCGCGGTAGCCGGGCTGGCCTCCACGCGCACCTTCCCGCTGCGCAGCTCGTTCGCCCCGTCGTACAACATGACGATCAACCTGGTCCAGCAGATGGGCCCCGAGCAGGCGCACCGGCTGCTCGAACAGTCCTTCGCGCAGTATCAGGCCGACCGCTCCGTCGTCGGGCTGGTCCGCGGCATCGAGCGCGGCACCGCGATGCTCGACGAGATCGCCGCCGAGATGGGCGGACCCAAGGCGCCGATCCTCGAATACGCCCGGATGCGGGCACGCATCAGCGAGATGGAGCGCGCGCAGTCCCGCGCGTCCCGGCTGCAACGGCGGCAGGCCGCCAGCGATGCGCTGGCCGCACTGCGCCGCGGCGACATCATCAACATCACCCACGGCCGGCGCGGTGGCCTGGCCGTGGTGCTGGAATCCGCCCGCGACAGCACCGACCCGAGACCGTTGGTGTTGACCGAAAACCGTTGGGCGGGAAGGATTTCGACAGCCGACTATTCGGGCGCGGCGGCGCGGGTCGGTTCGATGTCGTTGCCCAAACGGGTCGAACACCGTCAGCCCCGGGTCCGGCGTGATCTGGCGTCCGCGCTGCGATCGGCCGCCGCCGGGCTGACCATCCCGGCCCGGCACCGGAGCGGCCGCGGCGACAACGACGGCGCGCTTCACGATCCGGAGCTGGCGTCGTTGCGGGAGGAGTTGCGCCGGCATCCGTCCCACAACACGCCCGGTCTCGAAGCCCAGGTCCGGCAGGCCGAGCGTTATCTGCGCATCGAGCGCGACAACGCGCAATTGGAGAAAAAGGTTGCGGCGGCCACCAATTCGCTGGCCCGGACCTTCGACCGGATCGTCGGACTGCTCACCGAGCGCGGCTTCATAGAAGGGCGCGACGGTGATCCCCGCGTCACCGACCACGGCCGGTTGCTGGCGCGCATCTACAGCGAAAGCGACCTGCTGGTCGCCGAATGCCTGCGCACCGGGGCGTGGTCCGGATTGAAGCCGGCCGAGCTGGCGGCGGTGGTGTCGGCGGTGCTGTATGAAACCCGGGGTGGCGAGGGGCCGGGCGCGGCCTTCGCGGCCGACGCGCCCACCCAGCAAGCGCGGCAGGCGCTGCAGCAGACGTCGAGGCTGTCGATGGCGCTGCGCGCCGATGAGCAAACGCACCGGATCGCCCCGAGCCGCGAACCCGACGACGGCTTCGTCAACGTCATCTACCGCTGGGCCAGGACCGGAGATCTGGCCGCCGCGCTGGCGGCCGCCGACCCGGGCGGCACGGGGTCACCGCTGCTGGCGGGGGATTTTGTGCGCTGGTGCCGCCAAGTGCTCGACCTGTTGGACCAGGTTCGCAACGCCGCGCCGGACCCCGAGCTGCGGGCCACCGCCAAGCGGGCTATCAATGACATTCGGCGCGGCGTCGTCGCAGTTGACGCCGGGTAGGCTGGGCCCGAGCTACCGTTAAACGCCGTAGTCATGCCAAGACACAAGGGCTGAGGGAGAAAGATGAGCGGACCGCAGGGATCGGACCAGCAGTGGCAGCCGCCTGGTCAAGGTCAAAGTAGCGATCACTCGTCAGACCCGACTCAGGTGGCACCGACCTGGAACGAGCAGTCGAACCAGGAGACGTCGTGGCAGGCCCCGGCCTACACCCCGCCCGCGGAGTATCCGCAGTACCAGCAGCCGGCCGGGCAGGCGTACCCGCAGCAATACCCCCAGCAGCAGCCCGGCTACGCGCAGCCCGGGCAGTACGGGCAGCCGGGCCAATACGCCCAGCCGGGCCAATACGCCCAGCCGGGCCAGTACGGCCAGCCGGGCCAATACGCCCAGCCCGGGCAGTACCCGCAGCCGGGCCAATACGGTCAGTACGGTCAACCGGGCCAGTACCCGCAGCAGTACGCCCCCTACGAGCAGCCCAAGAAGCGACCGGTCGGGCTGATCGCCGGTGTGGGCGGCGCGATCGCTTTTCTGCTCATCGCGGTCGTGCTGGTGCTGGGCTTCTGGCAGCCCGGGTTCTTCGTCACCACCAAGCTGGACGTCAATAAGGCGCAGGCCGGGGTCCAGCAGGTGCTCAGCGACGAAACCAACGGCTACGGCGCCAAGAACGTTCAGAACGTCAAGTGCAACCATGGCCAGAACCCCACCGTCAAGAAGGGCGCCACGTTCGACTGCGACGTCAGCATCGACGGTGCGCCCAAGCACGTGACGGTGACTTTCCAGGACAACAAGGGCACCTACGAGGTCGGCCGGCCGCAGTAGTCGTCGGGCCGCTCAGTTCGGCAGGGAGTCCAGCGCTTTCTGTAGGCGGGCGATCGACGAGCCGACACCGAGCTCCGTCGCGAGCTTGGCGGTGCGTTGCGGATCGGCGGCGACCAGCGGTAGTTCGTCGCTGTCCGTCGAGAAGGTTACGGGGGCGTCGGTGGCCACCCGCACCACCTTGCCGGCCGCCTCGATGTAATCCAGCGCGGCCAGCAGTTTCGTCCGCACGCCCTTGGCCATCTTCGACTTGGGGTCGTGGGCGGCGGCCAGAATCTGCTCCAGCGAGCCGTGCTGGGCCAGCAGCGTGGCCGCGGTCTTCTCACCGACGCCCGGGACCCCGGGCAGGCCGTCGGACGGGTCGCCGCGCAGCAGTGCGAGTTCGGCGTAGGCGGGGCCGGCCCTGTCCACCGGGACGCCATAGTGTTCGGCCACCTCGGCGGGCCCGAACAGCGTGGCCTTGCTCAGCCCGCGGCCGAGGTAGAGGACCCGCACCGGGACGGGATCCTCCGACACCACCTGCAGCAGGTCGCGGTCACCGCTGACCACCACCACCGCATCCTTGCGTTCCTGGGCTGCCAGGGTGCCCAGTACGTCGTCGGCCTCGAAACCCTCTGCCCCGGCCGTCGGAATCCCGAACGCGTCAAGGAGTTCGGCGATCATGTCGATCTGGGGCGTCAGGTCGTCCGGGACTTCCTCGATGTCCGGCTGGTTCTGCGGCTCTTCCTCGGCCACGCGGTGGGCCTTGTAGGACGGGACGAGGTCCACCCGGAACTGCGGCCGCCAATCGAGGTCCAGGCAAACGGCCAGCCGGGCGGGCCGCTGCTGGTTGATCACCACGGCGACGGAGTCGATGAATCCCCGAACGGCGTTGACGGGCCGGCCATCGGGAGCGGTGATCGAGGACGGCACCCCGAAATACGAGCGGAACCACATGCTGGCACCGTCGAGCAGTACGAGCGGTGATTGGGGTGCTGGCATGCCGGTTATGGTCTCACGCCGCCGCGAGGCGACGTGCGATCGAGCATTAGCCTGGCAGCCATGGAGTCTCACCGCTTCGACGCAGCAGTGTATGAGCGCCGGCTGGCGGCGGCCACGGCCGCGGCCGCCGACGCAGGCCTGGCCGGGTTGGTGATCACGCCGGGGTATGACCTGCGCTACCTCGTCGGGTCGCGCGCGCAAACGCTGGAGCGGTTCACCGCGCTGGTGCTGCCGGTATCGGGTGACCCGACGGTGGTGGTGCCGCGGCTGGAGCTGGCTTCGCTCAAGGGGTCGGCCATCGCCGAACTCGGCCTGGCGGTGCGGGATTGGGTTGACGGTGAGAATCCCTACGTTCTGGCGGGCGCCGCGTTGGGCGGTGCCCCCGCCGCGACCGCCGTCACCGATGCCATGCCGGCGCTGCACCTGCTGCCGCTGGCCGGTGTGCTCGGTGTGCTGCCGGTCCTGGCCACCGACGTGCTGCGCACGCTGCGGATGGTCAAGGAGGAATGCGAGATCGACGCGTTGCGCAAGGCCGGCGCGGCCATCGATCGCGTGCACGCCCGGGTGCCGGAGTTCCTGGTCCCGGGCCGCACCGAGGCCGACGTGGCCGCCGATATCGCGGATGCCATTGTGGCCGAAGGGCATTCGGAGGTGGCGTTCATCATCGTCGGATCCGGGCCGCACGGCGCCGACCCGCATCACGGGTATTCGGACCGCGAACTACAGGTTGGTGACGTCGTCGTCGTCGATATCGGCGGCTCCTATGAACCCGGCTACAACTCCGACTCCACCCGCACTTATAGCATCGGCGAGCCGGATCCCGAGGTGGCTGAACAGTATTCGGTATTACAGCGCGCCCAGCGCGCGGCGTACGACGCGGTACGCCCGGGGGTGACGGCCGAGCAGGTCGACGCCGCGGCCCGCGATGTGCTGGCCGCCGCAGGGCTCGCCGAGTATTTCGTGCACCGCACCGGGCACGGCATCGGGCTGTCGGTGCACGAAGAGCCCTACATCGTCGCCGGGAACGATCTGCCGCTGACTGAGGGCATGGCCTTTTCCATCGAGCCGGGCATCTATTTCCCGGGGCGTTGGGGCGCCCGCATCGAGGACATCGTCGTCGTGACCCCTGAAGGCGCCCTGGCCGTCAACAACCGCCCGCACGAGCTGATCGTCGTTCCTGTCGCCTGAGGCTGGCTGTCACCCCCGCCGCGTAGGTTGGGTGGGGTGTCGATTTTGGACCTCACGTTGCTTCCGATCCGTATCGCAAGCCACATAGCCGACGCGGTGCTGCACCCCGGCCCGCCGGCGCCGGTGCCCACGCCGCCGGCCGACCTCGTCCTGGTCGACGGCATGCCCGAGGGTGTGCCGCCAGCGGCGCGCCGGCCGGAGCCACAATTGCCCACGCCATCGAAGTGGCCCTTCGGCGAGGAGTTTCCGCGCACCTGTGGCGCAGGCCGGCTGGCCGGTGGTGCCCTGTTTTGGGCCGACTTCCTCTACGACGATCACGGCGCGACGGGCATCCCGATCGGCGACCTGAAGATCCAGGCGCCGCCGCGCGGAACCTACGTCTATCCCGACGGACCGGCGGCCGGCAACGGCGCCGACATCTTCCGCGTCGCCATCGGGCTCACCGAGACCCACACGTGGTGGCGGATCGACTGGAACACCCTGCTGGACGCCTCGGTGCCGATCGCGCTCTTCACCTTTGACACCGACCCGGCCCGAACCGCGGCAGAGGAGTGGCCCGCCGGGGCCGGCGTGCGCTCGAACGGCATCGACATGGCCCTGCTGGTCTCCGGAAGCGGCGCCGCTCTGATCGACCTGACCACCCAGGTCAGGACGCCGGTCGAGCACAGCGTCGACATGCAGTCGCGGTCGTTCGTGGCGCAGGTCCCGCGGTCGCTGGCGGAACCCACGGGGAGTTGGACGGTCCGTCTGGTCGCGGGGTTGGCCAACCCGGCGGGGGACGGGTTTGCCGACGTGCCCGCCGCACACGGTGCGCTGCCCGGCCAACCCAACGTCTACAACGTCGCGTTCCGCACCAACGGGCAGGAGCCGCCGCACCTGAACTTCTGGTCGGACGCCGCGCAGGCCGCCGCCCTCAGCAACGGCGACGTCACAGAGTTCGCGCTGGAGGTGTCGTGGGCTCGGCTGGCGGCGCGGGAGACCGCTCCCGAGCCGGTGATCACCGGCCCGTCCACCCGCTGGTATGTGTCCTCGATCGAGCTCGGCCAGGGGCTCGAACAAGGTTGGGCCGCCAACGACATCTTGAGCACCAGACCGCTGTTCCTCGGTCGGGTGCAGCCGTATTCGATCTGCCTGCCGTCGAGCTACGCACCGGGTCGCGAGCTGCCGCTGACGATGCTGCTGCACTCGCTATCGCTGGGGCAAAGCCAGTTCGCCGCGATCGACCCGCGCCTGCTGCACGAGGTATGCGAGGGGCGTGACTCGGTGGTGGTCACCCCACTGGCACGTGGGCCGTCGACGTGGTACTTCGACACCGGGGAACTCGACTTCTGGGAAGTCTGGGCGCGGGTGGCCGAGCAGCTGGGCACCGACCCCAATCGCACTGTGATTTCGGGTTATTCGATGGGCGGCTATGCGACCTACAAGCTGGGGCTGAGCTACCCGCAGGTGTTCTCGCAGGCCGTGGTGCTGGCCGGGCCGCCGACCTGCGGTGTGCGGCTGCTGCCCGACGTCGACATTCCGGCGGACCTCGACCTGAACTCGCCCTGTGCCCGTGAGGGCGATACGTGGAAGCTGCTGGTGAACGCCCGCTGGTTGCCGTACCTCATCGCCCACGGGCTGGCTGACGAACTGGTGCCGTTCGCCTCGGCGGCCGAGCAGGTGCTCGAACTCGACCGGCTGGGTTACCGCCACCGGTTCACGGTCTACCCGCTCGAGGATCACATCGCCTGGGTGTTTCAGGACAAGTTCGAGGATCCGATCTCTCACATGGGAACCGCTCTGCGGCAAGCGGATCCGGGTCACATCACGTTCGCCTGGTACCCGCAACTGGTGCGCGCTGACCTGGGTATCGGGCCGCATCAGGCGTGGTGGGTGTCGGAACTGGCCGCCGACCCCGAGGTGACCGCGCGGCGTGGGGCCGTCGCGGAAGTCGACGCGCGCTCGTACGCGCGGCCGGACCTCACGCACACCATCCGGCACCATCGCGGCTTCATTCCACACTTTGAGCCGACGCCCGGGCTGTACAGCGAGCTGGACTGGCAAGTGGGACGGCCGGTTGGCCCGCTGCCGTATCTGACGTTGGGCCTCAAAGGGGTTGCCAGTCTGAGGGTCGATATCGCGCGCGCCGGGCTGGCGGCGCTGCCGACCTCGACCATCACGGTGTCCACCGACGTCGCCGCCCGGATCACGCTCGGTGGCCTGCCCGCCGCGGTTGACGTGCGGCTCGACGGGGAACCGGCAGGGCCGACTGTCACGGTGTCGCCCGGGCGACACCACATCACGTTGACGGCGGCTGTTGGCGAATGAGTTGTCGTGCCAGGTGATGGTGGCTAGCTTGGCGGAGCGATCATTGGGTGAATAGCGGCCGCGGGCGGACCTGAGCGAAAATTCCGCACGTGGCTCCCTTGGCGGTCGATCCGGAAGCGTTGTACGCCGCGGGTACCGGTGTGGGCGTCGTCGGCGACGGCATTGCCATGGCCTTGGGCCCACTGTCAGCTGGTTTCGGGATCAATAGCGGCCAGGATTCCGCTGGAATGGTATTCGCGCTGGTCTATCAGGACGCTGCACGGTCGTTGTTGACCGGGGTAGCTGCAGGGATCAACGCGTGCCGAAAACTCGGGGCCAAGATTCAACTTGGCGCGTCCAATTACTCCAGGGCAGAGGCGGCTTCGAAAGTAGGTGGCGGCGGTCATGTACTGCCGTCGCCCGGGCAACCCGCGAAATTCGCGCCTCCTGATGCGCCGCGCGTCATGGGTCCGGGCGTGGCCCGGCCACTGCTGTGGGGAGTGGTGGAATCGCTGCTTGACGATGTGTGGCCGAATGGCAATGCGGTTGAGATGCATGCGGCCGCGGGTTGTTGGCGCGGACTCGGCGCGTCGCTTAGCGGGGTGCAAGCCGCCCTCAACGGACCGAAGTCGACGATCGCAGGACAGCAGATACCGGAAGGCGAGTTGGTCCAGGAAAATCTGGCGTCACTCGCCGCCACCATCGGCAAGCTAGGCGCGCAGTGCGACAAGCTGGCCGATGCCTTGGACAAGTTCGCGGACGAGGTCGAGGACGCTCAGAACAAGATTCGAGATCTGTTGAAACGGTTAGGGTCTCTGACCGATCTGGTCCACGACGCGATTTTGATCTTCGAAGGCGATGCGCTCGATGAGCTCGAAAAAATCGCCAAGGACATCAACGGCGTCCTGCACAACATGAAGCGTGAAGCTCATGCACGCGAACAAGTCCTGAAAACCGGAATGCAGATCATCGACGGCCTGGTGCAAAAAGGGAAGACCCTCATGCAAGGCCAGTTGGTCGAATTCTTCGGCGAGGACGTCGGGAGTACCGCAGCGGGCTACTTCGATTTTATGGCCGATTTCGGAGAAGGCGTCTTCAAAAGCGCGGTTGGAGCTGTGGAACTCGAAAACCAACTTGATCCGAGTCGATTCGCCTTCGATCCCAAAGGCGCCGGAGCCAGTTGGGCCGCACTGGATAAAACTGCGGTCCAATCCATCCCAGGTTATGCGCTGCTCGACCCAGGCGGCGCGGCGAAAACCGACCTCGGCCTCGCGAAAGGCCTCACCCACTGGGACGATTTGACCTCAGACCGGCCTGCGGTGGGGCTCGGTGAAATCGCCTTCGATCTTGGAACCATGGCCGGCGGCGGTGGGGCAGCGAAGGCCGGAGGGAAAGCTGCGGAGGCCGCGGGCGGCGCTGAGGCGACCGGGGAACTCACGGAGGGCGAAGAGGCGCTTCAGGGTGCCAAAGGAGCGGCCGCCGAGGCGGAAGGCGCCGGTGTTGCGTTGCCTGGCGTCGCCAAAACCGGCAGCGATCTAGCCAAAAACCTTGAAAATCTCGGCGGAGACCTGCCCCCGAAAGGCGATGCACCGCCCAGTGGCAGCCCCGTGAGCTTGCCGCCAGGAGAGTTGCCGGAGGCACCGGTTGACTCGGCGCCTCGTCCGGCCGATGGCGCTCCGGGGTCGCCTCACGCGCCAACGCCCGCACCCCAGGCATCGGCGCCTCCTGATGCTCCACTACCTGGCGCATCGGGTCCGCCTGATCCAGCGCCCGCGTCCCCGGCGGCACCGACAAGTGTTCCCGACAGTAGTCCGCACGATCCGGTACCGACCCCGGCGGAAGCCCCACCTGCGCCAGCGGGGGCCCCTGCCGGCGGCCCGCACGAGCCCTCTTCCGTGCCTCCCGCGCCGGATGGCGGTCCACATGAACCCGTTTCGGTGCCTGCTGGTGGCCCTCATGAGCCGGTGTCAGTGCCAGCGGAGGGTCCGCATGAACCGGCGCCTGCCGATGGTCCGCGTGAGCCTGGGTCGGTGCCGGCGGAGGGTCCGCATGAACCGGCGTCCCCAGGTGGTCCGCATGAGCCGGCGGCGGAGAGTGAACCGCGCGAGCCAGGGTCGCTGGCGGAGGACCGCCCACATGAACCCGCTGCTAATGCACCTCTCGCGCCCGTAACCGCCGCGGGAGAAAACGTGCCATCCACGGTTCCGTATGTGGCTGAACATCCGCCGGGGCGTATGCCCGTACCGACTAGGGGAGAGCCGGCACCCGCAGCTCCGCACTCAACGCAACCTGCTCCGTCGGCCAGACCGGGGCCCCATTCGCCACCGTCGAGCGGTCGCCCGGCCGCCGTGCCACCGCCCGGTCGCAACCCGCATCTGTCTAGTGATGCCAATCTTCCTGGCGGTCGGCCGAAGCCACTGCTTGATGGCTTGCCAAAGTCCGGAGAAGGCGGTCCGCCCGAAGCAAAAGTGCCACCCGACGACGATGCACCTGCCAATTCCGGTAATAAGGACGGCCAGGACGACAGTCCCGACAACGGCGACCATCATTCGAGCCCCGAAGACCCGCTAAGCCCAGAACATTTGAAGGCGCTCGCTGACTACACTGGCATGGGTTATACAGACCTAAACGAGGCGTTGAGGAGCGAGGCTTTGGACGCGTCTCAAGCTGCTCGAGTTGATGCATTAAAAGCTGCATTAAGCAAACTACCGCCGTACGAGGGTTCCGTCGTGCGTGGTACAAACCTGCCGCCAGAGGTGCTTGCCCAGTATCGGCCGGGTGAATACATCGTGGAAAAAGCCTTCCTCAGCACAACAAAAGATCCAGTCGTGGCGCAGTCGTCCGCGTTTGCTGGAAATGTTGAGTTCCGAATTGTTTCTTTCACCGGCCGTGATGTTTCTGCATTTTCAATGTACCCCGCGGAGCAAGAGATTCTGTTCCCCGCGAATACGAGGTTCCTAATACTACGGAAGACAATTGATCCGCGAACAGGCCGAACCATTATCGACATGGTTGAAGACTAGTGGATAATCTAATCAACCCTTCAAGGAGGTTTAACAGTGAGGGAGATTGCGGGAAAGATCTTCTTAACCGGAGAGGAGGCAGGTGTCCCTCCGCCCAGCCCGGAAAAGCTTGCGCGTGCTCGACAACTCCTCGACGAGTTTCAGGAGAAGGTAGACGCTGTTGCCGATGAAGACCGGCCGACAGAGATCTCGCCAAAGTTCTGGGATGACGTTTCAGGGACTGAGTATGACCCAAGACGGAAAGACCGCTGATGGCCGAATTTTTGGAGTCCAGAGTTCTGGCCTTGGGGCGAGCTAACCCGGCCTGACTACTCGCCCCGGTCCAACAGACCCGACGACCCCAACACCCGCTCGATCTGAACCTCGATCACCACGCGCCGCGGGTTGGGTCGCGGCGTGCGGTAGCGCTGGGCGTACCGCAGCTCGGCGTCGCGCACCGCGTCGACGTCGTTGTTGACCTTGGACCGGCCCTCCAGCGACAGCCACCGCGCGCCGTCGACCTGGCTGAGCACGGCCAGCCCGCCGCGATCGGCGTTGACCGCCTTCTGCGAACCCCCGGTGGTGATCACCCGCGCAATGTGTGTTCTGGGGTCGAACGTGAAACCGACCGCCACCACGTGCGGTGAATTGTCGGCTCGCAGCGTGGTCAGCATGGCCAGATGCCGCTCCGACAGGAACGCCAACGCGTCGTCGGTGAGCCGGGTAGTGGTATTCGCCATCACCGCCCACGCTAGCGCAGGTGATAATCGCAGCCGTGGACGACACGGGCGCAGGTCCAGTACTAATCCTGGGCGGCCGCAGCGAGATCGGGATTGAGTTGGCGCGGCTCCTGGCGCCGGGCGCGACGATTGTGCTGGCAGCCCGCAGCGCCGGTCAGCTCACTGACCAGGTCAACGCAGTCAAAGCCGCCGGCGCCACGGCGGTGCACACCAGGGAATTCGACGCCGACGACCTGGCCTCGCATGGCCCGCTGGTCGCTTCGATCGTCGCCGATCACGGCCCCATCGGCACCGCGGTGCTGGCGTTCGGAATCCTGGGCGACCAGGCCCGCGCCGAGAGCGACGCCGCACATGCGGTCGCCGTCGTGCACACCGACTACCTCGCCCAGGTCAGCCTGCTCACCCACCTGGCCACCGCGATGCGCAAAGCCGACAAAGGCCGACTGGTGGTGTTCTCCTCGATCGCCGGCGCACGCGTCCGCCGCGCCAACTACGTCTACGGCTCGGCCAAAGCCGGCCTGGACGGTTTCGCCAGCGGCCTTGCCGACGCGCTGCACGGCACCGGCGTTCGGCTGCTGATCGCCCGCCCGGGCTTCGTCATCGGACGCATGACCGAGGGCATGACGCCCGCGCCGCTGTCCAGCACGCCCGCCCAGGTGGCCGCCGCGACCTCGCGTGCGCTCGCGAAAGGCCGCCGCACGGTGTGGATCCCGTGGGCGCTGGGTCCCGCAGCGGCCGTGATGCGAATGCTGCCCCAATTCGTCTGGCGCAGGATGCCGCGATGATCCGCGCCGGTGACGATGCAGAGCGACCCGATGAAGTGGAGCGGCGCCCATGATCATCGTGGTCGGCATCGGCGCCGACGGCATGGCCGGGCTCGGCGAAGCGTCGCGCGTCGAATTACTGAGGGCCACAATCATTTACGGTTCGAAGCGACAGCTCGACCTGCTCGACGACACGGTGCAGGCGCCCCGGCGGCAGTGGCCGTCACCGATGTTGCCCGCGCTGCAAACCCTGCTCGACGAGCACACGGGCGACGTGCACGTGGTGGCCAGCGGCGATCCGCTGCTGCACGGCATCGGGGGCACCCTGATCCGCCTGCACGGCCGTGACAACGTCAAGGTGCTGCCGCACGTGTCCTCGGTGACGCTGGCGTGCGCGCGGATGGGCTGGACCGTGCACGACACCGAAGTGATCAGTCTGGTCACCGCGCAGCCGCACACCGCGGTGCGCCGCGGCGGCCAAGCGATCGTGCTGTCGCAGAGCAACTCCACACCCAACGAGCTCGCCGCACTGCTCACCGCGCATGGCCGCGGCGATTCCGAGTTCACCGTGCTAGAACGTCTCGGCGGCCCAGATGAACACCGCCGCGACGGCACCGCCCGCGAGTGGACCGGACAGCGAGACCTCGACGACCTCAACGTGATTGCCGTGCGCTATCTGCCCGACGAACGCGTGGCACCCCTGCCCGACGACGCATTCACCCACGATGGGCAGATCACCAAACAGGGCATCCGCGCGGTGACGCTGGCCGCCCTGGCGCCGCGCCCGGGGGAGCGGTTGTGGGACGTCGGCGCCGGCTCGGGCAGCATCAGTGTCGAGTGGTGCCTGAGCTGGCGGGGTTGCAGCGCAGTGGTATTCGAGCGCGACGAACGCCGCCGGCACAACCTCGAAGTCAATGCCGCGGCGTTCGGCGTCAGTCTTGACGTGCGCGGCGACGCCCCCGACGCGTTCGACGGCGCCGAGCTACCGTCGGCGATCTTCATCGGCGGCGGGCTGACCCAGCCCGGCCTCCTCGACGCCTGCTGGGACAGCCTGCCCGGCGGCGGGCGACTCGTCGTCAACGTGGTCACCACCGAATCGGAAGCCGTTCTGACGCAAGCGCATCAGCGCCTGGGCGGCCAGCTGCGGCGTTTCCAGCACTACCAGGGTGAGGCGCTGGGCGCCTTCACGGGCTGGCGCCCGCAGTACCCGGTCACCCAGTGGGTGGTGACCAAGTGACGGTGTATTTCATCGGCGCGGGACCGGGCGCGGCCGACCTCATCACCGTGCGCGGCCAGCGACTCCTGCAAGCATGCCGGGTGTGCCTGTATGCCGGATCGATCATGCCCGACGACCTGCTTGCATTGTGCCCGCCCGACGCGAAAATCGTCGACACCGGCCCGCTGACGTTGGAGCAGATCGTCTCCGAGCTCAGCGAGGCGCACGCGGCCGGCCACGACGTGGCGCGGCTGCATTCCGGTGACCCGTCGCTGTACAGCGCGCTGGCCGAGCAGTGCCGCCGGCTCGACGCCCTGGGCATCGACTACGAAGTCGTGCCCGGCGTACCGGCTTTCGCCGCGGCCGCGGCCGCGCTGAAGCGCGAGCTCACCGTTCCCGGGGTCGCGCAGACGGTGACGCTGACCCGGGTGGCAACCCTGTCCACGGCCATGCCGCCCGGCGAAGACCTGAAAACCCTGGCCCAATCCGGTGCCACCCTGGTCTTGCATTTGGCCGCCGCGCAGATCGACGCCATCGTGCCGCAACTTCTCGAGGGCGGCTACCGTCCCGAAACACCGGCAGCTGTCGTGGCTTTCGCGAGCTGGCCGCAAGAGGCGGTGCTGCGGGGCACGCTCGCGGACATCGCCGGGCAGATGCACCGGGCCAACATCACCAAGACCGCCGTCATCGTCGTCGGTGACGCGCTGACCGCCGGGGGGTTCACCGACAGCTACCTGTACTCGACCGGGCGGGCGCGGGGGAGCAGGCACTGATGCGAGTCCTGCTGCTCGGCGGCACCGGCGAGGCCCGCGCGCTGGCGAAAGCCCTGCACCCCCGGATCGACATCATCAGCTCCCTGGCGGGCCGGGTACCGGATCCGGCCCTGCCCGTCGGTCCCGTGCGGGTCGGCGGATTCGGTGGCGTCGACGGATTGCGGCGCTGGCTGCGCGACGCGCGCATCGACGCCGTCGTCGACGCCACCCACCCGTTCGCGGCAACCATGACGGCGCATGCCGCAACCGCGTGCGCCGAACTGCAGATCCCTCATCTGATCCTCGCGCGCCCGGCCTGGGATCCCGGCACCGCCATTGTCGTCGAATCGGACACCGCCGCCGCTGAAACCGTTGCTCGGCTAGGCTATTCTCGAGTATTCCTCACCACTGGACGCTCGGGCGTGCGGGCCTTCGCCGACAGCGACGCATGGTTTCTGATCCGGGCGGTCACCGAACCGGACACCTCCGCACTGCCGCGTCATCACCGGGTGGTGCTCTCCCGCGGACCGTATGGCTACGACAACGAGCTCGCGCTGTTGAGGGAGCATCGCATTGACGCACTGGTCACCAAGAACAGCGGTGGAGACATGACCCGGGCGAAGCTGGATGCCGCTGCGGCGCTGAGCATTCCGGTGGTGATGGTGGCGCGGCCGCCGCTACCCGCCGGGGTGTCAACCGTCGGCACCGTGCACGAGGCCGCGGAATGGGTTGGCGCGCTAGCCGGTTAGGTGGCTGCGCTCGCCATCTGCCAGCAGCGCGTCGCGGGCGCGCGCGACGCGGGAGCGGATGGTGCCCACCGGGCAGCCGCATACCGCGGCGGCGTCAGCGTAGGGCAGGCCGAGCAGCTGGGTGAGCAAAAGCGCTTCGCGCTGTTCGGCGTTGAGGTTGGCGATCATCGTCGTCACCTCGACCAGGTCTTCGAATCCGCGGGCGTGCCGGTCCCCGCGCACCACGTGTTCGGGATCGGCGCCCAGGGCGGCGCGGGGCCTCGACTGCAGATGGCGGATGTGGTCGGCCACGACGCGGCGCGCGATCGACAGCAGCCAGGTCCGCGCGCTCGAGCGCCCGGAGAACCGCTCGATGGCGCCGATGGCGCGCAGGAATGTTTCTTGAGTCAGATCGTCGGCGCTGCCCGCGTCGGACAGGTAGGCGACGAACCGCCACACGTCTTGCTGGGTGGCTTTGATGAACGCTTCCAGCGCTCGGGAGTTTCCGCGTGCGGCGGACAACGCGAGATCGGTAACGGCCTCGTCGTCGCTCGGCGCGGTCATGCCCAACCACCTTTGTTGTGCGGAATTTCCGATTCTACGACGCCACGTCGTAGAGGACGCGGTGGGGTCGAGGACCACACGATTGATCGGCCGCAGGTGCCCGCGCCGCCGACCGCTGGGTGAGTCCGCCGCCCAGGTGGGGAAGTCGGCGTCGTCGGAAGCATCCGAGCCGCGCCGCCGGTGCGAGCCCACCCGCTCCCGCGCCACCAACAACGCGAATGCCAGGCCCAGCAGCAGGGGCATGTGACTGGCGATGCGGGTGGCGGTGACTTCGCCGTCGAAGGCGTCGACAATCACATAGCCAAGCAGCGCAACGGAATAGACGCCGGTGATCGCCGCCACTCCCGATGCGGAGGCGGGCCAGACGCCGGCGGCAATCATCGCCAGACCCAGGGCCAGCAACCATGCCGTGGACTCGTGCATCAGGTGCTCGCCGGACATCGCGCCGTGCATGTGAGTGGAGACCATGCCGAAATCGATCCCGGTGATTTGGGCGGCGGCGATCGCCACCTGGAACAGGCCGACGGCGATCAGGCCCCACCGCCGGTAGTGCGACCGCAGCCAGCGCATCCGGGCCTGGTGTCCGGTGGGCTGCTCGCCGATGCTGGCCATGATCTTCTCGACCAGGTCGGGTCCCTCGCCGGGCATCACGGAGGCCAGCCGGCGCGTCTGCACCGCCGCCCCGATCAGCCAGGAGCGGCAGCTGCGGCAGGATTCGAGGTGGGCGTCGACCTGCTGCGCGAGGACCTGGGGGCGCTCGCCGTCCAACCGAGCCGACAGCGCTTCGCGCGCAATCTCACACCGCATCCCTGCATCGTTGCGCATGCCCCGGCTGCGCGCAAAGACTCGCGAAATTTATCGCCGGAACGAAATTGCGGGGAACTAAACGGCACGGCTGACCGACCTCTGGTCGTAAGCATCGCCAGCCCATCCACGAGATGCACCGAAGAGGTATTCGTGTTCTTGCCCGAAGGCCCACGACGATGACCGCCCCGCTCTGGATCGCGTTTCCACCCGAAGTGCACTCGACGTTGCTCAGCAGCGGCCCCGGCCCTGCGCCGCTGGTGGCCGCCGCGACGGCATGGTCGTCGCTGAGCACCGACTACGCGACCGCGGCAACCGAGCTCAGCGCACTGTTGGGCGCCGTGCAGGCGGGAGCCTGGGAGGGGCCCAGCGCGGACCAGTACGTGGCCGCGCACGCCCCCTACCAGGCCTGGCTGCTGGAGAGCGCGGCCAAGAGCACCGCGGCGGCGAGCCTGCACGAGACCGCGGCCACCGCCTACACCGCGGCCCTGGCGGCCATGCCGACACTGGGTGAACTCGCGGCGAATCACGCCGTTCACGGAACACTGGTCGCCACAAACTTCTTCGGCATCAACACCATTCCCATCGCCGTCAATGAAGTCGACTACGCGCGCATGTGGGTGCAGGCCGCTACGACGATGACCACGTATCAGGCGGTCAGTGAATCCGCCCTGGCCGCGGTTCCCCCGGCCACGCCCGCACCGCCGATCGTGGTGCCGGGTGCGGAGGCTGGCACCGCAAGCGTCGCGGCGGTGCAGGCCGCCGCCGTAGCGCCGGCCGCGGATTCGGGCTCCAACCTCAACAATGCCGATACCTCGAGTGCCCAGCAGCAGGCGGCGACGCAGACCTACCCCTCTTGGATGGACCAGCTCACCCAATGGCTGCAGCAGTACACCCAGAATTTCGCGTGGCCGGTGTCCAAGGACCTCAACCCCGGTGGGTGGCCCTTCCCGCCGGCGCCGTGGGTGAACAGTCTCGCGTCGTTTTTTGGGCAGCTGGGTCTGTCACCGGCCCTGTCGACTGCGCTCGGCTGGGCCATCTTCCACACCCTGATGATCTTCTGGCCGTTCATTCAGTTCGCGATCCAAATGGCGGTGGTGCTCGCTCCGGTTGTCGTTGCGGCCATCGGCGCGGCCGCGGCGGGCGGGGCGGCGGCCGCCGTGACCGCGATCAGCATCGCGGCGCCCCTCTCGATGGCCGCGCCGGTACCGGCTGTGGCGGCCGCACCGGCACCGGTGACCGCCCCGGCGCCGACGATCACTAGCGCGCCCGCCAGCGTGAGTCACGTGCCGACGCCGTCCACCGCCCCCGCGTCGACGGTCGCCGGGTCGGCCGGCGGCGGGCCGATCGGTGGGGGACCCGGCGTCGGCTTCGGCCCGACGGCGACCGACGGAGTCGGAGCGAACCTGTCCAATGCGCTTTATGCGGTGGGGCTTTCGGGGCTGTCGGCGCGCGGCAGCGCGAGCGGCCGGTCACGCCGTAAGTCGGAG
Organism: Mycobacterium mantenii; assembly: GCF_010731775.1. Classification (NCBI taxonomy): domain Bacteria; kingdom Bacillati; phylum Actinomycetota; class Actinomycetes; order Mycobacteriales; family Mycobacteriaceae; genus Mycobacterium; species Mycobacterium mantenii. Next base: position 1,661,252 of record NZ_AP022590.1, on the reverse strand, counting down.
GAACCGTCGTCCGACGACGTCGACGCACCCGCCGCCGCGGCCGCGGTCGCCGACGCCAAAAAGAAGGCCCGGGCCCGACGCCGCCGCGGCGGAACCGCCACAGAGCGCGCGTACCGCTACGAATTCATGGACTCCGACGAAGATTTGGCCGCGACGGGTAACGCTGACGATCCGTACGCAGCCCGCCCTTCCGAGGATAGCGCGGGCCCGCTCGGATTTGCCGGTGCCGCAGCGAAATCCGATGCGACCCAAGCCGCCGGATTGGCGACGCTGACCCGGGACGGGTTGAGCGACGGGCCCACCGTGCCGATGATGCCGAGCACCTGGGACCGCGACTAAGCCCTGTGACGATGCAGCCCGCGTAGCGGGGTGCGGAGGAGTGGGGCAATTAGGCTAAGCCCTGTGACGATGCAGCCCGCGTAGCGGGGTGCGGAGGAGTGGGGCCATCAGGCCGAGCGAGTTTCAGCCCTGGTAGCGCCGGGGCGTGAAGACCCTGTCACTGGAATCGTGTGAGTACCACTGGGTTTGCGATGACCCGACGATCAGCAGGCAGCGCATGTCGATCTCGCCGGGATTGAGATCGGCCAGCCTGACCACGCGGACGTCTTCGTCGGGGCCGGACACGTTGCGGCCGATCACCACCGGTGTGCCCGGTTCGCGGTGGCCCAGCAAGATGTCGCGCATCGCGCCCACCTGCCAGGTTCGCGTCTTGGAAGCCGGGTTGTAGATCGCCAGCACCAGATCGGCGGCCGCGGCGGCCTGCAGCCGCGCCGAGATCACCTCCCACGGCTTGAGGCGGTCGGACAGCGAGATCACCGCGTAGTCGTGCCCCAGCGGGGCGCCGACCCGGCTGGCCACCGCCTGCGCGGCGGTCATCGCCGGAATCACTCGGACCTGCACGCCCGGCCACTCCTTGGCCTCTTCGAGCACCGCGGTCGCCATCGCGAACACGCCGGGGTCGCCCGACGACACCACCGCCACCGCGCGCCCCTGCTCGGCCAGCGTGCAGGCCAGCCGGGCCCGTTCGGGCTCGTCGCGGTTGTCGCTGGGGTGACGCTGCTGGCCGTCGCGAGCCGGGACCCGATCCAGGTAGCCGCCGTAGCCGATCAGGTCGGTCGCCGCGGCGAGCTCCCGCCGGGTCTGCGGCGTCATCCAGTCCAGGTCGCCGGGTCCCAGGCCCACCACCGTGACGCTGCCGGCGGCGGGCGCGCGCCGGCCACGCTGCCCGCCCGGCAGGATGGCCAGCGAGAAGTACGGAACGCCGGCCTCGTCGACGTCGGCGGCGGGCAGTATCCGTTGCGCGGCAGTGCTGGCCCGCTCGACGTAGAACGCGTCATCCAGCTGTCCTGACGCCGAAAGCGCTTCCCGCACAGCATGATACGAACGCCCGAGTTTAAGCACGACGGCGGCGTCGGCGTCGGCGAGCCGACGCGTGAGCTCTTCGACCGGCAGGGTGCCCGGCAGCACCGACAGCACCTCGTCGCCGGCCACCAACGGTGTCGCGATGGCCGCCGAGGCGGCGCTAACCGACGTCACGCCGGGCACGATGACGGCGTCGAACCGTTCCGTCAGCCGGGTGTGCAGATGCATGTAGGAGCTGTAGAACAGCGGATCACCCTCGGCCAGCAGGGCCACATTGCGGCCGGCGTCGAGGTGGGCGGCGATGCGCTCGGCGGCCTCGACGTAGAAATCCTCGATCGCACCGGCATAGCCGCCGGGGTGGTCGGTCGTCTCGGTGGTGACGGGATAGATCAGGTGCTCTTCGATCTGACCGGGCCGCAGGTACGGTTCGGCGATGCCGCGCGCGATGCTGCGGCCGTGCCGGGCGCTGTGGTAGGCCACCACGTCGGCCTCGCCGATCACCCGCGCGGCTTTGACGGTCACCAATTCCGGGTCGCCGGGCCCCAACCCGACGCCCCACAGTGTCCCCCCAGAGACGCTTTGCGCGGTCATTCGCGATCACTTGCGATCGCGTTGACGGCGGCGGCGGCCATGGCACTGCCGCCACGTCGGCCTTGCACCACCAGATACGACGTTCCGCGCGGATGGTCGATGAGCTCCTGCTTGGACTGCGCCGACCCGACGAAACCCACCGGCCCGCCCAGCACCCCGGCCGGCGGGGCGATCCCGTCGTCGATCAGCTCGAGCAACCGGAACAGCGCGGTCGGCGCGTTGCCGATCGCCAGGACGGCGCCGGGCAGCCGGTCCGCCCATAACTCCACCCCGGCCGCCGAGCGGGTGGTCTGCCGGCGGGCGGACAGCTCGGCCGCCCGCGGATCGGCCACCAGCGACACCACCTGGTTGTCGGCCGGCAGCCGCGCGGCGGTGATCCCGGCGGCCACCATCGACGAATCGCACAGCACCGGCGCGCCGCCGCGCAGGGCGGCCCCGACCCGCTCGACGACGTCGTCGGTGAAGGCGACGTGCTCGGCGACGTCGACCTGCCCGCAGGTGTGGATCAGCCGGACCACCACCTGCGCCACGTCGGTCGGGAATCGCTCCAGATCCGCTTCGGCGCGGATCGTCGCGAACGACTGGCGATAGATCTCCGCCGCGTCGCGGATGTAGTCGAGCACCCGCCCACTTTAAGGCTCGTCGGCGTGGCGACCCGCCGCACCCGGCTACAGCCGCCGGTATCCGTCGACGGTGGCCACCAGCACCTCACCGGCGAGCGGACTGCCGCACGCCCGTTCGCAGCCGACGAAATGACGGTGCCCTGCCGCATCCGCGCCTCGCGCATCCAGCGACTGGGCGGCGTCGGCCCGCACGTCGGCGGCCGAGCGCGCGCAGCCGGGGCTGCCGGTGCAGGCGCTGACGATCAGCCAGGGCGAGTTCTCGTCGAACACCAGGCCCAAGGGCGCCAGCACGCGAAGCGCGACGTCCGCCACCTCTTCGCTGAGATCGCACACCAGCACCGACCGCCACGGCGTGATCACCAGCGGCGCCTCGATCGCGGCCAGGTACTCCGCAACGCGGGCCGGCAGCACGCCCAGCGGTACCGCGGCGCCCAGCGTCACCCGTCCGTCGTCCTGGTTGATCCAGCCCACCGGCGCCTTGGTGACGGCCGGGAATGAGCCGACGCGCGGTTCGGCGCCGGGTAGCAGCTGCCGAATGTTGTCCAATTCCTGGACGCGCCAAGCCGTTCCGCGGATGTCGACGAACCGCATCGCGAGGGTGACCAGCGTCTCGATCACCTCGCTGGCCGCCAGCCGCACACCGGTGTCGCGCCCGGCCAACAACAGGGCGCAGCCGTCGGGGAACGCGTGCACCCCGACATCGGCGCGCAACCCCGACACGTCGGCGCGCCCGTCGTCCAGGCCGAACCAGAACCGGCCGCCCAGTTCGGCGAGCCGGGGCTCGCCGCAGATCGCAGCGTCCAGCTCGCCGACCCAGCGCCGGACGTCGAGGTGGCCTCCGGCGCGCCCCGACAGCGGTGACGCGACGATGTTGCGGGCCCGCTCGTGCGTCGTCGAGGGCAACAGGCCCGCGCTCGCGAGCGCCTCGGCAACGGCGGTCACGTCGGTCAGTCCGCGCAATTGCACGTTGCCCCGGGCGGTCAGCTCCAGCGTTCCCGACCCCGACTGGCTACTGACGGCGGCCAACGCGGCGAGTTGGGCGGCCGTGATCATGCCGCCGGGTAGCCGGATCCGGGCCAAGGCGCCGTCGGCCGCCTGGTGCACCTGCAGCGCACCCGGGCATGCGTCGGTGTCGCGCGTCCTGGCCACCCGTCCACGGTACGGCCCCCGCCGAAGGCGCCGGCCGGGATTGCCTTCAGGCAGACGTAACGCCAACACCGGCGGCGTGGGCGTTGCCGAGGACCTGGTCCACGATTTCTCAGGGGTTAAACACGCGTCAGTACGGGCATCCTCGTGGCCGTGAGGACGGTGGAATATGCCCCGGGCCGGCTGGTCGATGTGTTCGGCGAGCCGGCGCCGTCCACGATCTTGCTCTGGCATGGCGCGCAAACCGATGCCCGCGCGGCCGTCGGCCCGCTGGCCGGCATGCTGGCCGGCCGCGCGGCGGCGGTGGTGGCGCCCGATTGGAATTCCCATGCCGAGGACGGTGGGCGTGCGGACCTGCTGCGATCGCTGGAGTTCGCGCGCAACCTCGCCGCCGACGCCCGACGCATCCTGCTCGTCGGGTGGTCGATGGGCGGCGCGGCGGCGGCGGGCGTGACGTTGCGCGCGGCCGAATTCGACTTCACCCCCGCGCACACGGTCTGTCTGGCCGGGGCTTTCATGATTCCCGATCCGATCTCCGGGATGCCGCTGACCGACGGGCTTAGCGCCGCTGATGTCGGTTCGCCGTTCACGTTGCTGCACGGCCTGGCCGACGACGTGGTGCCGGTGGCGGCCAGCAGAGAGTTCGCCGCCCGCCTGGAACGGATGGGCTGGCCGGTGCAGGTGGTCGAATTGGATGCCGATCACGGGTCGATCGCCGGCGCCGACTACGACGCCGGCGCGGACCGTTACGAACCGGCGAAGGACGGGCCGGCCCGGATCGTGGCCCAACAGGTCGCCGACCGGATCGCGGCGATGTTGGGCGGTTGAGCGGCCCGGGCCCGATAGGCGCGAGCGCGCCCCACTGCGGTACGAATGGTGGGTGGCCGAGCCGACAATCCTGCTGCTGTCGACGTCCGATACGGACCTGATCAGCGCCCGTTCCAGCGGGAAGAACTATCGGTGGGCCAACCCCTCGCGGCTCTCGGACGAGGTGGGGGCACCTCCCGCTTGCGGGGGCCTGCCCGACCTGCTGGCCGACGTCGCCATCGTGGTGGTGCGGATCCTCGGCGGGTACCGCGCCTGGCAGACCGGCATCGACACGGTGATCGCCAGCGGTGTGCCGACGGTGTTGGTCAGCGGCGAGCAGGCCGCCGACGCCGAATTGACCGGACTCTCCACGCTGGCCGCCGGCATCGCGGTGCAGGCGCACATCTACCTGGCGCACGGCGGCGTGGAGAACCTGCGCCAGCTGCACGCCTTCCTGTCCGACACCGTGCTGATGACCGGGTTCGGGTTCAGCCCGCCGGTCGTGATGCCGACGTGGGGCGAACTGTCGCGGCCCGCCCGCGACACCGACGGACCGACGATCGCCGTGCTGTACTACCGCGCGCAGCACTTGGCCGGCAACACCGGCTACGTCGAGGCGCTGTGTCAGGCCATCGAAAACGCCGGCGCGCGGCCGATGCCGGTCTACTGTGCGTCGCTGCGCACCGCCGAACCCGAACTGCTGCAACGGCTCGGCGGCGCCGACGCCATGGTGGTCACCGTCCTGGCGGCCGGGGGATTGAAGCCGGCCACCGCGTCGGCCGGTGGCGATGACGACAGCTGGAACGTCGAACACCTTGCCGCCCTGGATATCCCGATATTGCAGGGGTTGTGCCTGACCAGCCCGCGCGCCCAGTGGTGCGAAAACGACGATGGCCTGAGCCCGCTCGACGTGGCCAGTCAGGTCGCGGTGCCCGAGTTCGACGGCCGCATCATCACGGTGCCGTTCTCCTTCAAGGAGATTGATGACGACGGGCTGATCTCCTATGTCGCCGACGCGGAACGCTGCGCGCGGGTCGCGGGACTGGCGGTGCGCCACGCGCAGCTGCGTCGTATCGCCCCGGCGGACAAGCGGGTGGCCCTGGTGTTCTCGGCCTATCCCACCAAGCACGCCCGCATCGGCAACGCGGTCGGGTTGGACACACCGGCCAGCGCCGTCGCCCTGCTGCGGGCGATGCGCGAGCACGGCTACCGGGTGGGTGAGCTGCCCGGCGTCGAGGCCGACGACGGCGACGCCCTGATCCACGCGCTGATCGAGCGGGGCGGGCAGGACCCCGACTGGCTCACCGAAGGCCAGCTTGCCGGCAACCCGATCCGGCTGTCCGCCAAGGATTACCGGGATTGGTTCGCGACCCTGCCCGCCGAATTCACCGATGCCGTAACGGAGCACTGGGGCCCGGCACCCGGGAATCTCTTTGTGGACCGTAGCAACGACCGCGATGGCGAAATCGTCATCGCCGCAATGCAATCGGACAACCTTGTGCTGATGGTGCAGCCGCCCCGCGGCTTCGGGGAGAACCCCGTCGCCATCTACCACGACCCGGACCTGCCGCCCAGCCATCACTACCTGGCCGCCTACCTCTGGCTGGACGCCGGCTTCGGATCGCACGCCGTGGTGCATCTGGGCAAGCACGGCAATCTGGAATGGCTGCCCGGCAAGACGCTCGGCATGTCGGCGGCCTGCGGGCCCGACGCCGCTCTGGGCAACCTGCCGATGATCTATCCCTTCCTGGTCAACGACCCCGGCGAGGGCACGCAGGCCAAACGGCGGGCCCACGCCGTGCTCGTCGACCACCTCATCCCGCCGATGGCGCGCGCCGAAACCTACGGCGACATTGCGCGTTTGGAACAGCTGCTCGACGAGCATGCCAACGTCGCCGCGCTGGATCCCGGCAAGCTGCCCGCCATCCGCCAGCAGATCTGGACGCTGATCCGGGCCGCCAAGATGGACCACGACCTGGGCCTGACCGAACGGCCCGAGGAGGACTCGTTCGACGACATGCTGCTGCACGTCGATGGCTGGCTGTGCGAGATCAAGGACGTCCAGATCCGCGACGGTCTGCACATCCTCGGCCAAAAGCCAACGGGCGAAGCCGAACTGGACCTAGTGCTGGCGATCCTTCGGGCCCGCCAGCTGTTCGGCGGCGAGCACGCCCTCCCTGGATTGCGGCAGGCCCTGGGGCTGGCCGAGGACGGCACCGACGACCGGACCACCGTCGACCGCACCGAGGCCGCGGCGCGCGAACTGGTCGGTGCGTTGCAGGCGACCGACTGGGATGCTGATGCGGCCGAACGGATTACCGACAACGCCGAGGTCGCGGCGGTGCTGCGATTCGCGGCAACCGAGGTGGTGCCCCGGCTAAACGGCACCGCCGCCGAAATCGACCAGGTGCTGCGCGCGCTGGACGGCCGATTCATCCCGGCCGGCCCCTCCGGGTCACCGCTGCGCGGCCTGGTCAACGTGCTGCCCACCGGGCGCAACTTCTACTCCGTCGACCCCAAGGCGGTGCCCTCCCGGCTGGCCTGGGAAGCCGGTGTGGCCCTGGCGGATTCGCTGCTGGCCCGCTACCGCGACGACCACGGGCAGTGGCCGCAGTCGGTCGGCCTGTCGGTGTGGGGCACCTCGGCCATGCGTACCGCCGGTGACGACATCGCCGAAGTCCTTGCCCTGCTGGGTGTCCGGCCGGTGTGGGACGACGCGTCGCGGCGTGTCGTCGACCTGGCGCCGATTCCGCTGGCCGAGCTGGGCCGCCCGCGCATCGACGTGACGGTGCGAATCTCCGGCTTCTTCCGGGACGCCTTCCCGCATGTCGTGACGATGCTCGACGACGCGGTACGTTTGGTCGCCGATCTGGACGAGCCGGCCGAGGACAACTACGTGCGTGCGCACGCTCAGGCGGACATGGCCCAGCACGGTGACCAACGCCGCTCCACCACAAGGATTTTCGGATCAAAGCCGGGTACCTACGGCGCAGGGCTGCTGCAGCTGATCGACAGCCGCAACTGGCGCGACGACGCCGACCTCGCCGCGGTGTATACCGCGTGGGGAGGGTTTGCCTACGGCCGTGACCTGGACGGCCGCGAGGCCGTCGACGACATGAACCGCCAGTACCGGCGCATCGCGGTGGCCGCCAAGAACACCGACACCCGCGAACACGACATCGCCGACTCCGACGACTACTTCCAGTACCACGGGGGCATGGTGGCCACAGTGCGCGCGCTGACCGGCCAGGCGCCGGCCGCCTACATCGGCGACAACACCCGGCCCGACGCGATCCGCACTCGCACCCTCTCGGAGGAGACCACCCGGGTGTTCCGCGCGCGCGTCGTCAATCCGCGCTGGATGGCGGCGATGCGCCGGCACGGGTACAAAGGCGCGTTCGAGATGGCGGCGACCGTCGACTATCTGTTCGGTTATGACGCGACGGCCGGGGTAATGGCCGACTGGATGTACGAACAACTCACCGAGCGCTACGTGCTCGACCCGGAGAACCGGAAGTTCATGTCGGAGTCCAATCCATGGGCGCTGCACGGCATGGCGGAGCGGCTGCTGGAGGCGGCCGGACGCGGCATGTGGGCAGCCCCGCAACCGGAAACCCTCGACGGCCTGCGTCAGGCGCTGCTGGAAACCGAGGGCGACCTGGAAGGCTGAGGACTTTCAAATGAAGTCCGACCCGCCGTCTACGTTGACCGTCGCGCCGGTTACGTAGCCGTTGAGCCGCGACGCCAGGTAGGCGGTGATGGAAGCGACCTCTTCGGGAAGTCCGGCACGGCCGAGGTCGCAGGGCTGGTGGAAGTTGTTGTCGATCCAGGTCATGACATCGACCGGATTGGTGGCGTCGAGACCGTCCGCGGCGAGGATATCTCGCAGTGCCTCGGTGAAGCTCGCGGTCACGATGGTTCCCGGACACACGCAGTTGACCAGAATGCCGTCCTCGGCAAGGCTTTTCGAGAGATTCTTGGTGACACTGGCCAGGGCCGCCTTCGAGGCCGTGTACGCGACGATCCGCGGATTCTGCCGCTGGATCGAATGTGCGGACAGGGTCACGATGCGGGCCCAGTCCGCGGAGCGCAGCAGCGGCAGGGCGGCGCGAATCGATCGAACAGCCGACATCGTGCCGAGGTTGAACGCCTCCTCCCATTGCGTGTCGTCCATCTGCTCGAAATAGCCGTCGCCCGGCCCGATCGTGTGCACCAGGCTGTTGAGTCGCCCCCAACGCTGCGAGACGGCGGCGAAGCCACCGGCGATCGACTCGGCGTCGGTCATGTCCACGCTGATCCCCACGGCGTCCGGAGCGCCCGCCCGGCGCAATGACGCCACGGCGGCGTCGAGTGACGTTTGGTTCCTGGCCATCACCGCCACGCTGGCTCCTTCGGCGGCAAGGGTTTCGGCGATGGCCAGCCCCATACCCTTGCTGCCACCGGTGACCACGGCGGTCGATCCGGCAAAACCCAGGTCCATCGCTAGCCTCCCTCGGTCGGTTCCTGCACTCCCAGTCCGCGCAGGCAAAACCGAAGCATCCGTTCGCGAAGATCCTCGCGGTGGCACTCGCCCGTCGCCCACTGCTCGTTGATGCCGGCCCAGACCACCCCGTGAATGAACTGGGCGTCGGTCATCGGGTCGACGCGGTGGAATACCCCGCCCCGCAGACCGCGTTGCAGCGCATCGACGAGCGGCTTCAGCATTTCCGCGTACGCGGGCGCAACCAGCGCGGGGGACTGCGACTGAGCTTCCAACGACAGGCGACGCAAATCGGATTTGTTGGCGTCGAATGCCAAGTCGAGTCGGCTGTCGATCCAGGCAGCGACCGCGTCGATCTCCGTCTCCGCTGCGGCCATCCGGCGTCGCAGCCGCTGTTCCTCCGCGCGCGCCATCTCGAGAAAGAGCGCGGCCACCAAGTCGTCCTTGGATTCGAAATGCCGGTAGAACGCGCGGGTGCCCAGCGCCGCCCGTTCCAGCACTGCACCGATGCTGAACTTTCCAATTCCCTGCTCTTGCAGGATGATTGACGCGGCGGTCAGAATCTCGCCGCGCACCGTTGCGTCCGGACCCAGCTTGTCACGTCGTCGCGTGCGGGGAGTGCTCACGGATTCACGTGGTCGCGTCGTAGGTGGCGAGATAGTCCGCAAACCGTTCGCGAACACCTTCGGGTGTCAGGCCGTAGTCGGCCAGGTCATACTCGTGCGCGCCGCGGGAGCCGGGCCGGTGATCCGAAGCCCAACGCCGGACGGAAGCAAGGGTGGCATCGGTGAAAGCCAGGCCCAGCGCGTCGTAGCTGGTTTGCAGCGTGCCTACCGGATCCGTTTGCAGGTCCGCGAACGAGACATCGGCGAACCGGCCGTCACCCATGCGGTTGCGGAAATCCATTGCCCGCCGGATGGCTTCGACCCAGCTGTCGACTTGCTCGGCGCCGAGCTCCCTGGCGTCGTCGCGGTCGCTGCTCCAGCTGCGCACATACCGGATCAGGCTGCAGACCGAACCCATCACCTTGGCCGGATCACGATGGCTCCACAGGAATTTGGCGTCGGGGTATGCCTCGACGAGCGCGTCGAGAGCGAACATGTGCACGGGCGTCTTGAGATGCCACAGCACCGGTGGGCAGCGCCATTGCAAGAGTCGGAGCACCCGGCGATGAAAAATGTAAGTTCCGCGCATGTCGCAGCCCATCAACCACGCGAGATACCGCGGTGCGCGAACGGCGCCGTCGAAGTGGAAGGTGCGGAAGCTCATTCCCATCAGGTCCTGGCATTCGGTCGGGGCCGTGGGCTCGGAGTTGTACAGGGTCTTCATCAACGGAAACATGTCGTCGAGCAACTTCAGGCCGGCCTCGGCCTGCGCGATCCGCGGGTCGCTGTGTTCGGTGGCGGCCTCCGGCGGTGGGGTAGGCGCTTGCGATTCCCACATCCGCAGCGATCGGAACTGGGGGTCGGCGGCCACCAGCTGGCTCAGCGCGGTGGTCCCGGTGCGGGGGAGGCCGATGACGAAGACGGGGCCACCGACCATCTGGTCGTCGATCTCGGTGTGCTGCCGGTATGCGTCTTCGACCTTGAGGCGTTGGATCAGGGCGTTGCTGATGGTGGCGTGCTGGATGACCCGCCCGATCTCGTTGAGGTCCGCCTCGGTATTCAGCGCCTCGACGATGCGTTCGAGTCCTTCGCGATAGTAGGGCGAACCGAAATCGTCGAGCCCGGTGGCGGTTCGAGCGCCGTCCTCCAACTCGTCAGCGTCGAATGTCATCGTCCGAACCTTTCGTGCACCGCGCGGCGCCGTGCCGCGAGGACGGATGCGCGCTCGTCGGAGTTGATTTGTGCGGTGTCCGAAGGCAACTCGGCGCGAATATCGGCAAACGGCACGACTCGTGTCGTCGGTGTGGGTGCCGTTTCGGTGCGCACGCAGCGCAGGATGATCGGACCGTTGCTGTGGCCGGCGGTGTCGAGCCAATTGGCGATCCCGGGGTCGCGATCGCACAGCACGACGCGGACCAGCCCATCGGAATTCACGGTGGCCTGATGGGCGTTCAGGCTGGACTGGTGGCGCCCGTAGTGAATCGTCTCCCACCACGGGTTGCCGATCGAGAAGCTCCAGTAAATGCCTTCCGGCGGTTCCACTTCGACGATGAGCGCCTCGTCCGGGCGCAGCTCCCACCGGCCGATCACCGGCCTGTTCTCCGCGGCCGCGCCCATGTCGGTGCGGTCGATCGGCGGTAGGAAACCGTTGGGTGGTGCCGCGGCGCCGAACTGTAGAAAGAACGCCAGGTTGTCCGCGACGAAGTCGCCGAGGGCGGTCAGCTGGCGGGTCAGCGCCACCTCCGGATCGATGGGACGGCCCGAGGCCGGTGCGGCCTCGCCGAGTCGCTCGATGCGCAGTGACGAGGCCACCTCAGTGTCCCAGTCGTAGAAGAAATGCCGCACCGTCAACGTGGGATGCTCGCCCTCGATACGCATCCACTTGCCCGCTCGCCCCGAGGGTTCAGAGGCCGACAGCACCACCTCGAAATTCCCGTCCGCGTCCACTTCGAGCTCGTCGACCAACTCATTCGCGGTGGCGGTGATGCCGTTCATCGTCTGCAGCCCCACGTAGCGGGCGGTGCCGCGATTACCGAACAGTCGGTAGCTCTCCGCGCCGCGCAGCGCGGCGCGGGTGTAGAGGCAGTCCGGGCACTCCATTCCCCAGGTCACGATGTCATCGGTGCTGGTGCGTTGCACGCGTAACGTCGGGTCCGGATCGAATCGCAGCACCTCATCGATGCCCGCGGTGAGCAGTACCAGCAGATGCCGGATTCCGGCGGCGGCATCGATTCGATTGCGGCTGTCCGGCGCGGATTCGACGGTCCGCGCGGCTTCGTCGAGCCGGGCCAAAAGTTGAGACCACGCGTGAAACACATTGGGATGCCGGGTTTCATCCGGCGAGTTCGGCTCCAGCGCCGCCTCGGTGATCGCGAACGGCAACCATGCCAGCGGCTTCGTCGGATCGCTCACGATTCCCTACTTCGATCGGCGCTCTACGCCCTTAAATGAAAATGCTGTTTTCGTTTAAGGTGCCATGACTATCGCAGCCGGGTGCCGACAATGTCAACGGTGCGGCCGCGCAGCGGTACGTTGTCCTGGTGACGCCAACCTTCGCTGAGCTTGCCAAAGCGCAGTACATCCTGCTCACCACCTTCACCAAGGACGGCAAACCCAAGCCGACACCGATCTGGGCGGCCTTGGACAAAGAGCGTGGCGACCGCCTCCTGGTCACCACCCAGGAAAAGTCGTGGAAGATCAAGCGAATCCGCAACACCCCTCGGGTCACGCTGGCCGCCTGCACCATCAACGGCCGGCCCACCAGTGCGGCCGTCGAAGGAACCGCGGCGATTCTCGACAAGTCGGAAACGGCCGCGGTCTACGACGCGATCGGCAAGCGCTACGGGATCGTGGGCAAGGTATTCAACTTCTTCAGCAAGCTGCGCGGCGGCATGGACAACAACGTCGGCCTCGAGCTGAAGGTGGCGTGAGCCGAAGGGCGCCGTGGCCACAGTCCTGATCCCGATCCCGGACCGCGACTTCGATCCGACTGAGGTTGCGGTCAGCTGGCGGGTGTTGACCCGAAGCGGCCACCGGGTGGTGTTCGCGACCGAAACCGGCACGCCCGGCGTGGCCGACGACATCATGGTGACGGGCCGTGGACTCGACGTCTGGTCCGCGCTGCCCCTGCTGGGCGCCATCCCGTTGCTCGGGCTGACGCTGCGCGCCAACAAAGACGGGCGCACCGCCTATCGGGACATGGTGCAATCGAACGAGTTTCGGCAACCCGTCGCCTGGGCGCACGCCACCCTGGACGGCGCCGACGCGCTGCTGCTGCCGGGAGGGCATCGTGCCCGCGGGATGCGCAGCTACATCGACAGCGACATCTTGCACCGGCTGGTGGTGGAGGCGTTCGCCCGCGGGCGTGTGGTGGCCGCCATCTGTCACGGGGTGCTGCTCGCCGCGCGCAGCGTCGATCCCGGCACCGGCCGTTCGGTTCTGTACGGGCGCAAGACCACGGCGTTGACATGGGCCATGGAACGGCTGGCCTGGCGGCTCACCCGACTCACCCGGTTCTGGGATTCCGACTATTACCGAACCTATACCGAGCAACCGGGACAGCCCGACGGGTACATGTCGGTGCAGTCGGAAGTCACTCGTGCGCTTGAAGATCCGGCCGATTTCCGTGACGTCGCCCGCGGATCACCATACTGGCGGCTGAAAACCTCGGGGATGGTGCGCGACACGCCGGCCGACCCGCGGCCCGCATTCGTCGTCGACGACGGCGACTACGTGTCGGCGCGCTGGCCCGGCGACACCCACACGTTCGCAAAGTTGTTGTCGCAGAAGCTGGACGCCGCCGACTGACCGACTACGTCGCGGCGCCCGATCCCAGATGCTCGCCGAAGAACGCGAAGACCCGCCGCCACGCGTCCTCGGTGGCATCGTGGTCGTACCCGAAACCCGTGATGCGAAGCAACGGTTGGGCCGGCAGCTCGTTGGCGAAGCTGTGCCCGACGCCGGGATAGGTCTTCACATCGGCGGTGATGTTCTTGGCGGCGATGGTCTCCTTCAGCTTCTCGGGCGCGCCCCGTCCCAACGGGTCACGTCCGCCGAAGCTGGCCACGATCGGACATGCGCCGTCGAGCGTCTTGGCGAGGTTGCGCGGCAGGGGGGCGCCATAGAACGGCGCTGAGGCGCCGAAACCCTTGGGCGACATGACAAGAGCGAACTGGCCGCCCATGCAAAAACCCGCGATGCCGACCTGGCCGGAACATTCCGGCATGGCTTTGAGGTGATCGCGGGCGGCCAGAATGTCGTCGAGGGCGCGGCCGCGCTGGGTCTGCAGCTCCTTCATGACCCGGGAGATGCAGCGGATGCGGCCACCGCGGGCATACATGTTCGGGGTGAGCGCCAGATACCCCGCCGCGGCGATGCGGTCATTGGTCGACTGCTTATCCCGGCCGTAACCGAACGCATCGTGGATCACCACCACGCCCGGCCACGGGCCCTGCCCTGAAGGCGTGCTCAGTAACGCATCGATCGGTCCGTCGGGGGTATCGATCTGAATCGTCGTCATAGCGTCATCTAACTGCAATCACGATGCGGAGCACCACGGGAACTTGAGCGCGATCCGCGGACGTTGGTCTGGCATGGTGTCGCGGCTGTTGCTGATCTACGCCCTCGTCGAACTCGCGGTGATCTTCGCGTTGGTGTCGACGATCGGATGGGGCTGGACCCTGCTGGCGCTATTGGCGACCTTTCTGCTCGGCTGGGGCATCGTGGCCCCGATGGCGGGTTCGCGCCTCATCCGCCGGATCGGGCAATTGCGCTCCGGTCTGGCCGAGCAGCGCGCCGCGGCCGGCGACGGTGCGCTGGTCAGCCTGGCCGCACTCCTCGTCCTCGTTCCCGGCCTCGTCAGCACGGCGCTGGGCCTGTTGCTGCTCATCCCGCCGGTACGGTCGGCCGTCCGTCCAGGGTTGACCTCCATGGCGGTACGCACGTTGCAGCGACAAATGCCGGGACTCAGCTACGCGAGCGCTTTCCGCGCGGAGTCTTATCCGGCGTCGTACCCCGGCGGGTCGACCGCCGGCCACGGCGACTACATCGACGGCGAGGTCATCGATGTCCGCGACGTCGAGGCGCCGGTGCGGCCGCCACGGTTCGACGGGCGCTGACGCGGTCGCGACCGACGGCGTCCTTCATCCGCTGACCGTTATCGCCGTCCGAACAGTTGCACGTAGTTTTGGGACGTGACCGATGGTCCCACTCCTCCGCAGGCCGATCCACGGCCTGCATCGTCGTGGGACGTGACCGATAATGACCGTTAGTCCCGTACCGGTGACCCTGCTGGTCAACGGCCGGGTGCACAGCCCGGCCCAACCCGACGCGACCGCGATGGCCGTCCGCGACGGCGTGGTGGAATGGCTGGGCAGCGACGAGGTCGGCCGCCGCATGTTTCCCGACGCCGACGTCGAAGACCTGCAGGGCGGTTTCGTTTCGCCGGGGTTCGTGGACAGCCACATCCATCTCACCGCCACCGGGCTGACGCTCAGCGGCCTGGACCTGCGCGCGGCGACCTCGCACGCCCAGTGCCTGCAAATGGTCGCCGCCCATGCCGCCGCGCACCCGGGCCTGCCGGTGTGGGGGCATGGCTGGGACGAGGCATCGTGGCCGGAGAACACCCCGCCCAGCACCGGCGATCTGGACGCCGTTCTTGGTGACCGCCCCGCCTACCTGGCTCGCGTGGACGTGCACTCCGCGCTCGCGTCCACCGGCCTGCGCCGGCTGGTCGCGGACCTTCCGGCGGCCGCGGGTTTCAGCGCCGAGGGGCCGCTGACCGGGGATGCGCACCATCTGGTGCGGGCCGTCGCCCGGAACCTGCTGACGGCCGAACAGCTAGCCGAAGCCCGCGCCGCAGCCTTGCGGGCCGCCGCGGCCGCGGGCATCGTCGCGGTCCACGAATGTGCCGGACCCGAGATCGGCGGCATCGACGACTGGCGGCAGTTGCGGAACCTCGAGCACGGCGTCGAGGTGATCGGTTATTGGGGTGAGCCGGTGACCAGCCCCTCCCAGGCGCGCGAGTTGATGGCGGCGACCGGCGCCCACGGGCTGGCCGGTGACCTGTTCGTCGACGGGGCACTGGGGTCGCGCACTGCCTGGCTGCACGAGCCGTACACGGATGCGCCGGACCGCAGCGGAACCTGCTATCTGGATTCCGGCACCGTCGAGGCGCACCTGCGGGCCTGCACGCAGGCCGAGGTCACCGCCGGATTCCACGTCATCGGGGACGCCGCGGTCGCGACGGTGGTGGGTGCCCTCGAACGCGTCGTCGCCGACCTCGGACCGGTCGCGGTCGCACGCTGCGGGCACCGCCTCGAGCACGTCGAGATGGTCAGCGCCGATCAGGCCGCCAAACTGGGCCAATGGGGCGTCATCGCCAGCGTGCAGCCCAATTTCGATGCACTCTGGGGCGGCGCCGACGGCATGTACGCGCAGCGGCTCGGTGCCCAGCGAGGCAGCCGGCTCAACCCCTTCGCGCTGTTAGCATCCCAAGGCGTGCCCCTCGCGTTAGGTTCCGACGCTCCGGTCACGGGCCTGGACCCGTGGGTGAGCGTGCGCGCAGCGGTCAACCACCGCACCCCCGGCAGCAGCGTCTCGGCGCGGGCCGCGTTTGCTGCCGCCACCCGCGGCGGCTGGCGGGCGGCCGGCGTCCGCGACGGCAAGACGGGCACCCTGGTGCCCGGGGCGCCGGCCTCCTACGTCGTCTGGGACGCCGGCGACCTGGAGGTGCACGCGCCGCGCGACACCGTCCAGCGCTGGTCGACCGACCCGCGTTCCCGCGTGCCGGCGCTGCCGCGATTGGGCACGGACGACGCCCTGCCGCGGTGCCGGCGAACGGTGCATCGGGGCGCTGTGATCCATGGCTAAGGATTGGTTGGACGGCGACGAGCGCGCGGACCAAACCGATGCGGTGGACGAGGACCTGTCGGAGCAGCCCGACACCGACCCCATCAGCGAAGAGGCCGAGTCGGAGCGCGACGACGAACCCGCCGACGTCCGTATCGGGCCCGACGCGCAAGACCCCGGGCACGACGGAGAACCAGACGGGCACGAGGATGCCGCGGAACCAAGCTCGCCCGAAAGGCGCGCGCCGGCCGGCCCGGGTCTGGCCGACCGGCTGGGGACCGCCGCGCGCGGTGCGCTAACCGGGCTGGTGGCCGCGGTGATCACGCGGCTGCCGGCCGCCCAGGCCGCGATGCTGCCCCGCCTGGCCCGGCTGACTTGCGCGGTGGCGGGCGGCTTACTGTTCTGCGCCAGCTTCCCGGCGCTCAACTGGTGGTGGGGTGCCGTGGTGGCCGCCGCGTTGCTGGCGTGGGTGCTGACCCACCCCGCGACCACGCCGGCGGGCGGCCTGGGTTACGCGTTCCTGTTCGGGCTGGCGTTCTACCTGCCGTTGCTGCCGTGGGTCGGGCTGCTGGTCGGCCCCATCCCGTGGATCGCGCTCGCGACCGTGTCGGCGCTGTTTCCCGCCCTCTTCGGCCTGTGTGCGGTCATCGTGCGCCGGCTGCCGGGCTGGCCCATCTGGTTCGCGCTGCTGTGGGCGGCCCAGGAGTGGCTCAAGTCGGTCGTCCCGTTCGGTGGCTTCCCCTGGGGTTCGGCGGCCTTCGGGCAGACGCACGGACCGTTCCTGCCGCTGGTCCAGGTCGGCGGCGTCGCGCTGCTGTCCATGGCGATCATGCTGGTGGGATTCAGCGCGACGGCCATCGCGCTGGAGATCGCGAAGTGGTGGCATTCCGGTCACCCGGCGCCCCGCGCGGCCGGCGACACCGGCGCGCAGGATCCGGCGCCGCCCGCGGTGGTGCTGCCCGGTGTCTGCATCTGCCTGGTGTTGTTCGCGTCGCTCATCGTCTGGCCGCAGGTGCGGCACGCCGGCACCGGGTCGGGTGGCGAGCCGTCGGTGACGGTCGCGGCGGTGCAGGGCAATGTGCCGCGGCTGGGCTTCGAGTTCAACGAGCAGCGGCGTGCGGTGCTGGACAACCACGTCCGGGAGACCCTGCGGCTGGCCGACGACGTTCGCTCCGGCTCCGCCCCGCAACCGCAGTTCGTGATTTGGCCGGAAGACTCGTCGGACATCGACCCGCTGGTCAACAACGATGCCGCGCTGGCGATCTCGCGGGCCGCGACGGCGATCGGCGCGCCGATCCTGGTCGGCAGCGTGCTCGAAGTGCCGGGACGCTCGCCGCAGGATCCGAACTACACCAACACCATGATCGTGTGGAACCCGGCCACCGGTCCGGCCGACCGCCACGACAAGGAGATCGTGCAGCCGTTCGGCGAGTACCTGCCGATGCCGTGGCTGTTCAAACACCTCTCCGGCTATGCCGGCCGCGCCGGCAGCTTCGTGCCCCGCCCCGGCTCCGATGTGGTGCACATCGCAGGGGTGCCGGTCGGCGTCGCCACCTGCTGGGAAGTGATCTTCGACCGCGTGCCGCGCCAAGCGGTGCTCGGCGGCGCCCAGCTGCTGGCGGTGCCGGCCAACAACGCCACCTTCAACAAGACGATGAGTGAGCAGCAGCTGGCATTCGCCAAGGTCAGGGCCGTCGAGCACGACCGCTACGTGGTGGTGGCCGGCACCACCGGAATCAGCGCCGTCGTCGCCCCCGACGGCGGCGAGCTGGCGCGCACCGACTTCTTCCAGCCCGCCTATCTGGACATGCAGGTGCGCCTCAAGACCAGGCTGACGCCGGCGACCCGGTGGGGGCCGCTGCTGCAGTGGGTCATGGTCCTGGCGGCCGGAGCGGTCATTCTGGTCGGGATACGGCACAATGGATGGTTCCCGCGTTCGATTCGTCTCAGGCCCGCGCGTCAATCGAGAGGGGCCGGTGCGACCCCGGGGCAAACCCCGCCCGACGAGCACGACTCAGACACAGCGCCCGACGAGGGCGGCGACCGCACGCCGGCGACTGACCACACCCCGTCCGACCAGGGCGGCCGACATTCTTTCGGGCGACACAGAGGAGCTACATGACCACCGGCCAGCCGGCGCCCCACCTCCCGGGCGATCGTCCCAGCCAGCGCGTCTTGGTGATCATTCCCACGTACAACGAGCTGGAGAACCTGCCGGTGATCCACCGGCGGCTCAAAGAGGCGTGCCCGCACGTGCATCTGCTCGTGGTGGACGACAGCAGCCCCGACGGCACCGGCCAGCTTGCCGAGGAGCTGGCGGCGGCCGACGCCGGTCGCACCCACGTCATGCACCGCACCGCGAAGGACGGCCTGGGCGCGGCGTACCTGGCGGGCTTCGCCTGGGGGTTGAGCCGCGACTACTCGGTGCTGGTCGAGATGGACGCCGACGGCAGCCACGCGCCCGAACAGCTGCATCGCCTGCTGGACGCCGTCGACGCCGGCGCCGATCTGGCCATCGGGTCGCGCTACGTCGAGGGCGGGGCGGTGCGCAACTGGCCGTGGCGGCGCTGGGCGCTGTCCTGGACGGCCAACACTTACGCCCGGCTGGCGCTCGGCATCGGCGTGCACGACATCACCGCCGGCTACCGTGCCTACCGCCGCGAAGTGCTGGAGGCGATCGACCTCGACGGGGTCGACTCCAAGGGCTACTGCTTCCAGATCGACCTGACCTGGCGCACCATCTGCACCGGGTTCACCATCGCCGAGGTACCCATCACATTCACCGAGCGCGAACTCGGCGTGTCGAAGATGAGCGGCTCCAACATCCGCGAAGCCCTGGTCAAAGTCACCCGCTGGGGTGTCCAGGGCCGGCGGTCGGGTGCCCGGTCCGCCAGGGCCGACAACCGCAGCTGAATCGCGCGTCGGCCCGGGCTGAATCCGCGGATCAGCCCCGGCGGCGGGTCTTGATGATCTCGAGGCGCTCCTTGAGCAGCTCTTCGAGTTCCTCGACCGAGCGGCGCTCCAGCAGCATGTCCCAGTGCGTCCGCGGCGGCTTCACCTTTTTCGGCTCGGGCAGGTCGCCCTCGATCAGGGTGCCTTCCAGACCGTTGCGGCACAGCCAGCTGCCGGGGATTTCGGCGTCATCGGCGAAGGGAACCTCGAACTCCTCGCCGTTCTCGGTCCGGTACTTCGCGAGCTGGCGCGGCGCCAGGTCGTGGTTACGGTCAGTCTCGTAGCTCACGGCTCCGAGGCGACTGCCTCTCAGTACGCGATCAGCCATGGCTGCTACTCCTTTGGGTCTTTTCGGAGCTCTGCGGCTCCCTCAAGGCAATTCTGTGCAATCTCTTCATTTAGCAAACGGTGCGGCGATCTGCGCAGTTCCCCAGCGAGGGCGGCATACGCGACGCGACCATCCATGATACCGGGACCGACGAGAAAACCCGACTAAAGTCGGCAGGCGTGAGCCGCCGTACCCACCCGCAGCCCTGTCGTTGGTGCGGTCGCGACGTCACCGATGCGGGAATGGGCCGTCGGCGCCAGTACTGCCGGCAGTCGTGCCGGCAGCGGGCGTACGAACAGCGGGCCTCCCTGAACCGCAACGGCGCGGCGGCCGTACCCGACGATGCCGTGGTGCTGTCCGCCGAGGATGCGGCCGACCTGTCGGATCGCGTCTACCAGGTGCGATGCGCGGCCGAGGACGTCGCCACGGCGGTCGACGAAGGCGCCGGGGCCACCGAGCTCCGCCAGTTATGCGACGCGCTGATCCAAGCCGCCAGGGCCGCCGACGGCTGGCGCCGAGCGGGTGTGTGACCGCGTCGTCGGCAGCCGGACCGGGCGCAGCCGACGTTGCGCCGACGCTCCGCGACAGGCGCCTGACCACCGGCTATGGCTAGCCGGGTACAGTCGCGCCATGGACTTCGGGCCACGTCTACGGCGCACCGCTACCCAGCGAGCACACCGGGCACCCTGCGGCACGACTTCTTTGCGCGGCGCGGCGCACCTGTCCATGCCGGTCCTCCCGTAGCAGCCGGGAGCAGCGGACGTTTTGAAATCCTGTCGGAGTTGGCCATACTCACCAGCAACATTCTTGGGTCGGAGAGCAGCACGACGCTGGTCGAACGGGAAACGGCGTCGCCTCGTGCAGCAAATTCCGTCACTCGGCGAAAGCCGCGTCCGGCGGTGAATGACGGCCGAACGTCGTTAGGCGAGGGTTAGGCGAGGTTTCTGATGGTTGATCAACTCCAGCATGCGACCGAAGCGCTGCGTAAAGCGCTGGTCCAGGTTGAGCGCTTGAAGCGCACCAACCGTGCGCTGCTGGAGCGGTCCAACGAGCCGATCGCGATCGTCGGTATGTCATGCCGCTTCCCCGGTGGCGTGGACAGCCCGGAGGCGCTGTGGCAAATGGTCGCCGACGGCCGCGACGTGATTTCGGAGTTTCCCACCGACCGTGGCTGGGATGTGGCGAGCCTGTACGACCCGGATCCCGACGCGCGCCACAAGTGCTACGTGAACACCGGGGGTTTCGTCGACGGCGTCGCGGACTTCGATCCGGCCTTCTTCGGCATCGCGCCCAGCGAGGCCCTCGCGATGGATCCCCAGCATCGGATGCTGCTCGAACTGTCGTGGGAAGCGTTGGAGCGCGCGGGGATTGACCCCAGCGGGCTGCGCGGCAGCGCCACCGGCGTGTTCGCCGGGCTCATCGTTCAGGGCTACGGCATGCTCGCCGAGGAGATCGAGGGTTACCGGCTGACCGGTATGACCTCCAGCGTGGCCTCGGGGCGGGTGTCCTATGTGTTGGGGCTGGAGGGCCCGGCGGTGTCGGTGGACACCGCGTGTTCGTCGTCGTTGGTGGCGTTGCACATGGCCGTGCAGTCGCTGCGCTCGGGGGAGTGCGACCTGGCCCTGGCCGGCGGCGCAACCGTGAACGCCACCCCGACGGTTTTCGTGGAGTTCAGCCGGCACCGCGGATTGGCGCCGGACGGCCGGTGCAAGGCCTACGCGGGCGCGGCCGACGGCGTCGGCTGGTCCGAGGGCGGCGCCATGTTGGTGGTGGAGCGCCTCTCGGATGCGCAGCGGCTGGGGCATCCGGTGCTGGCGGTGGTGCGGGGCTCGGCGGTCAATCAGGACGGCGCCTCCAACGGGCTGACCGCGCCCAACGGTCCCTCGCAGCAGCGGGTGGTGCGTGCGGCGCTGGCCAATGCCGGGTTGACGACGGCCGACGTGGACGTCGTCGAGGGCCATGGCACGGGAACGACTTTGGGTGACCCGATCGAGGCGCAGGCGCTGTTGGCCACCTACGGCCAGGATCGCAGCGAGCCGCTGTGGTTGGGCTCGATCAAGTCGAACATGGGCCACACGCAGGCCGCCGCCGGGGTGGCCGGGGTGATCAAGATGGTGCAGGCGATGCGCCACGAGACGCTGCCCGCGACATTGCACGTGGACGCGCCGAGTCCGCACGTCGACTGGTCGGCGGGTTCGGTGTCGCTGCTGACCGAAGCCCGGCCATGGAATGTTGAGCGCCCACGCCGCGCGGGCGTGTCGTCGTTCGGTATCAGCGGAACCAACGCGCACGTCATCGTCGAGGCCGTGGCGGCCGAACCGCCGCGCGTCGTGGACGGTCCCAAGGCGCCGGTAGTTCCGTGGGCGGTGTCGGCGAAATCGCCGTCGGCGCTGGCCGCGCAGGCGGGTCGGCTGGCCGAATACATTCGCGCGCACAGCGATCTGGACGTCGCCGACATCGGGTGGTCGTTGGCGGGCCGCGCGACGTTCGACCACCGGGCCGTCGTCGTCGGTGGTGACCGCGAGCGGCTGCTGGCCGGTCTGGACGAGCTGGCCAACGATGACCCGACTGGATCGGTCATCAGGGGAACGGCGACGCCGTCCGGCAAGACCGTGTTCGTGTTCCCGGGCCAGGGTTCCCAATGGCGGGGTATGGCCGTTGAATTGCTGGACACCGCACCGGTATTCGCACGACAGATCCAGGAATGCGAAGAGGTCTTCGCCGAATTCGTCGACTGGTCGCTGACCGACGTGCTGCGCGGCGCGCCCGATGCGCCGGGACTGGACCGCGTCGACGTAGTGCAGCCGGTGCTCTTCGCGGTGATGGTGTCGCTGGCCGAACTGTGGAAATCGGTCGGGGTGAATCCCGCTGCGGTGATCGGCCATTCGCAAGGTGAAATCGCCGCCGCCTACGTCGCCGGCGCACTGTCGCTGCACGATGCCGCCCGGGTGGTCACGTTGCGCAGCAAGCTGCTGACGTCACTGGCCGGTCCGGGCGGTATGCTGTCCATCGCCTGCAGCACCGAACGCGCTCGGGAGTTGTTGGCGCCCTACGGCAATCGAGTCAGCATCGCCGCCGTCAACGGCCGGTCGGCCGTCGTGGTGTCGGGTGAGGTCGCCGCGCTCGACGAACTCGTCGGCTTCTGCGCCGACCTCGAGCTGCGGACCCGGCGGATCGACGTCGACTACGCCTCGCACTCGGTTGAGGTCGAGGCGATCCGCGGTGACCTCGCCGAGGTGCTGTCCGGTATCGAGCCGCGCTCCTCGCGCATCGCATTCTTCTCCACCGTGACCGGAAACCGTTTGGACACGGCCGGATTGGATGCCGAATACTGGTATCGCAACATCCGGCAGACCGTACAGTTCGACCGGGCGGTGCGCAGCGCCTGCGAGCACGGATTCCGGACGTTCATCGAATCCAGTCCCCACCCGGCGTTGGTCGCGGGCATCGAGGACACCGCCAACGACCATGTCAGCAGTGGCGCCGAGGCCGCTGAAGTCACAGTCATCCCCACCCTGGGACGCGACGACGGCGGCCTCGACCGATTCCTGAGCTCGGCGGCGACCGCATTCGTCGCGGGAGTGAGCGTGCGCTGGCGCGGCGCGGTGGACGGCGCCGGTTTCGTCGAGCTGCCCACGTATGCCTTTGACCGGCGCCGGTTTTGGCTGTCCGGGGAGGGCATCTCGGCGGACGCCTCGGGTCTGGGGCTGGGCAGCAGCGAGCACCCGCTGCTGAGCGCGGTCGTCGAGCTGCCGGCGTCGGGCGGGGTCGTGCTGACGGGCCGCCTGTCGCCGAGCCTGCAGAGCTGGCTGAGCGATCACGCGGTATCCGGCACGGTGGTGTTCCCCGGATCGGGCTTCGTGGAGTTGGCGATTCGCGCCGGTGACGAAGTCGGATGCTCGACGGTCGACGAGCTGACGTTGCAGGCGCCGTTGATGTTGCCGGCCAAGGGTTCCGGGGCGGCATCGGTTGCCGTGCAGGTGGTGGTCGGTCCCGCCGAAGAATCCGGCCAGCGCCCGGTGTCGATCTTCTCCCGCCCCGACACCGACTCCGGCTGGGTGTGCCACGCCGAAGGAACGCTGAGTACCGGCTCGGTCGAGCCGGGCGCGGATCTGTCGGCATGGCCGCCGGCGGGTGCCGTCAAGGTCGACGCAGCCGACGGGTATGAGCAGTTGGCGGCGCGTGGCTACGGCTACGGCCCGGCATTCCAGGGCCTGACCGCGACGTGGGTTCGCGACGACGAGGTGTTCGCCGAGGTGCGGTTGCCCGACGCCGCAGGCGGCGTCAACGGGTTCGGCGTCCACCCGGCGTTGCTGGATGCGGCCATGCACGCACTGATCGTCAGCCACCACATCGCCGGCCGGACCGACGAAGTGGTGCTGCCGTTCTCGTGGCAGGGAGTGTCGTTGCACGCCGCGGGCGCGTCGGCGATACGCGCGCGCATCGCGCCGGCATCGACGTCGGAGGCCACCCATGCGGTCTCGGTCGAGCTGGCCGACGGGCTCGGGCTGCCGGTGCTGTCGGTGCGGGCGATGGTCGCGCGCCCGGTGAGCGAGCGGCAGCTGCGCGCCGCGGTGTCGGCCTCGGGCCCGGACCGGCTGTTCGAGGTGGTGTGGTCACCGGCCGCCACGACGGCCGCCGGCACCGAGGGGCCCGCGCATGAGGTATTCGAATCCATTGCGGGCGAACAAGATCCGGTCTCCGGATCGTATGAGCGCACGCATGCGGCGCTGGCCGCCGTGCAGTCGTGGCTGACCGAGCGCGACTCCGGAGTGCTGATCGTCGCGACGAGGGGCGCGATGGGATTGGCGGGGCAGGACATCCCCGATCTCGCCGGCGCGGCGGTATGGGGGCTGGTGCGCTCGGCGCAGACCGAGCATCCCGGCCGGATCGTCCTGGTGGATTCCGATGCGGCGCTGGACGATAGCGCGATAGCGACCGTCTTGGCGATCGGCGAGCCCGCGGTGTTGCTGCGCGACGGCACGGCTTACACCGCGCGGGTGCACGGCAGCCGCGCGGTCGACGGCATCATGACGCCGCCGGCAGAGGGGCCCTGGCGGCTCGGCATCAGCAGCGCCGGCACCTTCGAAAACCTGCAACTCGAGCCGGTTCCCAACGCCGGTGTGGCGCTGGAGCCGGGCCAGGTCCGGGTGGCCCTGCGCGCCATCGCCACCAACTTCCGCGACGTCATGATCACCCTGGGGATGTTCACCCACGACGCGCTGCTCGGTGGCGAAGGCGCCGGCGTGGTGGTCGAGGTCGGGCCGGGAGTCACCGAGTTCGCCGTCGGCGATTCGGTGTACGGTTTCTTCCCCGATGGCAGCGGCACGCTGGTGCCCGGCGACGTGCGCCTGCTGCAGCACAAGCCCGCCGACTGGTCCTACGCCGAAGCGGCCGGCATCTCAGCGGTTTTCACCACCGCCTACATGGCGTTCATCCACCTGGCCGACGTCAAGCCGGGGCAGCGGGTGCTGGTGCACGCCGCGGCCGGCGGCGTGGGGATGGCCGCGGTTCAGCTGGGCAGGCACTTGGGCCTGGAGGTGTTCGCGACCGCCAGCCGCGGCAAGTGGGACACGTTGCGGGCCATGGGATTCGACGACGACCACATCGCGGATTCGCGCAGCCTGGAGTTCGAGGACAAGTTCCGCGCGGTCACCGGTGGCCGTGGCATGGATGTGGTGCTGGACTCGCTGGCCGGCGAATTCGTCGACGCCTCGCTGCGGCTCGTCGCTCCCGGCGGCGTGTTCCTGGAGATGGGCAAGACCGACATTCGCGACCCGGGCGTGGTGGCCCAGGAGTACCCGGGCATCCGCTACCGCGCCTTCGACCTGTTCGAACCCGGCCGTCCCCGGATGCATCAGTGGATGCAGGAGCTCGCCGGACTGTTCGATGCCGGGGTGCTGGAACCGTTGCCAGTCACCACCTTTGACGTGCGACGTGCCCGTACCGCGCTGCGGTACCTGAGTCAGGCCCGTCACATCGGCAAGGTCGTCATGACTCTGCCGTCCGGGCTGGGAGCGGGCACGGTGCTGATCACCGGCGGGACCGGCATGGCCGGCTCGACGTTAGCTCGTCACCTGGTGGCACACCATGGCGTCGAGGACCTGGTGCTGCTGAGCCGGCGCGGTCCGGACGCGCCCGGATCCGCCGAGTTGATCGCGGAGCTACAGGCCGCGGGAGCCCAGGCGCGCGTGGTGGCGTGCGACGCGGCCGACCGGGCGGCGCTGGCGCAAGTCATCGCCGACATTTCGGCGCAGCGGCCGCTGTCGGGCGTGATTCACGCGACCGGGGTGCTGGACGACGCGATGGTCACCTCGCTGACACCCGAGCGAGTCGACGCGGTATTGCGGGCCAAGGTCGACGCGGCCTGGAACCTGCACGAATTGACCCTCGACCTGAATCTGCATGCGTTCGTGATGTTTTCGTCGATGGCCGGGCTGGTGGGCTCGTCGGGCCAGGGGAACTACGGGGCGGCGAACACGTTCCTGGACGGGCTGGCCGCGCACCGGCGGGCGCTCGGGCTGCCGGCGATCTCGCTCGCCTGGGGGCTGTGGGACCAGGCCAGCGCCATGACCGGCGGGCTGGATGCCGCTGACCGCGCCCGGCTGGGCCGCGACGGGATCTTGGCGCTGTCCTCGGACGAGGCCATGGAACTCTTCGACACCGCCCTGATCGTCGACAAACCGTTCCTGGCGCCCGCCCGCATCGATCTCGGCGCGCTGCGGGCCCATGCGGTCGCGGTGCCGCCGATGTTCACCGATCTGATCAACGCCCCGACCCGCCGCCGCGTCGACGACTCGCTGGCGGCCGCCAAATCGAAATCGGCGCTGGCGCATCGCCTGGACGGACTGCCCGAGGCGGAGCAGCACGCCGTGCTCCTGGATCTGGTGCGTTCGCACATCGCCACCGTGCTGGGGAACACCAGCGCCGAGGCGATCGACCCCGACAAGGCGTTCCAGGAGCTGGGTTTCGACTCGCTGACCGCGGTCGAGATGCGCAATCGGCTCAAAACCGCTACCGGACTGGCGCTTTCGCCCACCCTGATCTTCGACTACCCGACGCCCAACGGTCTGGCCGGCTACATCCGCACCCAACTCGCCGGCGTCCCACAAGAGATCAAACACGCCCCGGCCGCCCGCGCCACCGACGACGACCCGATCGTGATCGTAGGCATGGCGTGCCGCTACCCGGGCGGGGTGAATTCCCCCGACGACCTGTGGGACATGCTGACCGAGGGCCGCGACGTGCTGTCGGAATTTCCGAGCGATCGCGGCTGGGACCTGGCCGGGGTGTACAACCCGGATCCCGACGTCCCGGGCACCTGCTACACCAGCACCGGCGGCTTCGTGGACGGTGTCGCGGACTTCGATCCGGCCTTCTTCGGCATCGCGCCCAGCGAGGCGCTCTCCATGGACCCGCAGCAGCGCATGTTCCTCGAACTGTCGTGGGAAGCGTTGGAGCGGGCGGGAATTGAACCCGGCACCTTGCGCGGCAGCGCCACCGGGATGTTCGCCGGCGTGTACACGCAGGGATACGGCATGGGCGCCGCACCGACCGCGGAGGGCTTCCGGCTGACCGGCCAGTCGTCGAGTGTGGCCTCGGGGCGGGTGTCCTATGTGTTGGGGCTGGAGGGCCCGGCGGTGTCGGTGGACACCGCGTGTTCGTCGTCGTTGGTGGCGTTGCACATGGCCGTGCAGTCGCTGCGCTCGGGGGAGTGTGACCTGGCTCTGGCCGGCGGCGTCACCGTGAACGCCACCCCCGACATCTTCGTGGAGTTCAGCCGCATGCGCGGGCTGTCCGAGGACGGCCGGTGCAAGGCCTACGCGAGGGCGGCTGACGGCACCGGATTCTCCGAGGGCGGCGGCATGTTGGTGGTGGAGCGCCTCTCGGATGCGCAGCGGCTGGGGCATCCGGTGCTGGCGGTGGTGCGGGGCTCGGCGGTCAATCAGGACGGCGCCTCCAACGGGCTGACCGCGCCCAACGGTCCCTCGCAGCAGCGGGTGGTGCGTGCGGCGCTGGCCAATGCCGGGTTGACGACGGCCGACGTGGACGTCGTCGAGGGCCATGGCACGGGAACGACTTTGGGTGACCCGATCGAGGCGCAGGCGCTGTTGGCCACCTACGGCCAGGATCGCAGCGAGCCGCTGTGGTTGGGCTCGATCAAGTCGAACATGGGCCACACGCAGGCCGCCGCCGGGGTGGCCGGGGTGATCAAGATGGTGCAGGCGATGCGCCACGAGACGCTGCCCGCGACATTGCACGTGGACGCGCCGAGTCCGCACGTCGACTGGTCGGCGGGTTCGGTGTCGCTGCTGACCGAGCCGCGGGCATGGCCCGGCAACCGTCCGCGCCGGGCGGGGGTGTCGTCGTTCGGTATCAGCGGAACCAACGCGCACGTCATCGTCGAGGCCGTGGCGGCCGAGCCGCCGCGCGTCGTGGACGGTCCCAAGGCGCCGGTGGTTGCGTGGCCGGTGTCGGCGAAATCACTGTCGGCGTTGAATTCTCAGGCGGCCCGGTTGGCGGCGCACGTGCGCGCCCACCCGGACTTGGACATCGCCGATGTCGGGTGGTCACTGGGGGGCCGGTCGGCCTTCGAACAGCGGGCCGTCATCATCGGAAGCGACCGCGACCGGCTGCTGGCCGGTCTGGACGAGCTTGCCGGTGACGATCTGGCCGGCTCGATCGTTCGTGGCACGGCCACGGCCGGCAAGACGGTCTTCGTCTTCCCCGGCCAGGGATCCCAAACGCTGGGCATGGGCATGGGATTGCACGCCGGCTATCCGGTCTTCGCGGAGACGTTCAATGCCGTTGTGGCCGAACTGGATCAACACCTGCTTCGCCCGCTGCGCGAGGTGATGTGGGGACACGACGAAAACCTGCTGAACAGCACCGAATTCGCGCAGCCCGCGCTGTTCGCCGTGGAAGTCGCGTTGTTCCGGCTGCTCGAGTCCTGGGGTGTGCGGCCCGACTTCGTGATGGGCCACTCGATCGGAGAGCTGGCGGCCGCGCACGTCGCCGGTGTGCTGTCCCTGGAGCACGCCGCGGTGCTGGTGGCGGCCCGGGGTCGATTCATGCAGGCGCTGCCCGAAGGCGGTGCGATGGTCGCGGTGCAGGCCACCGAAGAACAGGTGCGGGCGCTGCTCGCGCCCTCCGACGAGGTCGTCGTGGGCATCGCCGCGGTCAACGGGCCCACCTCGGTGGTGATTTCGGGCGCCCATGACGCAGTGGCCGCAGTGGCCGATCAATTCCGCGCCGAGGGCCACCGCGTCCATCAGTTGTCCGTGTCGCACGCCTTCCACTCGCCGTTGATGGATCCGATGATCGACGAGTTCGGCACCGTCGCTGCCGGATTGGGCGTCAACAAGCCCTCCATCCCGATCGTGTCCAACCTGACGGGACAGCCGGCCGGGGACGACTTCGCCTCGGCGGCGTACTGGAAGCGGCACGTGCGCGAGGCCGTGCGGTTCGCCGACGGCGTGCGTTTCGTGCACTCGGCCGGCGGGAACCGGTTCCTCGAAGTCGGGCCGAGCAGCGGTTTGACGGCGTCGATCGAAGAATCGCTGGCTTCTGATGCCCCGGTGACCACGATGTCCGCCCTGCGCAAGGACCGCCCCGAGCCGGTCGCCCTGATCAACTCCGTCGCGCGGGGCTTCGTCGCCGGGATGGATGTGGACTGGCACGGCGCGATGGGGGACGCCCACTTCGTCGAGCTGCCCACGTATGCCTTCGACCGGCGGCGCTTTTGGCTTGCCGCCGACGGTGCCCCGGCCGACGCCGCCGGCTTGGGCCTGGCCGCCGGCGAGCACGCCCTGCTGGGTGCGGTGGTGGAACTGCCGGCCTCCGGCGGGGTGGTGCTGACCGGCCGGCTGTCGCTCAGCGCGCAGGGCTGGTTATCCGATCATGCCGTCGGCGGTGTCGTGCTGTTCCCCGGCGCGGGGTTTGTCGAGTTGGCCATCCGCGCCGGTGACGAGGTGGGCTGCGGGGTCGTCGACGAGCTGAATCTCGCGGCGCCGCTGGTGTTGCCGGCCGGTGGGTCGGTTGCGGTTCAGGTTGTGGTCGGCGGGCCGGACGATGCGGGTGCCCGTGCGGTGTCGGTGTTTTCGCGGGCCGAGGCGGGCTCGGGCTGGTCGTTGCACGCCGAGGGTGCGCTGCGAGCCGGGTCGGTGCAGCCGAGCGCGGATCTGTCGGCGTGGCCGCCGGTGGGCGCGGTCCCGGTGGATGTCGGCGACGGGTACGAGCAACTGGCCGAGCGCGGTTACAGCTACGGTCCCGCGTTCCGCGGCCTGAGATCGATGTGGCGCCGCGGCGACGAAGTGTTCGCCGAAGTGTCGCTGCCCGCCGACGCCGGGGTTTCGCCGGCCGGGTTCGGTGTCCACCCGGCGATGCTCGACGCGGCACTGCACGCGGTCATGCTGGCCTCCGACAGCACAGAGCTCCCCGAAGGCTCGATGCTGGTCCCGTTCTCCTGGCAACAGGTGTCGCTGCACGCCGCGGGCGCGGGGGCGGTGCGCGCGAGGATCGTGTCGGTCGGCTCGTCGGCGGTGTCGATCGAATTGGCCGACGGGCTGGGATTGCCGGTGCTCTCGGTGGCGTCGATGGTGGCCCGTCCGGTGACCGATAAGCAGCTGCTGGCCGCGGTGTCGAATTCGGGACCGGACCGGCTTTTCGAGGTCATCTGGTCCGCTCAGCCGTCATCGGCGGTCCAGCCGGCATCGGTAACCGCTTGGGGTGCAACGGAATCAAATGGCACCGACGCTGAGCGGTCGGCGGTGCTATTCGAATCGCGGCCGGTGTCCGGCGACGTGATCACCGAGGTGTACGCGGCGACGCGGGCGGTGCTGCCCGTGCTGCAGTCCTGGCTGTCCCGCGACGGCGCCGGAACCCTGGTGGTAGCGACCCGGGGCGCCATGACGCTGCCGGGCGAGGACGTCACCGACCTGGCCGGTGCGGCGGTGTGGGGGCTGGTGCGCTCGGCGCAGACCGAGCACCCCGGACGAATCGTACTCGTCGACATGGATGCACCCCTCGATCCCGATGCGCTAGCGGCGGTTCTGGCGCTCGGCGAGCCCCAGGCCATCCTGCGCAAGGGGACGGTCTACACCGCGCGGGTGCTCGGTAGCCGCGCCGTCGGCGGCCTCCTGCTGCCGCCCGACGACGGCCCATGGCGACTTGGCATGAGCAGCTACGGAACGATCGAGAATCTGCGCATAGAGCGCATTCCCGACGCCGACGCGCCGTTGGGGGCCGGTCAGGTGCGGGTTGCGCTGTCGGCCATCGCGGCCAACTTCCGCGACGTCATGATCGCGTTGGGCCTCTATCCCGACCCCGAGGCGATCATGGGCATCGAAGCCTCCGGTGTGGTTATCGAAACCGCCTCGCAGGACGGGCGTTTCGCCGTCGGCGACCGCGTGATGGGGCTGTTCCCGGACGGGACCGGAACCGTCGCCAAGACCGACCAGCGCCTGCTCGCCAAGGTTCCCGCCGGATGGTCGCACACCGCTGCCGCGACGGCGTCGGTCGTGTTCGCCACGGCGAACTACGCGCTGGTCGACCTGGCCCGCGCCAAGCCCGGTCAGCGGGTGCTGGTGCACGCCGCGGCCGGTGGGGTCGGGATGGCCGCGGTCCAGCTGGCCCGCCACATCGGTCTGGAGGTGTTCGCGACTGCCAGCCGCGGCAAGTGGGACACCTTGCGGGACATGGGATTCGACGACGATCACATCGCCGACTCGCGCAGCCTGGAGTTCGAGGACAAGTTCCGGGCGGTCACCGGCAGGACCGGCATGGCCGGGATGGATATCGTCCTCGACTCGCTGTCCGGTGATTTCGTCGACGCGTCTCTGCGCCTGATGGCCCCCGGCGGGGTCTTCTTGGAGATGGGCAAGACCGACATCCGCGACCCCGAGGTCGTCGCCCGGGACCACTCGGGTGTGCGTTATCGCGCCTTCGACCTCTTCGAAGCCGGACCCGATCGCATCGCGCAGATGCTCGACGAGTTGGCCGCCATGTTCGGCGAAGACGTGCTACGGCCGTTGCCGGTGACCAGGTTCGACGTGCGACGCGCCCCCGCCGCGCTGCGCTACCTCAGTCAGGCCCGCCATGTCGGCAAGGTCGTGATGACCATGCCCGACGCGTGGACGGCCGGCACGGTGTTGATCACCGGCGCAACGGGCATGGCCGGCTCGGCGGTCGCGCGACACGTCGTATCCCGCCACGGCGCACGGAATCTGGTGTTGGTCAGCCGGCGCGGTCTGGATGCGCCGGGTGCCGCGGAGTTGGTCGCCGAACTGACCGCGGCCGGTGCGCACGTGGAGGCGGTGGCCTGTGATGCCGCCGATCGCGAGGCCTTGGCCAAGGTGATCGCCGACATCCCGATGCAGCATCCGCTGACCGGGGTGATCCACGCCGCCGGGGTCTTGCATGACGCGGTTGTGACCTCCCTGACGCCCGACCGGATCGAATCCGTGTTGCGGTCCAAGGTCGACGCGGCGTGGAACCTGCACGAATTGACCCGCGAGCTGGATGTAGCGGCGTTCGTGATGTTTTCGTCGATCGCAGGGCTCGCAGGCGCATCGGGCCAGGCCAACTACGCGGCCGGCAACTCGTTCCTGGACGGGTTGGCAGCTCATCGACGGGCCCACGGGCTGCCGGCGATCTCGCTGGGCTGGGGCCTGTGGGATCAGGCCAGTGCCATGACCGGTGCATTGGGCGCCGCCGACCGTGCCCGGTTCGGCCGGGACGGGATCGTCGCCATGTCCTCGGACCAGGCGCTGGAACTGATGGACACCGCGCTCATCGTCGACGAGCCGTTCATGCTGCCCGCCCACATCGACCTCGCGGCGTTGCGGGTCAAGTTCGACGGGGGCACGTTGCCGCCGATGTTCGTCGATCTGATCAACGCGCCCACCCGGCGCCAGGTCGACGACTCGCTGGCCGCCGCTAAGTCGAAATCGGCTCTGCTGCAACGCCTCGAAGGGCTCCCCGAGGATGAGCAGCAAGCGATCCTGCTCGACCTGGTGCGTGCCAACATAGCCACCGTGCTGGGCAGCGCCAGCCCGGAGGCGATCCACCCGGACCGGGCGTTCCAGGAACTCGGTTTCGACTCGCTGACCGCGGTCGAAATGCGCAACCGGCTGAAAGCCGCGACCGGCCTGGCGCTTTCACCAACGCTGATCTTCGACTACCCGAACTCCGCCGCACTGGCCGGCTACATGTATCGAGAATTGGTCGGTTCGGCGGACCAACCCGCGGTGGCCGCCGCACCGGGCGAAGCCGAGATTCAGCGGGTCGTAGGGTCGATTCCGGTCAAGCGCCTTCGGCAGGCCGGCGTGTTGGAGCTGTTGCTGGCCTTGGCCAACGAATCGTCCAGCGGCAACGGGCAGCCCGCTACGCCTGAGGCGACCACGGAGAAGGACATCGCGGACATGGACCTCGACGACCTGCTCAACGCCGCGCTGCTGGACGACGACGGTGAATAGCCATGAGTGGCGCCGGCGACGATGCAGAAGGCAGCGATGTGGGGAGCGCCGCAATTGAGTGAGGGCTCTTTGTGAGAATCGCGGTCACCGGGGCCAGCGGTGTACTCGGGCGCGGCCTCGCCGCCCGTCTGCTCAGCGAAGGCCACGATGTCGTCGGGCTCGCGCGCCATCGCCCCGAAAGCTGGTCGAGCGCTGCGGACTTCGCCGCCGCCGACGTCCGTGATGCCGACGCCGTCAAGCGCGCCCTGGCCGGCGCGGACGTCGTCGCGCACTGCGCGTGGGCGACCGGTCCCGGTAACGACCGCGTCAGGCGGCAGGTCAACATCGGGGGCACCCGCAACGTGCTCGCGGCCATGGCCGAGACCGGGGCCAGGCGGATCGTTTTCGGGTCGTCGGCACATGTCTACGGCCCGGGTGACACGTTGAAGACCGAGCGCGACGCGATAACCCCGGTCAGTGCCGAGGGCCACCATCAAGTCGAGGTCGAACGCATGCTGGAGGATTCGAACCTGGAATGGGTCGCGATCCGTACCGCGCTGATCCTCGGCCGGGCCGTCGACAACTGGGTGCGCCGACTGTTCGCGTCACCGGTATTCCTCGACGGGCCGGCCGACCGGCCCATGCAGGTTGTCCACCTCGACGATGCGCTTCGGCTTTTCAACCGCGCGATTACGGACGCCGAAATCACCAGCGGTGCAGTCAATCTTGCTGCCCGCGGTGAGCCGACATTTGGCCAGATCGCCGGCGTGCTCGGACGCCCGGTCGTGCGGTTGGGCGTCGGTCGGGCCGAGTTGCAACGGGTGCACAGCGCCCCGCTCATGGACGTCTCGCGATTGGCCGAGGACTGGGGATTCCGACCGGCCTGGCAGTCCGACGAATGCATCGACGATTTCGCGCTGGCGGTGCGCGGTCGGGTGACGGTGGGCAGCCGGGTGCTGTCGCTGCCTTGGCGGATGGCCAGTATCGGAGACCTGCCTTCGGTCGATGCGCCGACAGAAGACGGGGTGAAGCCCAATTGGGCTGGGCCGGTGGGGGATAACGGGGAATTCGACACCCCGATCGACCCGCGGTTTCCCACCTTTCTGGCCACCAATCTGTCGGAGGCGCTGCCGGGTCCGTTCTCCCCGGCGTCGGCCTCGGTGACCGTGCGCGGGCTGCGCGCCGGCGGCGTGGCCATCGCCGAGCGGTTGCGGCCCGGCGGGATCATCCAGCGTGAAATCGCCACGCGCACGGTCGCCGTGTTCGCCCACCGTCTCTACGGGGCCATCACGTCGGCGCATTTCATGGCCGAAACGGTGCCGTTCGCCAAGCCGTCGACGATCGTCAGCAATAGCGGGTTCTTCGGACCCAGCATGGCGTCCCTGCCGATCTTCGGTGCAGAACGTCCGCACTCCGAAACCGGCCGTATCCGAAGGCAACTGCGGACCGTTCGCAACATCGGGGTTTTCGGCGTCAACCTGATCGGTCTGTCCGCGGGCTCGGCCAAGGACACCCGTGAGCACGTCGCCGACGTCGATCGCCTGGAACGCCTTGCCGGCGACGACGTCAGTTTGCTCGACGATCGTCGGCTGCTCAGCCTCATCTCGTTGGCGCGCGACGATGTCGTGCACGGCTGGGTGCTCGCGTCGGCGTCGTTCATGCTGTGCGCCGCGTTCAACGTCTTGTTGCGCGGTTTGTGTGGGCGAGACACCGCCGCGCCGGCGGGTCCGGAATTGGTCAGCGCCCGCTCGGTCGAGGCGATGCAGCGACTGGTTATCGCCGCACAGCGCGACCCGAAAGTGTCGGCGCTGCTTGCGCAACCGGGGGAGCGGTTGGCCAAGCTGGCCGTCGAGGCGCCGGAGTTTCACGCCGCGGTCGTGGCGGAATTGGCGCTGATCGGCCATCGTGGCCCGGCTGAGCTCGAGATGCTGTCCAGCAGCTACGCCGACGATCCCGAGTTGCTCATCCGGATGGTCACCAAGACGATGAGCGCGCCGCCGGCCCCGCTGCCGGAGCGCCCGTGGATTCCATTGCGGGCCAAGCCCGTTGCCCAGCTGGCCGGACGCCAACTGCGTGACCGTGAAGTCCGGCGCGACAAGGTGGTGCGGGCCAACTGGGTGCTGCGCAACCTGATGCGCGAGTATGGGCGCAGATTGGTCGAGGCCGGAGTCGTCGACAACGCCCATGACGTGTTTTATCTACTCGTCGACGAACTTGATGCTCTCCCAGCGGATGTCCGGGGGCTGGTGGCCCGGCGGCGGGCGGAACAACGCCGGCTGGCCACGGTCGTTCCACCGACGGTCTTCAGCGGCAGCTGGCAGCCGACCGCGAGCTCGTCGTCGGCTCTGGCCAGCGGCGACACCATCCGCGGCGTCGGCGTGGGCGGCGGGCGGGTACGCGGCCGGGTGCGTATCGTGCGGCCCGAAACGATCGACGACCTGCAGCCCGGCGAAATCCTGGTGGCGGAGGTCACCGACGTCGGCTACACCGCGGCGTTCTGTTATGCCGCTGCCGTGGTGACCGAGTTGGGTGGCCCCATGTCACACGCCGCCGTGGTCGCCCGCGAATTCGGGTTCCCGTGCGTGGTGGACGTGCAGGGGGCCACCAAGTCGTTGCCGTCGGGCGCCCTGGTGGAGGTCGACGGCACGACGGGCGAGATTCGGGTCGTGGAGCTCGCCGCGGATCACCGATTGCCGAGCTAGTCGAACTCCATCTCCAAATTGGTGGGCCCGCTCAGTCCCAGCATCGGTTTCCACGCTGATGTTGCTACGCGGCGCGGATTGGTCATGCGCCGGGCGAGGATTTTGAGGGCCCCGGCGAGCTCCACGCGGGCCAGGTTCGCGCCGAGGCAATAGTGGGCGCCGCCGCCGAACGTCAAGATGGGTGGCGGGTCGACTCGGTAGACATCGAAAAGCTCCGGGTGAGGATAGACCTCTGGATCGCAGTTGGCCGCATAGGTATTCACCGAGATGAAGGTGCCGGCCGGAAACGTGTAACCGGCGAAGCGGACATCGTCGAGGACCGTGCGGAGCGTGGCACATACCGCCGGCGAATGGCGCATGCATTCCTCGACGGCGCGCATCGCGAGGTCGGGATTGTCGCGGAGCAGCGCCAGCTGATCGGGATGATCACACAGCGCGTGCATGGCCGCGGCCAGTTGATTTCGGGTGGTGTCCGTGCCGGCGCTCAGGATGCTGAACGCCAGCATGCGCATCTCCGCGTTGCTGAGCCGGTCGCCGCCGTCCTGGGCGCGAATCAATTCGGAGATCAGGTCGTCGGTCAACCGGCTGCGCCGCTCGGCGATCATGTCGTCGATGTATGCGTCGAACTCATCCCACGCCCGCATCACAACGTCTTGCTCGTTGACGAGGTCGGAGTCAAACCTCACGATCTTGAAAATGTCCTCCGCCCATAGGGAGAACTGCTCCCAGTCTTCGGGAGGGGCGCCCAACAACGCACAGATGATCGGGATGGGATAAGGCCGGGCGATGTCGGTGACGAAGTCACATCGGCCGACTCGGCCAACTGGGGCGACCCGATCGATCAACTCGTTGATCACCGCGTCGATGGTGTGCCCCATGCGCCCGGATGCCCGCGGCGTGAAAGCCTTTGACACCAGGCCGCGTAACCGCCGATGTTCGTCGCCTTCCATGCCCAGGATGGTGCCCAGCACCCTGTCGTAGAGCGGACCGGACGTGATCCCGCGGGCCGTCATGTGCATGCCCGGCGGAAACACGAATCGGGGGTCACGGAGAATGCCGCGGGCGAGCTCGTAGCCCAGCACCTCGGGTCCCAGCGGCCCGATGGCGATCGGTGACCGCTTGCGCGCCTCGTGGATGCGTGGGGCGACGTCGTGCACGGTTTCGGTGATGTCGTAGTCCAGCGCCGGGAGTCCGGCATCGAAGACGCTGGGGGCTGTCGTATCGACGGTCATGACGCCTCTGCTGTCAGGACCCGCAGCGGCAAGAGCGGCAGCGTACAGGTCGGGGACGGCCAGGTGATCTCGGGCCGGTAGCCCGGCGCAAGTTCGAAATGCGGTATCCGGGTCAACCATTCGGTCACCACGACGTTCATTTCCATCCGGGCCAGATGCGAACCCACGCAGCGGTGCGGACCGCCACCGAAGCCCCAGTGCTTGTGCACCTTGCCGTCCATCACCAGCTCGTCACCGGATGTCGCGTCGCTGCCGTCCCGGTTGATCGCGCCCAGACAGAGCCGCACCCGAGAGCCGGCCGGCAGTGTGATGCCCGCGATCGTCACTTCTTCGGTCGTCACCCGGGGGACGACCGGCGCCGACGACTCCAGGCGGACGACCTCCTCGACGAAAACGCCGATCTGTTCCGGCTGTTCCCGCAGTCGCGTGCGCAGTTCGGGCCGGCGCGCCAGTTCGAGCATGGCCGCCCCGATGGCCGACGTGACGGTGTCCAGACCCGCGAGGACGAAGAAGAACGCCATTCCGAGGGCCTCGTCGTCGGTGAGCCCGTCGTCACCGGCGAGCACCTGCGAAAGAACATCGTCGCCCGGATTCCGCCGGTGCTCGGCGACGGCCTCGGTGAGGTAGGCGAACAGTTCCAGTGCCGGTGTCAGGTCCGGCGTTTCACCGGCCGCGTTCGGAATGCTCAGCTCGATGATGGCGTCCTTCCACCCGATCAGCCGCTCGCGATCCCGCTGCGGCAGGCCGAACAAGGTCAGGAACACCTGTGACGGGTAGGGCGTCGCAAGATCGGCCATCACCTCACACTCGTCGCGCCGCGCGATCGAGTCGATGATGTCGATCGCCTGGGCCTGAATCGACGGCAGGATCGCGGCGAGCGCGTGCGGACTGAAGAACGGCTGCAGAATCCTCCGAAACCGGGTGTGCTGAGGGGGATCGAACGCCGCCGGCACCAGCGGAAGCGGGCTGCCGACCACCTCGAAGGCCTTTTTGGACGAGAACACCTTCGGGTTGCGCAGCGCCGCGAGTACATCCTCGCGTCGGGTCAGTGCGTACCACCCGTCGCTCAATACCACCGGGCCGGCTTCGCGCAGCGTGGCCCAGCCGGCGCCGCGGTCGAGCGTCATCGGCAGATCGTTCAAGTCGAGCACCGGAATTCCCTGCAGGTCAACAACTTCGGCCATGTCTTCTCCAATCACGGGATATTGGTCGTCAGAAATGTCAGCGGCAGGCCGAGGATCGACAAATCGTTCTCGTCGAGATAGGTGCCCTCGCCCTCAAAATGCTGCCGGAATCGCGTTGTGGCGCCGTAGCGTTCGGCGACGGCGCCAGCCGTCTCGGCTGCCGGTACTCCGATCACCACGGTGTACACCCCGTCTCCGTGACGCTCGAGGAACTCATTCAGCGAGCTGGCTACCTCCCCGGACGAGCCGGGGATTGGGCTGATCAACTCGATGCCTCGATTCCAGTCGAGGTGAATGTCCAGCCCGAGCTCGGTCAGTTGCAGGGGCTCGAAGACGAATCCCAGATCGCTGAACATCTGTGTCGTCTTGGCATGCCGCTCCGGTGCGACGGCGAACACGACGTGATGCAGCGAGGATTCTTGCTTTGCAGTCATGGGCGGGCCGGCTTTCTTGTCAACTGGTTTTGAGGACCCCGCGCGGAAGTAGCAGCGGCAGATCGTTGTAGGTGACGATGCCGGGCGGCGCGGCGACGACGGCGGGTATCGCGGTGATCGCCGGCATTGCGGTGATTGTGAGTCCCAGCATGATGTAGTCGTCCAGCGTCTCGCCTCGAAAATCCGGCGGTGGCAGGAAGCTCAGTGTGGTCTTGATCGTGGGTTGGCCCTGCACTTCGATGGTGTAGCCCATGTCCAGCGGCCAATCCGGGTCCAGCGATTGGCCTTTGCGCCATCTCCCGCGGATCTCGATGACGTCCCGGTCGGCGACGACACCAATCCAGCGGACGTCCACGCCGGCCACGCAGCCCTTCGCGATCGTCCAGTCGCCGGGCAGGTGTAGGTCCGCGGTGGTTTGGGCGTATTCGACTTCGCAGCGCACGTCGTCGAGCTCGGCGCCCAGGGCATCGGCGAGCAACAGAACGCCGTCGCGGAAGATGCCGGCGCCCTTCTCGGTGATGGCCGCCAGATCCGGATGATCGATGGGATAGCCGAAGCCCATGGGTATTTCGGTTGCGGGCGAGTTGTAGATCGTGGTGTCAACGGATTCCAGCATCGAGACCTTGTCCACCCGGTCCGACAGGCCTGCCGACACGATGGCGAAGAGCTGGATGAAACCGGGGTTGATGCCGCTGCCGAAGATGGACGACCCGCCGTTGCGGCAGGCCTGTGCGATGCGTTCCCGTCCGGCACCGAGGAAGTGGCCGGTGACGAACCCGGCGGTGCCCACCACGTTGATGCCCGCGCCGAGGATGCGGACCAGCTCGTCGACGTCGGCGAACATCGGGTTGTAGACCACGCAGTCCGGCTGCAGTGCGAGCAGCGCCTCAACGTCGTTGGTGGCCTTGATACCAAGCGGTGCGATCCCGCACAGCTCGCCGACATCGCGTCCGGCCTTCTCCGACGACCAGGCATAACATCCGACGAGCCGCAGCCCCGGGTTAGCGACGATCGCTTTGACCGAACTCTTGCCGACGTTGCCCGTCGTCCACTGAACGACCCGGCAGTTCAACGGGCCGGCCCCGTCACGGGTGCGACGCCGCCTGCTGTTGGGCCGCTTGGCGGGCCAGCCTGTCGTTGTGGATCTTGACCAGTTCGCGGAACCCCAGCCGGTGATACTTCGGTATCGGTTGGATGCCCCACACGTCCTGCGCGGTGGCCTTGCCCTCGGCGCCCTCGGGCGGCCCGAACGGCGGATAGGGGTACTTGCACTCCAGCGTGTCGTTGGAGTACCGGATCTTGAGCAGCTCACTGCAGATCTGGGTGAGGCTCAGCGTCGGGTATCCGTAGTAGACGGCCATGAACGGCAACGTGAAGGCACCCTCAATCACCAGTGCCACCAGGCAGACCAACACGGCCCGCTTGATCCACTTGTGCATCCGCGCGTAATACGGCGTGGTCCCCGGCTCGAGATCGGCGGCCGGGTCTTTGTCTTCGGCGGTTGACGGTATGGAGGGACTAGCCATGGGACTGCTCCTTTAGTCGGAGAAGATTTCGCGATTGACGGTGTGCAGATAGGGGATGGCGAGGAACGGGGTGATGTAGAAGATGTCGTAGAGCCACCACCCGATGACGGGGAAGACGACACCGGCGTACCGCACGTCGGCGAACATGGTCATGTTGAACACGTAGGCCGACCAGATCACCACGCCCATCCAGCAGGTGACGACCATCCACTGATGGCCCCACCGCTTCATCTGTAGGAATCCGATGGCCGCG
Organism: Mycobacterium mantenii; assembly: GCF_010731775.1. Classification (NCBI taxonomy): domain Bacteria; kingdom Bacillati; phylum Actinomycetota; class Actinomycetes; order Mycobacteriales; family Mycobacteriaceae; genus Mycobacterium; species Mycobacterium mantenii. The sequence continues at coordinate 1,620,724 of NZ_AP022590.1, read as the reverse complement.
GCCACCCGCATGGAGAAGACCGTGAGGATCAGGCCGGCCACGTACGCTTTCTCGCCCGGTCCGGCCGCGCCCCCGATCCACAGCTCGTTGTAATGCCAGAAATAGCCGGCGTCGAACATGTTGCCCCAACCGACCATCAGCACGCGGTTGATCAACGTGTGGTTGGCGACCAGATCCAGGGCCCAGCCCAGGCTGTTGAGCATCCCATCGATCAGCACCAGATAGCCGATCAGGGTGACGATCATGGGCCGGACCGACAGGCCGGCGCGCAGGGCCTGGCGCTGCAGCCACACCCCACGCATGAAAATGGGAAAACCGATCAGGCCCGGGGCCCACATGCCCATCAGCGCGGCACCGACAATCATCCACTTGTCCGCGTGCCGTTGAGCCTGCCGGGATTCGTCGTGGTGATCGTCGAGGCTGACCGACCCCTCGGCACCGGCCGGTGCACCGTCCGAACGTCGTTTCAGCAGAGGCACGTTCACAGATCCCACCACCCCCGTGCAAACGACATGTAGAGCTGGATGCCGAACATCGCCAGCAGGTAGCCGTAGATGAAGATCTGGAAGACGATGAGCGCCCTCTTGCGCTTCTCCTCCTGTCGGTCCATGCCGGTTGCTCCTTTCTAATAACTGCTCGATGCGGATGTGTCCGAGGTTCCCAGGCTGGCCGCCGCGACTTCACGCAGGCCGTCGGTGATCGCGCCGTCGGTGCTCAGCGGCGCGAGTATGCACGCGTCGGCCGCATCCAATTCGGTTGCGCCGGCGGCGATCAACTGAGCCGCGGTCACCAGCACCCTGGTCGACGGCGGCTCGAAGTGGAAGGCTTGGTCGGCGGTGCGGATCGCGACCGCGCATCCGACGAGCCGCCTGGCGGTGGCCAACGGGATTCCGGATTCGGCGACGATCACCTCGGCCTCGCGGTCGGGCGGCAGGTAATGCATCGCCAGGGTCGCGAACCGTTGGCGGAAAGAGGGTTTGAGCTCCTTGAGTGAGCTGCGGTACGCCGGATTGTACGAACACACCAGCATGAACCCGTCGGGTGCTCGCACGACCTCGCCGGCACGATCGAGGTACAGCGACCGCCGGTGGTCGGTGAGCGAATGCAGGATGGCCAGGGAATCGTGGCGGGCCTCGACGACTTCGTCGAGATAGCAGATCGCGCCGGCCTTGACGGCCCGGGTCAGCGGGCCATCGGTCCAGACGACATCGCCGCCGGTCACCATGAAGCGGCCGACCAGATCGGAGCTGGTGAGGTCGTCGTGACAGCTGATGGTGACCACGGGCCGCTGCAGCAAGGAGCCCATGTGCTCGACGAACCGGGTCTTGCCGCACCCGGTCGGGCCGGTGAGCATCACCGGGATGCGCCGGTGAAAGGCCTGCTCGAACAGCTGAACTTCGTTGCCGTTGGCGAAATACGTCTCGGTTGTCATCTCTTCCTCTGAAGGCCGGCGCTCACGCGGCGACCAGTTCACGATGGACATGGGCCAATACTCGGGGCAGCTCTTCGATGCGGCGGATCCGTTGCGACCGGCGCGGCCCGAACACCTCGGGGAGGGGGTCGACGCGGGTCGGTCCCACGCCCACGTAGTACATCGACACCCCGGCCTCGTTGGCCTCCTCGACGGCGTGCGCGGCATCGGCCCAGGCGTACCGACCCTCGTAGCCTTCGTCGGAGATGAGGCCATCACCGATGGCGATCAGGAGGCGGCGCTCCGAGGGCTGAGCCAGCAGCCTGCTCGTCAAATGGCGCAGCGGCGCACCGAGTCTGGTGTATCCGCGGGTGGACAGGCCCAGCCCACTCGGCGGTACGAAGCGACGGTCTTCGAAGTCCTTCAGGCAGCGGACTTCGACTCGGTGACGGGTGTTGCCGGTGAAGACGAAGACGCCGTGACGCTCGCGTGCCAGCGTCATGGCACGCGACAGCGCATCGGCACAGGACAATTCGAGCTGGAAGACGCGTCCGCCATGCACGCCCAACGATGAACTGCCGTCGAGCAGCAAGGCGGTGGTGACGTCGCGGCCGCTGGGCAGCAGGTCGCGAAACACCTTCGGCTCCTTGGCCTCCCCGGTCGCCAAGTCGATGTAATGGCTGACGTACTGGTCGACATCGAGGTCGGAGCCGTCTTCGAGGCGGTTCGTCATCGAGCGGTGGGTGTGTTCTTCGAACCACTTGCGCACATCGACGGCCACCGGCACGGGCCGGCGGGCGTGCCGGGCGTCGGCGTGCTCGACGACGGCGACGTGGTCGCGCATGAATCGCTGTGTCCACATGTTCCATTCGGGATAGGGGATCCCGGGCCGGTGTTGTGGCGTGACGTCGAGATCGTTGTCCTGCGGCCGGCTGGGCGGCGGCAGGTTGGGGTTGCGGACGCCCCCGTCGCCGCCGACCGGAACCGAGTACGGCCGCGGCAGCCGCTTCTGCGTTGTGGTCCAAGGCATCCTGCCGAAGCTGCGTCGCAGCTTATCGGCCAACCCGTGCGGCACCGTGTACGCCGACGGCAACGAGCCCAGCAACGGATGAACGGGCAGTTCCCGGCCCGTGGCCGCCAATGCGATTGCCCGGTTGAGCATTTCCACGCCGGCCATGTCGGCGGCTTCGGCGTGGACTTCGGGGAGCACCCGCCGGATCCCGGGAAGCAGACCGGGCCACCGGGAGGCGATCCAGCCGACGGCGACGCCGGCCTCGACCAGCGCGAGCGCGCACAGCTCGCGAGCGGACAGCTCGTTGAGACGGTATTCGGTGACGCGTTCTTTCGAGGGCGAACATTGCAGGGCCACACCGCAGGTCAGGGTCCTGCGGCTCCAAACGGACGGGTAGGGGACATGAACGAATGTCAGCGCCGCGTTCAGACCGAAGCCGCGCCCGTCGCCAGTGACCAGCCGGACGCCCTCGCGACGTTGGTCGCTCAGCGCGACCGCTGTCACCGAGCATCCCCGTTCCAGCGCCATCGCGTGTCCGTAGGATTGGTCAGCCATCGGCGAAACTCCGTGCGTTCCGACTATCGAGGCCTCGGTTCAGAACGTCCCGATGTTGGAGAACAGCCAATACCAGAACCAGATGATCAGACCGGTGCCACCCCATGCGGCGACGTAGCGAAGGATCTCCCATAGATAGCCCATGATGTGACTTCCTCAGTGACGTAGTGGATTTCGGCTCGCGCATTTCAGTCCGAGAACAGTTCGCGGTTGACGGTGTGCAGGTAGGGGATGGCGAGGAATGGGGTGATGTAGAAGATGTCGTAGAGCCACCAGCCGACGACCGGCAGCACGACGCCGGCGAAGCGCACGTCGGCGAACATGGTCATGTTGAAGACGTAGGTGATCCAGATGACGACGCCCATCCAGCAGGTGACCACCATCCACTGATGGCCCCAACGTTTCATCTGCAGGAAGCCGATGGCCGCGGCGATGCGCATGGTGAAGACGGTCAGGATGAGGCCGACTTCCAAAGCCTTTTCGCCTGGGCCGGCCGCGCCGCCGACCCACAACTCGTTGTAGTGCCAGAAATATCCGGCGTCGAACATGTTGCCCCACCCGTTGAGCAGCACGCGGGCCAGCAGAGTGTGGCTCGCCACCAAATCGAGTGCCCATCCGACCGTGTTGATGGCGGCGTCGATGATGACCAGATAGCCTAGCAACGTGACCAGCATCGGCCGCACGGAGAGGCCATCCCGCTGGGCCCTGCGCAGCAACCGCACTCCCCAGAGAAACAGCGGCAAACCGAAGACGCCCAGTGCCGCGGTGCCGATCAGGAGGCTGCCGGAGATGAGCCATTTGTCGGCCTGACGCTGCGCGAGTTGCGACCGTTCCAGGTGTTCGTCGATCGTCAGACCCGTTGGGGGAGCGCCGCTCGATCCGGCGGTGATGCCCTCACTGCCGGCAGTGCGATGTTGCAGCCTCGGCAGATTCACAAACCCTCCCGTGATTGAATCGGCCCGTGAACTATAACAGGCTGACTCAAGTCAGCAAAAGCTATTGGCATGGTTTCGGCGCAGCGGGTCTTTGGCCCGGGGACCGGCTGTCATTCGGTTTGCCCGTATGCCCGTATGCCGGTCTGGCGGCTGAATGCACGGTCGGCACTTGGCCGTTGCGGCCGCACCACTTGGGCATGACTACTGACAAGAGTCAGCCTATGAATCGTTGACACATCATTCGGCGGATGCCTACGCTCAGCAAGCGCTCAGCCGTTGCGGCCATGCAAAGGAGTAGCAATGACGCTCACATCGCCGGCCGAGAAAAAGTATCGCGTGATCCAGTGGGGCATCGGCAATGTCGGGACCGTGGCGCTGCGCCATTTCGCGCATAACCCCGCCTTCGAAGTCGTCGGTGTGCTCTGCAACCGTCCGGAAAAGGTGGGCAGGGACGCCGGGGAGCTCGTCGGCATCGCACCGATCGGGGTGCTCGCCACCACCGACAAGGACGCAATCGAAGCGCTGGACGCCGATTGCGTCTTCTATGCGCCGTTGTGGTCGGATCCCGACGAGGTCTGCCGGCTGCTGCGCGGGGGCAAGAACGTCGTCGCCTCGGGTGGCGCGTGGTGGTATCCAACCGAACACAGCAAGGCCGACATCGACAAGATCGACGCGGCGTGCCGCGAGGGCGGCACGTCGTTTCACGCCGGTGGGGTCAACCCCGGTTTCGCCGGCGACCTGCTGGTCCTGACGCTGGCCCGCATCGTCAGCCGGATCGACGCCATCCACATCTACGAGGTGGTGAACTTCGGCAAGGACACGCTGAAGTACCTGCATGAGATGGGAATGGGCAGCGACCCCGAAGAGTTCATGGCCGGGCCGAACCTGCTGGGTAACGCGTGGCCACTGTTCGCCCAATCGATGGCCATGGTGGTCGACGGCTTCGGCAAGACCGTCGACAAGTACACCACGGACGTCGAGTTGGGAACGGCAACGCGCGACATCCCTTATGAGGGAGGCCTATCCAGTGATATGCCGGGCTTCAAAGGCACGATCAAGAAGGGTACCGTCGCCTCGCAGCACCACAAGTGGACGTCGTGGGTCGACGGCAAGCCCCTGATCACCTTCCACGAGATGTACACGATGGATGAATACGATGCCATTGAGCCGCAGCCGGATTGGGGCGGGCACTATCACTACCGCATCGTGATCGAGGGCGATGAACCCACCGAGCTGATCCTGCAGGCGCCGGCCGATCCGCAGGGCAACTACCCCAAGCCCGGCTACACCTGGACTGCGATGGGCCCGGCCAACACCGTCCCGGCCGTGTGTGAGGCCGCGCCGGGGTTCCTGACGCACAAGGAGCTCGGATTGGTGCCGTTGCGCGGCGTGGTGCGTTAGGGGCGTCGGGTTTTGCAGAGCTACGGCTGCAGACTTCGCAACGTTCTCGCCACGTAGTCCTCGAGCAGGGTGTGGCCGGTCGGCCAGTGATTGGTCGTGATCAGCAGGGCGTAGAGACCCAGCAGGAAAAACACCGCGCTGTTCATGGGACTGACGTCGGGATCGGTCTCCCCGCGTTCCTGGGCCTGCTCGATTTCGCGGGCGACCAGGACGATCAGCGGATGGTCTCCGCCGTCTTCGGTCTGCGGGCGGGTTTGGGAGAAGTGCAGCGCGAGAAAATCATTGAAGAGCAGATCACCCAGCCGGCGTTCCAACCCGATCACCAGCCGGACCGCCTCGTTGAATGCGGAGACGAGATCGTGCTTGGATTTCAGGAATTGCGCGAATTGCTTGGCTATGCGGTCCTCTTCGCGGCGCTCCAGCTCCAGCAGCACGTGCTCCTTGGTGGGGAAGTGGAAGAAGAACGTTCCGTGCGCGACCCCCGCGGCGGCCACGATGGCACTGACGTCCGCCTCCGCCATTCCGGCGCGGGCGAACTCCGCTATCGCGGCGCCCATCAGACGCTCGCGCGTCTGCAGACGCTTAGCTTCTCGTGCCGACAGTCGGTCCGTCACAGCCATTGCTTTCCTCACGGTTGACCCGACTCATGTGAGTGGTTCCGGGTTCACCCGACCATTATGCCGTGCGGCAATCAAAAAGAGTTGCATAACTTGGTCATTCTTGGGCGGGTCCTGCTATCGCCGACCTCGGTCGCTGCAATTCATTGACTTTAGTCAGCATAATTTTCTAGATTTAACAACGCGGCGTACCAGACAATCGGAGGAACCCGGGATGGCAATGGAGCAGTTCAGGCTGGACGGACAGGTTGCCATCGTCACCGGTGCCGGCCGCGGTGTCGGGGCCGGCATCGCTCGGGTACTGGCGGAGGCCGGCGCCACCGTCGTCGGGACGGCACGGACCGAGTCGGAAATCGTTGGCACCATTGAGGGTATCGAAAAGGCCGGCGGCAAGGGGCTGGCGCTCGTCGCGGATGCGATGAGTCGCCCGGACGGCGAACGCGTGGTGAACACCGCCATGGAGCGCTTCGGCCGCATCGACATTCTCGTCAACAACGTCGGTGGTTCCACGTACGCACGGTTTTTGGACATCACCGACGACGACTTCCGGCACACCTTCGACTGGTGCGTGACCTCCGCCTTCATCATGAGTCAGCTCACCGCCCCGCACATGCTCAGCGCCGGACACGGTTCCATCATCAATATCTCGTCGGGCTCGGCCCGGTTCGGCATTCGGGCGCTGACCGCGTACTGCGTCGCGAAGGGCGGCCTCGAGGCGCTCACCCGCGCCATGGCCCAGGAACTCGCGCCGAAGATTCGCGTCAACGCCATCGCACTCGGTTCATTCGCGACCGACGGCCTGCAGGGCAGCCTGGATTTGATGCCCGGGTCGTTGGAGAAAATGAAAGAGGCCACACCCCTGCATCGGCTGGGTGACGTCGAGGATCTCGGGCGGCTCGCGGTGTACCTCTCCACCCGCGATTGTTATGCGACCAACGCGATCTTTCACGTCGACGGTGGCATCGACTCGAACAATTCGCCGCTGCCGATACCGGATTACTGACCCCGCCCGGCGATTGGACGCGGCATGATGGGTCAGCACCCACCGCCGGAAGGACGAGGGTAACCGTGCGCAGAGTCATTCAATTCTCCACCGGCAACGTGGGCCGGCATTCGTTGCGGGCGATCATCGGCAGACCGGATCTGGAACTGGTCGGTGTGCACGCGGCCGGCGCGGAGAAGGTCGGCCGGGATGCGGCGCAGTTGTGCGGGCTCAACGAGCCGACCGGCATCATCGCCACCGACGACATCGACGCCCTGGTGGCCCTCAGCGCCGACTGCGTCGTGTACACCTCGCAGGGCGAGACCCGGCCGATGGAAGCCATCGAGCAGATGTCGAAGTTCCTCGCGGCGGGTGTCAACGTGGTCGGTACGTCGATGGTGTGGCTGGTCACGCCCCGCCATGCCGACGATTGGTTGCGGGAGCCCCTGGAGCGGGCCTGCGCCGCCGGTAACGCCTCGCTCTACGTCAACGGCATCGACCCCGGCTTCTCCGGCGACACGCTGGTGCACTCGGCGGTCAGCCTGACCACCCGGGTCTCTTCGGTCACCGTGCAGGAAATCTTCGACTACGGAAATTACGATGACGCCGAGTTCACTGGTGCTGCAATGGGTTTCGGTACAACACCGGATGATGACTCGCCGATGATGTTTCTGCCCGGGGTGATCGTGGCGATGTGGGGTGGACAGGTTCGCAGCCTGGCCGACAATTTTGGCGTCGAGCTCGACGACGTGCGCCAGCGCATCGAACGCTGGTTCACGCCCGAGCGCATCGACTGCACCATGATGACGGTGGAGCCCGGGCGGATGGCCGCGGTTCGGTTCGCCACCGAGGGCGTGCGCGACGGTGAACCGGTGATCACGCTGGAGCACGTCACCAGGCTCACCCAGGCCGCGGCGCCCGACTGGGAATTCCCGCCCGAGGGCCACACCGGGGTGCACCGCGTCGTCGTGGAGGGCGAACCGCGCGTCGAGATCAACACCCACGTGTCCCATCCGCTGTTCGATTCCACTGATGCCGGCTGCATCTCGACGGCCGGCCGGGTCGTTAATGCGATCGACTGGGTGTGCCGCGCGCCTCAGGGGCTCATCGGCGTCGAGGAGATTCCGCTCTCGGCGACCATGCGCGGCGCGATGTGGAAAGAGCGCTGACCACCCTTACTGAGATGGCCGCAAGCCCATAAGCTGGGCTCTTGGATGAAGATTTGCCCGGCATCCGAATTTCGCGTGTTCGCCGATGGTGAGGGGTACAAATGGCTGACTTCAGGAGGAGACCCTTATGAATACGGTGCGGACGTCCGCGCTCGGCTTGACGGCTACCGCTGTGTTGATCGGCGCGACGGTGGTGGGCTGCGGCGGGGACAAGGGCTCGACGGCATCATCGGGTTCGGCCGCGTCGTCCAGCTCGGCCGCCTCGTCGACCCCGTCGGCCGGCGCGGCCCCGGCCTCACCGGGAGCCCCGGCGGACTACAGCAACCTGCTGATCAAGCCCAGCGACATCGGCCCTAACGCCACCGCCGACGGGCCGCCGAGCCAGAATCCCAGCGGCATCGCCGGTGTGGGACAGGTCTTCAAGAATCCCGACGGCAAGCGCACCATCGTCGATACGATCGCGGTCTTTCCGGACGCGGGCACTGCCGCCCAGACCGCGGCGAACATGCGCGACGTCGTCGGTAAGAAGGTCAACGGCCAGCAGCAGCCCATCGACCTCGGCACCAACGGGTTCATGGTGATCGGCCAGGGATCCGACCCGGCCAACCCGATGGAGATCTCCGAGGCGGTGTTCGTCGAGGGCAGGGCCATGGTCGACCTGGAATCCGACTGTGTCATCGGCAATCCCACGCCGGCCGACGTCATGCTCGATCTCGCCCGTAAGCAGGACGCCGCGATCAAAGCGGGCTTGCCGGCTAGCTGAGCGGCCGTTCGTTCACAGCGGCCAGCTGTCCGGCTGCACCTCATATCGCAATGCGGTGGCCGGCGGCAACGGCTGCCGCTCGTTGACCGATATCGCGTCGATGATCAGGGCGACATAGCGCCGCCAGCCGTCGCTGTCCGCATCCATGGTCGACAGCACGCCGAAGAGCATCGCGACCAGGCGGGGCAGGTCGTCGGTGACCAGGTCGGCGCGGATGCTGCCGGCCCGCTGGCCCGCACGGGCGAGGTCGCCGAGCGCGGCGTTGAGCGACACCGAGATGTCGGAGGTCAGCGACCCGGCCCGGCGCGCGGCGGTCAGCAGGTGGTGTTCCCGTGCCCCCAGCGATATCGCCGCTTCAATCAGTTCGGTCAGACCGCGCAGCGGATCCTTTGCGAGGCGGGCACGGTCGATCACCGGGGTGAGGTCCTCGGCGATGCTCTGGTCCAGGGCGGCGCGCACCAGGTCGGCCTTCGCCGGAAACCGGCGGTAGAGGGTTCGCTCGCCGACGCCGGCGCGGCGCGCGACCGCTTCCACGGGGGCGTCCGGTCCCGATTCGGCATAGACCTCGCGCGCCGCGCGCAGGATGCGCTCGACGTTGCGAGCCGCGTCCGCACGCAACGGCCGGTCCTCAACCGCGGTCATTCTGACAGCCTAACTGACAGTTGACTGCCAACAACCTGCGCTCTACGCTCTACAACTGGCAGATAACTGACAGTTAGTGGGAAACATAGGCCATGTCAATATCTTTCGAGACGACCGATTCCTGCTCGGACGCCGACCTTCCCGTGTTGCCCATCCCGCGGGCCGCGCAGTGTCCGCTTGCGCCGCCGGCCGACTTCGCCGACTGGCGGGAGCGGCCCGGGCTGCAGCGGGCGATGTTTCAGGGCAACCCGGTCTGGGTGGTCAGCCGCTATCGGGACATCAGGGCGGCGCTGGTCGATCCCCGGTTATCGGCGAAGACCATTCCGGACTCCATCATGCCGACGGACGCCGACAACAAGGTCCCGGTGATGTTCGCGCGCACCGATGATCCCGAGCATCATCGGTTGCGGCGGATGATGACCGGCAACTTCACCTTCCGGCGTTGCGAATCGATGCGGCCGCACATTCAGGACATGGTCGACCACTACCTAGGGCAGATGATCGACAACGGCGCGCCGGCCGATCTGGTGCGTGAATTCGCCTTGCCGGTGCCGTCAATGGTGATCGCGCTGTTGCTGGGAGTGCCGCCGGAAGACCTTGAACTCTTCCAGCACAACACCACGACCGGCCTTGACCAGAAATCCACCGACGCGCAAAAGGGCCAGGCGTTCGGGGCGATGTACGCCTATATCGAGGAGCTGGTGGAGCGCAAAGAGCGCGAACCCGGCGACGACCTGATCAGCCACCTCCTGACCGAATATGTGGCGACGGGGCAACTCGACCACGCCACCACGGCCATGAACAGCGTGATCATGATGCAGGCCGGCCACGAAACCACCGCCAACATGATTTCACTGGGAACGGTTGCGCTGCTGGAACATCCCGACGTGTTCGAGCGGCTCGGGCAGACCGACGATCCCGCCGTCATCGCGAATGTCGTCGAAGAACTCATGCGCTACCTGACCATCGTGCACAGCCAGGTCGACCGCGTGGCCACCGAAGATCTGATGATCGGTGGTCAGCTGATCCGCGCCGGGGAGTTCGTGATGATGAGCCTGCTGGCCGGGAACTGGGACACCGAATTCGTCGACCATCCCGAATCCCTAGACGTCGACCGAAACACCCGTGGGCACTTGGGATTCGGCTACGGGGTGCATCAATGCATCGGCGCGAACCTGGCCCGCGTCGAGATGCAGGTGGCGTTCGCCACGCTGGCACGCCGCCTGCCCGGACTGAAACTGGCGGTGCCGGCGAGCGAATTGCAATTCAAGAAAGCCAACATCTATGGCATGAAAGAACTTCTGGTGAGCTGGTGAGCTGATGACGATGCCGACGAGCGAGTTGCGGTTCGATGACCAGGTGGCCGTGATCACCGGCGCCGGGGGCGGTCTGGGGCGGCAGTACGCGTTGCTGCTCGCCTCACGTGGCGCCCGCATCGTCGTCAACGATATCGGCGGCTCGGTGACCGGGAACGGATCCGATGCCGCGGCGGCGGGCGCCGTCGCCGACGAGATCCGCGAGTTGGGCGGCGAGGCGGTCGCCGACAGCCACAGCGTGACCGATCCCGAAGGCGCACGGTCGATTATCGACGCCGCCCTGAACGTGTGGGGCCGAGTCGACATCGTGATCAACAACGCCGGCATCGTGGGGGACGCACTATTCGAGGATATGACCGCGGATCGGTTCGAGCCGCTGCTGGACGTGCACCTGAAGGGCGCCTGCTACGTGACGAGGCCGGCTTGGAAAGTGATGTGCGAACAGGGATATGGCCGCATCCTCAATACCTGTTCGGCCGCGGGAATACTCGGGGCTACCGGCATGAGCAACTACGGCTCGGCCAAGACCGGGTTGATCGGCCTGACCCGGGTTCTCGCCGCCGAAGCCGCCGGCCGCGACATCAAGGTCAACGCCATCGCCCCCATCGCCTACACCCGGATGCTGGCGCACTCCGTGGACGGTGCCGTCCGGCCGGACGACGCGGACGCCCAGGTGGTGCTGGATGACCTTGTGGGCCAATATCTTCAGAAGCTCGATCCGGCTCTGGTAGCTCCGGTGGCGGCCTTCCTGACGCATCGTGACTGCCCGGTGTCGGGGGAGATCTACACCGTTGGCGCGGGCCATGTTTCGCGATTCTTCATCGGGCGGACGAAGGGCTTCTACAGCCCTGCACTCTCCGTCGAGGACGTGCGCGACCATCTGAACGACATCCGCGACGAAGCCGGTTACACCGTGCCCGGTGGGCCCGGTGACGAAATGAGCGAGCTTTTCGCCACCATCATGGCCGGTCTCAGCAGCTGAACGCCGTGCCGACGCCATCCGGTGGCGGCGTCGACTTCAGGCATCCGAACGGCTCGATACCGGCGGGACTGAATTTGGCCGCCGACTGGTGCGCGTAGTTCACGCAATACAGGCCGGCCTGGTCGGCGCGACACCGGTAGTCGCCGAACGACAGCGAATCCCCATTCGCCAGTTCCGATCCGTTGCCGTTGATGAAGGGACCCGGATCCGCGCGGGCTGACCCGACCTGCAGGTTCACCCCGTCGAAGCTGATCCAACCGCCGTGCCATTGGCCGTAGGCCGTCGCGGGCGCCGGCGGGGGATTGGTCAAGCTCACCAGGCACTCCAGGGCGTTGCCGGTGCGTTTGGCATCGGTCATGCAGGAAACCTTGCCGGCCATGGCCGTCAGCGCGATGTCGTCACCCAACGGCGTGGCCGTGCCCTCGCGGGTGGCCGTGTGAAAGCGACCCGGATCGGCGGGGTGGCCGGCCTCGATCCAGGCGATGACGTCCGATATCGGCGCCTTGGCACTCGGCGCCCCTGCCGGAGCGCTGCCGGATGGGGTGTTCGTTGGGGAGAAACCGGACACCTGTGTCGTGTTCGGAGTCTGGCTCGGGCCGCCCCCGCCCGTGGTGTGTGAGCACCCGGCGACCAGTAATGACGCGGCGATCATCGCAGCTTTCCGCATCCAGTCAGGCTAACCGCCGCGCCGGGCGATTAAGGCGCTGCGCGCGCGTTATCACCGTCATGTCGGTTACCGTCGGGTTATGCATGACCGCACTGTCCGCGCACGCACGGCCATCGGCACCGTCGAAGGCTTCACCCGCGACGGGGTCAATCGTTGGCGGTCGATCCCGTATGCCCGTCCGCCGGTGGGCCGCCTGCGCTTCCGGGCGCCCCAGCCGGCGCTGCCGTGGTCGGGTGTCCGGCACTGCCACGGCTTCGGCAACTGCGCGCCCCAGCAGCGCCGCTACACCCTGCTCGGCATGTCGGGCTTGGGAGGTCGCTATCAGCCGATGAGCGAGGACTGCCTCACCCTCAACGTGGTGGCGCCCGAAGGCGACGCCGAGGGGCCGCTGCCGGTCATGGTGTTCATCCACGGCGGCGGCTACTTTCTGGGCAGTTCGGCGACACCGCTGTACGACGGCGCGGCGCTGGCACGCCGGGGATGCGTCTACGTGTCGGTGAACTACCGGCTGGGCGCGCTGGGGTGCGTGGACTTTTCGTCGCTGTCGACGCCGGAGACCACCATCGACAGCAACCTGTACCTGCGCGATCTGGTGCTGGCGCTGCAGTGGGTTCGCGACAACATCGCGGGATTCGGCGGTGACCCCGACAACGTCACCATTTTCGGCGAGAGCGCGGGCGCGTGCATTACCGCCTCGCTGCTGGCGGTGCCCGCCGCTCAGGGGTTGTTCGCCCGCGCGATCTCGGAAAGCCCGGCGTCGGGTCTGGTGCGCTCGAAAGAGGTTGCCGCGGAGTTCGCGAACCGGTTCGCCAACCTGCTCGGGGTGCGCAAGCAGGATGCCGCAAACGCACTGATGCAGGCGTCCTCGGCTCAACTGGTGGAGACTCAACACCGATTGATCGACGAGGGAATGCAGAAGAGACTGGGCGCCTTCCCAATTGGCCCCGTCTTCGGCGACGACATCCTGCCGAGGGATCCGGTCGAGGCGATGCGGCGCGGTGAGGCCCACCGGGTCCCGCTGATCGTGGGCACGAATGCCGAGGAAGGACGGTTGTTCACCCGCTTCCTGGCGATGTTGCCGACCAACGAGACGATGGTCGAAGAACTGCTGGCCGAGGCCGAACCCGCTGTCCGCGAGCGCATTACCGCCGCATATCCCGACTATCCCGAGCGGGCCGCGTGCATCCAGCTCGGCGGCGATTTCGCGTTCGCCTCGGCGGCCTGGCAGATCGCGGAGGCGCACGGCACGCACGCGCCGACCTACCTCTACCGGTATGACTACGCGCCGCGCACGCTGCGCTGGTCCGGCTTCGGAGCCACCCACGCCACCGAGTTGCTCGCGGTTTTCGACGTCTACCGCACCCGATTCGGCGCGTTGTTGACCGCGGCGGCGGATCGGCGCGGCGCGTTGCGGGTGAGCAATCAGGTGCAACGGCGCTGGCGCGCGTTCAGCCGAACCGGCGTGCCGGGAGAGGACTGGCCCCTCTACACCGCCGACGAACGTGCGGTGATGGTTTTCGACCGTAAGTCTCGCGTCGAGTTCGATCCACACCCGCACCGGCGGATGGCCTGGGACGGCTTCTCACTGGCGCATTGACCTGGCACGCTAGCCCTCATGCATGCCGAGACCGAGCAAGTCATCGAACGACCCAGTGACCTCAGCGCCACCTGGTTGGCCGCGGTGATCGGCACCGGACCCATCGCCGACTTCTCGGTGGAGCGCATCGGCACCGGCCAGATGAGCGAGTGCTACCGCATCCGGCTCAGCTATGCCGAGGCCGAGGGGACTGCGAATGGGCCCGAGTCGGTGGTGCTGAAGGTCGCGGCCACCGATCCGGTGAGCCGGCAGACCGGGCTGGCGCTGGGGCTCTACGAGCGCGAGGTGCGCTTCTACGGCGACATCGCGCCACGCCTGGGCGGACCTGTAACGCCCTGCTACCACGCCGCGGTCGACACCTCGACGGGCGTGTTCGACCTGCTGCTGGGCGATGCCGGTCCGGCCGTAGTCGGCGATGAAATCGCGGGCGCCACAGTCGAACAGGCCCGGCTCGGTGTCGTCGAACTGGGACGGCTGCACGGACCACTGCTGGGCGACCCCTCGCTGGCCGAGGCGCCGTGGTTCAACCGGGAGGCCCCACTGAACCAGGCGATGATCACCCCGCTGTACGCCGGTTTCGCCGACCGTTACGGCGACCAGATCGCACCGGAGCACCGCGTGGTGTGCGAACGCCTGGTCGCCGCGTTCGACGGCTACCTGGCCCAAGAGGCCGAGGCGTCCGGTCCGGGCCGGATCCAGGGGCTGGTGCACGGCGACTACCGACTGGACAACATGCTTTTCGGCACCGAGGGCGCCGATCGCGCGCTGACGGTGGTCGATTGGCAGACCGTGTCCTGGGGCCCGGCGCTGACCGACCTGGCGTACTTCCTCGGTTGCGCGTTGGCCACCGAGGATCGCCGGCAGCACTACGACGCGCTGCTGCGGGCCTACCACGAGGCGCTGGGACCCGAGGCGCCCCTCACGCTGACCGACGTCGCCGACGGCGTCCGCCGGCAGAGCTTCTTCGGGGTAATGATGGCGATCGTCTCGTCGATGCTGGTCGAGCGCACCGATCGCGGCGACCAGATGTTCATGACGATGCTGCGCCGGCACTGCGACCATGTCCTCGACACGGACGCGCTGTCGACGCTGCCCGCCGCGGTGGCACCCGAACCGTTGCAGCCGTCGCCGGAGGACGAATTGGCCCACGACCCCACGGCCGAACCGCTGTGGAGCGAAAGCTGGTACGCCGACTTCGCCGATGCGGCACAGGGATTGGGCGGCTGGTTCCGCCTCGGCCGGGTGGCCAACGAGCGGACCGCGTGGGTGCACGTGCTGTTGTGCGGCCCCGACATGCCGACCGTCGCCGTCGACGCGCAAGTGACGCTGCCGCCGGACCCGTGGGCCGTGCGGACCGATGATTTCGAGCTCGTTCACGCCGCCGACACGCCCCTGCAGAGCTATCGCGTCGACGTGCGGGCGCGGGGCCAGGCCTACGCCGACCCATCGGCGTTGTTGGCCGGCGAGCCCGGCACCCCGGTCGAGATGACGATGAACCTGGTGTGGGCCACCGACGGCACCCCGTACAAGTACGGGTTGACGACGCGTTATGAGATTCCGTGCACCGTTTCAGGGAGTGTCACGATCGACGGCACCGGCTACCGGGTGGATGCGGTTCCCGGCCAGCGTGATCACTCCTGGGGCGTGCGCGATTGGTGGGGCATGGATTGGATGTGGAGCGCGCTGCACCTGCACGACGGCACGCATCTGCACGCGGTGAACATCCGGATTCCCGGCGCGCCCGCATTCAGCATCGGCTATGAGCAGGGAGCCGACGGCAAGGTCACCGAGCTGCAGACCGTTGACTCGCGAGAATCGTTCGCCGGCAACGGGTTACCGCTCGACGCAACACTGGTGCTCGAACCGGGGGCGATCACCGCGAACGTGGACGTGCGCGGTCAGGCACCGGTCCGGCTCGTCGCGACGGACGGGCGGGTCAGCCAGTTTCCCCGCGTCTGGGCCACGATCAGCACCGCCGACGGGCGTAGCGGTGTCGGTTGGCTGGAATGGAACCGCAACCTCGGCGAACGCACCGGGTGAGCGGATCGGCCCCCGTCGTGGTGATGGGCGTCTCCGGATCGGGCAAGTCGACGGTGGGGGCGGCGCTCGCCCAACGCTTGCGGGTGCCGTTCGTCGACGCCGACACTCTGCACCCGGCGGCCAACATCGCCAAGATGGCGGCTGGTGAGCCCCTCGACGACGGCGATCGCTATCCCTGGCTGGAAAGGGTCGGCGAATGGTTGGCCGCCCACCGCGACGGCGCCGTGGTGAGTTGTTCGGCGCTGAAAAGGAAATACCGCGACCAGCTGCGCGCGCACTGCCCGGGCATGGAGTTCCTGCACCTCTCGGGTTCGGCGGAACTGATCGGCGGCCGGTTGGCTGCGCGGACCGACCACTTCATGCCGGTCGCGCTGTTGCGGTCGCAACTGGACACCCTAGAGCCTCTGGGCTCGGACGAGGCCGGCATGACCGTCGATGTCGGTCGCGGCGTCGACGCGATCGTGGACGCCGTCGTGAAGGCTCGCGAGTAGCCTGGGCGCAACCGTGCGTGTAGCATTATGCTACGGGTTGTAACGGAGTGCTGCATTGGAGGAAAGCCATGGCGGAGGCCCTCGATCGTGTCACGCGGGTCGCGTCCGACCTGATGGACAGCGCGGCGGCGGAAGGCGCCCGGCAGAGCCGCTCGGCCAAGCAGCAACTCGACCATTGGGCTCGGGTCGGGCGCGCAGTGTCCAGCCAGCACACCGCCTCGCGGCGGCGGGTGGAAGCCGCGCTCGCCGGCCAGCTCGCGACCGGCGAGCTCACCGTCGAGGAGGGCGTGGTGTTCAACGCCGAGATCTCCGCGGCCATCGAAGAAAGCCTGGCGCGCACGAACTACGGGGCGACGCTGGCCGGGCAGGGCGTCACCACGGTCGCCCTCAACGACGACGGCGAGATCGTCGAGTACCGTCCCGACGGCGCCGCGGTGGTGCTCGCGGGCGGGCGCTGACCCGGCTCCGGCCCGCGGCGCGGCGTTCCGATGGATCGACTCGACCTGGTCGTCGGGCCCAACGGTGCCGGCAAGTCGACGTTCATCGCGTTCACCTTGGCGCCGCTGTTGCCGGGCAGCCTCGTGGTCAACGCCGACGAAATCGCAAGGCAGCGCTGGCCCCAGGATGCGGCGGCACACTCCTACGACGCCGCGCGCATCGCGGCCGACACCCGTGCAAAGCTGATCGACCTGGGCCGGTCCTTCATTGCCGAGACCGTGTTTTCCCACCCCTCGAAGCTGGACCTGATCCACGCCGCCCGCCGCGCCGGCTTCACCGTCGTCCTGCACGTGGTTGTCATTCCGGAAGATCTTGCGGTCGAACGTGTCCGGCACCGCGTGCGAGCCGGCGGTCACGACGTGCCGGAAGGCAAGATCCGTCAGCGCCATCGCCGGCTGTGGACGCCGGTCGCCGAGGCCATCGCCTTGTCCGATCTCACGACGGTCTACGACAACAGCCGCCTGCGCGGCCCGTGCATCATCGCGCGGCTCAGCGGCGGGCTGACCATCGGCAAACCCGACTGGCCCGCGTGGGCGCCGGAGATCCTGCGAAGCCGCTGGCCCAACTAGCTCGCTGGTTACCGGTGGGCTCGCGTCACTACCAGGGGAGCTTGCGGCGGCCGGTCTCGACCTGACCGCCGACTCGCTCGCGGGCGGTGTCGGCCAGGTCGCTGCCGCGCTGCCGGGCGCTTTCGGCGAATTCCTCGCCACGTGCCCGTGCCGTGTCGGCGAGCTTCTCGGTGCGCGTGCGGGTCTTCTTGGCGAGCTTCTCGCTGCGCTTGCGGGCCTTCTTGGCCAGTGGCGCGGCCCGGTCGACCGCTTCGTCGGCAAGTTCCTCGCTGCGCTTGCGCGCCTTCTCGGCCAGATATGCGGCGCGATCGGCGGCCTCGTCGGCCCATTCCTCCCCGCGCTTGCGGGCCTTCTTCGCCAGCGGCCGGCCGCGGTCGGCCGCCGTGCCGGCGAGTTCGCGGCCGCGCTCCAGCGCGGCTTCGGCGTAGGGTGCGCCGCGTTCGGCAGCGGTGCTGGCGAGTTCGCGGCCGCGCTCGGCTCCGATCTGCAAGCCGTGCGCGATCCGTTCACCCAGCTCGGAGAAATCGGTGTCGTCGGAACCGGGCAACGCAGACGACACCCGCTCGGAGAGCCGTTCGGCCGCCCGGCGGCCACGCCACCCGAGTGACGGCTTGCCGGCGGTGTCGGCGGAGGCGATCAACAGCCCGCCCAGCAGGCTGAGGTCAGTGAGAAACTGCTGGCGCTTCTGAGCTTTGGCCACCGGGTCGCTTTCGTTCCAGAACGAGTGCGTCCCCAGGTTGGCCGGCAGCACCGTCACCGCGAGCGCCGCCGAGGCGATCCGGGGAAGTTTGCCAGTCGCAAGTAGTAGGCCGCCGCCGATCTGCACGGCCGCGGTGATCTGCGCGACCGTCTCAGGGTCGCTGGGAATGCTGCTGCTCACCGAATCCGGCAACGCCTGCAGGCCGTCGACCGCCGGCGCCGCGGCCTCCGCCGCTGATTTGGGATTGAGCAGTGAATTGATTCCCTGCCCGATGAAGGCCACTGACAACAGGGGTCGCGCGATTCTCCTGAGCACCATGGCCGGTGTATTACCCGGCTGCCAGTCGAGCAAACCGTGGCGCCGATATCACCAGCTAGAGGGCATTGGTGCGCACCGATAGGGTGGAGCGCGTGCGAGCGTTGATCATCGTCGACGTGCAAAACGATTTCTGCGAGGGGGGCCCGGTGCCGACGGCCGACGGCGCCGCGGTGGCGCCCGCGATCAACGCCTATCTGTCCGGCGATCCGGGCTACCGATACATCGTGGCTACCCAGGACTTCCACATCGACCCGGGCGATCATTTTTCCGACCGGCCGGATTATTCGTCGTCCTGGCCCGTGCACTGCGTCGCCGGAAGCGTCGGGGCGAATCTTCGCCCCGATCTGAACACCGGCTACCTCGATGCCGTCTTCCGCAAGGGCGCCTATTCCGCGGCGTACAGCGGTTTCGAGGGCGTTGACGAGAACGGGACGACGCTGCTGCAGTGGTTGCGGCAACGGGGGGTCGACGAGGTCGACGTGGTCGGCATCGCGACGGACTTTTGCGTCCGGCGGACCGCCGAGGACGCGGCGGCGGCGGGCCTGACCACCAGGGTGCTGGTGGACCTGACCGCGGCCGCGGCCGCGGACTCGGGCGCCGAAGCGCTGGCGGAAATGCGGTCCGCCGGCATCGAGTTGGTGGGGGGACCGTAGTGGTGGTACCGCTGGATCGACAACATCTGCTCGCCGCCGTGGAGCGCTCGCCGCAGGCGGCCGCCGCACACGACCGCGCCGGGTGGGTGGGGCTGTTCACCGCTGACGGCCGGGTCGAGGACCCGGTCGGTTCGCGACCGCACGTCGGGCATGAGCAGATCGGCCGCTTCTACGACACGTTCATCGGTCCGCGCGACATCAAGTTCCACCGCGATCTCGACATCGTCGTCGGCACGGCGGTGTTGCGCGATCTCGAGCTCGAGGTGGCGATGGGCTCGGCGGTGACGATGTACATTCCCGCGTTCCTGCGCTACGACCTTCGAGAAACCAACGGCGAGTGGAAAATTGGTCAATTGCGGGCGTATTGGGAACTGCCCGCCATGATGCTGCAGTTCCTGCGCACCGGCTCGGGTGCCTTGCGGCCCGCGTTGAACCTGTCCAAAGCGCTGTTGGGTAACCAAGGTTGGCGTGGGACCGCGGGTTTCGTTACCGGATTCCGGCGGGTGGGTGCGCGCCACCAGCGGCTGGTGACGACTTTCCTCGGCGCCGCCGCGCGTAACGACAAGTTCTCCGCCGCGCGGGCGCTGTCATCGGACGCCGCACTGACGCTGGGTGACCGTGATCCGCTCGATCTGGCCGAGCTGGTGGAACAACTGGACGGGGCCGGTGCAACCAAGATGATCAGCGCGGGCCCCACCGTCGCGGTCTCACTCAACTCAGGGCACGGGCGCGCGATCGTGTTCGCCGATGTGGCCTGGGGCGGCGATGCGGTCACCCGGATCAGGTACTTTCCCGCCTGATTCACGGCGTCCGGGCTTGTCTCAGCGCATGACCATCAGCGCCAGTGACGCCGCGGAGAGGCACAGGTACGCGCCGGGAAACGCGATGTTGTACAGCACGTGTGCCCTCACGTGCGTCACCACCGCCCCGACGAAAAACAGGACCAGGCCGGCGGCGGCCGCGATTCCCAACTCCCGTAGGCCCAGCAGGCCGATAAGAATTCCGGCGGCTCCGGCCAGCTTCAGCCCGCCCAGCGCCGGTAGCCACGACCGCGGCACCCCGACCTGGGCGGAGTTGGCCAGCACGAATCGCGCCGGAATGAGGTCGGCCACGGCGATCGCGGCGGTGACTGCGGCGGTGACCAGCGTGGTCGCGACAAGTGCGGTGTTCATGGATCAATTCCCTGTCCCGCAGCAGTTTCCGTTGCGCCACGTCGAATGCATGCTGGGCGCACGCGGCGCACAATCGGTAAGGTCATGGTGCTTGTCTCCTTCGCGAATGAAAGTCCGTTGGACGCGGTCATCTTCCTGACGACTTCCGTGCGGAAAAGGTGACCCATGAGCGCAACACATGATTTGGTGGAGCTGGCGCAGCGTTTCGACGCCGATCGACGACACCTGAGGTCGGTCGCGTTTCAGCTGCTGGGCTCAACGGCCGATGCCGACGACGCGGTGCAGTCGGCGTGGTTGAAGGCCAGTCGTGCGGACTTCGCCGCGGTCGACAACCTCTCCGGCTGGTTCACGACGATCACCGTGCGGGAGGCGTTCGACCAGCTTAGGGTGCGCAAGCGCCGCGCCGAACAATCGTTCGCCGAGGCCGACGAACTCGACCGGCTGGCCCGGACGGCGTCGGCACCGGCCGACGAGGACGCGCTGCTGACGGAGTCGGTGAGCGGCGCGCTGCTCGTCGTGCTCGACCGGCTTTCCCCGGCGCAGCGCGTCGCGTTCGTGCTGCACGACGTCTTCGCCATGCCGTTCGACCAGATCGCCGCGGCGACGAACCGGTCACCGGACGCCGTGAAGAAGCTGGCAAGCAGGGCGCGTGCGCGACTGCACGCCGCCTCAGCCACCCGGCCCCGTCGCACGGCCCACCACCTCAAGGTGGTGGAGGCATTCCTGACGGCCTCGCGCGGCGGCGACATCGCCGTCCTGCTCCACTTGTTGGCTCCCGAGGTGCTGCGCACGGTCGATCGTGCCCTCGTCCCGGCGGACGTGCCGACCGCGTTGCGCGGCGCCAGAGAGGTCGCCGAGGAGACCCGCCGATTCGCACAGCGGGCGCGCGCCGGTGCTGTCATGCTCATCGACGGGGCACCGGGCAT
Organism: Mycobacterium mantenii; assembly: GCF_010731775.1. Taxonomy (NCBI): domain Bacteria; kingdom Bacillati; phylum Actinomycetota; class Actinomycetes; order Mycobacteriales; family Mycobacteriaceae; genus Mycobacterium; species Mycobacterium mantenii. Next base: position 1,599,308 of record NZ_AP022590.1, on the reverse strand, counting down.
CGTGATCGCGGCCCGCGGGCGCGCTCAGATCCTGCTGGTGATCGGCATCGGCGCCGACGATCGCATCCACACGATCGACATCACCGGCGACGCCGAGCGCATCCGTCTGGCGGCGCTGACGCTGCCCCGGTGGCCAACCCAGGAACATCACAACCTCATCGGGTAGCAAGGACGTCAGATACCGCCGGCCGGGGAGCCGGCCACGGGCAAGACCGGGAGAGCCATGCTCGATAAGCCGTTCGGGCGGCGCAGCCTGCTGCGGGGCGCCGGCGCGCTGTGCGCGGCGGCGCTGGCACCGTGGCCGGCCGGGTGCGCCCCCGACGACGACGCGCTCACCTTTTTCTTCGCGGCCAATCCAGACGAGCGTGACGCCAGGATGCGCATCGTCGATGAATTTGCGCGTCGTCATCCCGATATCAAAGTCCGGCCGGTGCAGTCCGGTCCGGGCGTCATGCAACAGCTTTCGACGTTTTGCGTCGGCGGCAGATGCCCCGACGTGCTGATGGCGTGGGAACTGTCCTACGCCGAACTCGCCGAGCGCGGTGTGCTGCTGGACATGAACACGCTATTGGCGCGCGACAAGGCGTTTGCCGACGAGCTCAAGGCGGACAGCATCCCGGCGCTGTACGAAACCTTCACATTCAACGAAAAGCAGTACGCGCTCCCCGAGCAGTGGTCGGGCAACTACTTGTTTTACAACAAGCGGCTTTTCGCCGAAGCCGGGGTGCCGGCGCCGCCCAAGACGTGGGAGCAGCCCTGGGACTTCACCGAATTCCTGGACGCGGCGCGCGCTCTGACCAAGCGTGACGCCTCGGGCCGGGCCGCGCAGTACGGGTTCGTCAACACCTGGGGCTCCTACTACTCGGCCGGTTTGTTCGCGATGAACAACGGCGTTGCGTGGTCCGATCCGCGACTGAATCCGACCCACTTCAACTTCGACAAGGCGGCGTTCCAGGAAGCCGTGCAGTTCTACGCCGATCTGGCGAACAAATACCGGGTTGCGCCCAACGCTTCGGAGACGCAGTCCATGTCGACGCCCAACCTGTTCGCGGTGGGACGGGCCGCGATCGCGCTCGGTGGGCACTGGCGCTACCAGACCTACATCCGCGCCGAGGACCTGGATTTCGATGTCGCTCCGCTGCCGGTCGGCCCGGCGCTGGGAAAGGGACATGCCGCGTGTTCCGATATCGGCGCCACCGGACTGGCCATCTCGGCGAGCAGCCCGCGCAAGGAGCAGGCGTGGGAGTTCGTGAAGTTCGCGACCGGGCCCATCGGGCAAGCGTTGATCGGTGAATCCTGTCTGTTCGTTCCGGTGCTGCGGTCGGCGCTGGGTTCGGACGGATTCGCCAAGGCTCATCGGCGGCTCGGCAATCTCGGTGTGCTCACCGAGGGGCCGGCCTATTCGCAGGGCTTGCCCATCACGCCGGCCTGGGAGAAGGTCAATGCGTTGATGGACCGCAACTTTGGTCCCGTGCTGCGGGGCAGCCAGCCGGCGGCGTCATTGAGCGGATTGTCCCGCTCGGTCGACGAAGTGCTGCGCAGCCCATGACCTCCATGGATGCAACTGACATGACCGCCACCGCGGGGAGGGCGACAGCGAAATCCCCGAAGAACCCGAGCCCGTGGCGCCGGCACGCATGGGCGGGCCGGTTGTTCGTCGCACCCAACATGGTCGCGGTCGCCGTGTTCATGCTCTTTCCCCTGGGCTTCTCGCTCTACATGAGCTTTCAGCGTTGGGATGTGTTCACCCCGCCAAAATTCGTGGGCCTGAACAACTTCGGAGACCTGTTCACCGCCGATCCGCTTTTCCTGATCGCGATCCGCAATACCGTGATCTTCACCCTCGGGACGGTCGTGCCGACGGTCTTGATCAGCCTGGCCGTCGCCGGTGTGCTGAACCAGAAGGTCAGGGGCATCGGGATCTTCCGCACCATCGTCTTTCTGCCATTGGCGATCTCATCGGTCGTAATGGCGGTCGTCTGGCAGTTCGTTTTCAACACCGACAACGGCCTGCTCAACATCATGCTCGGCTGGGTTGGGCTGGGACCGGTCCCGTGGCTGGTCGATCCCCACTGGGCCATGGCCTCACTGTGCATCGTCAGCGTCTGGCGCAGCGTGCCCTTTGCCACCGTCGTGCTGCTGGCCGCGATGCAAGGTGTTCCGGGAACGGTCTACGAGGCGGCCAAGATCGACGGTGCCAGCGAGATAAGACAATTCGTCTCCATCACCGTTCCGTTGATCCGGGGGTCGATATCGTTCGTCGTCATCATCTCGGTCATCCACGCCTTCCAGGCGTTCGACATGGTCTATGTCCTCAACGGCCCCAGCGGCGGGCCGGAATCGGCGACCTACGTCCTGGGGATCATGCTGTTCCAGCATGCGTTCTCGTTCCTTGAATTCGGCTATGCCTCCGCGCTGGCGTGGGTGATGTTCGCCGTCTTGCTGGTGCTGACCGTGGTGCAGTTGCGGGTCAGCCATCGACGATCCTTGGAGAATTCGCGTGGCCTCAAGTAGGGCTGTCTTCAAGCACACCGTCTTGCGCGGCAGCGTCGTCTATGGCGCGCTGCTCGGCGTCGCCTGGTGCGCACTGTTCCCCATCGCATGGGCGGTGTCCGGGTCGCTGAAAACGGAAGGCGAGGTGAGCGAGCCCACGCTGCTACCGGCCCACCCGCGGTGGTCCAACTACACCGAGGTGTTCGCGCTGATGCCGTTCGGCCGAATGTTTTTCAACACCGTGCTCTACGCGGGATGCGTCACCACGGGGCATGTCTTCTTTTGCTCGCTGGCCGGATATGCCTTTGCGCGGCTCGATTTCCGTGGCCGCGACGCGCTGTTCGTCGTCTATCTCGGCACCTTGATGGTGCCGCTGACGGTGACGGTGATCCCGCAGTTCCTGGTGATGCGGACCCTGGGCTGGGTGGACACACCGTGGGCGATGATCGTGCCGGGCTTTTTCGGCAGCGCATTCGGCACGTACCTGATGCGGCAGTTCTTTCGCACCCTGCCCACCGACCTGGAGGAGGCGGCGATACTCGACGGTTGCTCACCGTGGCAGGTTTACTGGCGAATCCTGCTGCCGCATGCCAGACCGGCGGTGATGGTGCTCGCCGTGCTCACCTGGGTCAACGTCTGGAACGATTTCCTGTGGCCGCTGCTGATGATTCAGCGCAACAGCCTGGCCACGCTGACCCTGGGCCTGGTCCGGATGAAGGGCGAATACGTTGCCCGATGGCCGGTGCTGATGGCAACCTCGATGTTGATCATGCTTCCCCTGGTCATCATCTACGCGATCGCGCAACGGTCGTTCGTCCGCGGTATCGCCGTCACCGGGATGGGCGGGTAGCCGTGGCCTCGGTGACGTTCGAACAAGCGACCCGGCGCTATCAGGGAGCGGATCGCCCGGCCCTCGACAATCTGGACCTCCATGTCGGCGACGGCGAGTTCGTCGTCCTGGTCGGACCGTCCGGATGCGGCAAGACCACTTCGCTGCGGATGGTGGCCGGACTGGAAGTCGTGGACTCCGGACACATCCGGATCGGCGACCGAGACGTCACCCACGTCGATCCCAAAGATCGCGACGTCGCGATGGTGTTCCAAAACTATGCGCTCTACCCGCACATGACGGTGGCCCAGAACATGGGTTTTGCCATGAAGATCGCCAAAACGCCGAAGGCTCAGATCCGCGAGCGGGTGTTGGACGCGGCGAAACTGCTTGACCTGCAAGCCTATCTCGATCGCAAACCCAAAGACCTCTCCGGCGGACAGCGCCAGCGAGTGGCAATGGGCCGCGCGATCGTGCGCCGTCCGCAGGTGTTCTTGATGGACGAACCGCTGTCCAACCTCGACGCCAAATTGCGGGTACAGACGCGTAACCAGATCGCCGCGTTGCAACGGCGGCTGGGCACCACCACCGTGTACGTCACCCACGACCAGGTCGAGGCCATGACCATGGGTGACCGCGTCGCCGTCTTGCGCGACGGCGTGCTGCAGCAGTTCGCACCGCCTCGCGAGCTCTACCGAAACCCCGACAACGTTTTCGTGGCAGGTTTCATCGGATCGCCGGCGATGAACCTTTTCACTCTGCCCATTGTGGATTGCGCTGTGTCGCTGGGCGATTGGCCCATCATCCTGCCGCGGGAGATTGCCGGAAGCGCGGGTGAGGTCGTGGTCGGGGTCCGCCCCGAACATTTCGAGCTGGGCGACCTCGGCGTGGAGATGGAGGTGGACGTGGTCGAGGAGCTGGGGGCGGACGCCTACCTCTATGGGCGAATTACCGGCCCCGGCAAGGTGATCGATGCGCCCATCGTCGCCCGGGCCGACGGGCGCCACCCACCGCAAAAGGGCAGCAGGGTGCGGCTGCACCCAGAACCCGGGCACCTGCACTTCTTCGGTGTGGACGGCCGCCGAATCTGTTGATCATGCTCCCGGCAATGAAGTGGGTAAGGTTTTCGGTGCGTCGTCAGGCTCGCCCGGCTCGAACCGGTTAGGGGGACTTTGCGATGAGTGCAGACCGTGCCGACCTGGTGTGCGAAGGCGGTGGCGTCCGGGGCATCGGACTGGTTGGCGCGGTCGATGCGCTCGCCCGGGCCGGCTACCGGTTTCCGCGCGTCGCGGGGAGCAGTGCGGGCGCTATCGTCGCCTCGCTGGTCGCGGCCCTGCAGGTGGCCGGTGAGCCGTTGAGCCGGTTGACCGATGTGATGCGCACCATCGACTACCGGAAGTTCCTTGATCGCAACCTGATCGGGCGAGTGCCGCTGATCGGCGGGGCACTGTCGCTGTTGACGTCGGACGGTGTCTATCGCGGGGCTTATCTCGAACAGCTGCTTGCCGGTCTGCTCCGCGATCTCGGGGTGCGGACTTTCGGCGATTTGCGCACCGGCGAAGAGCCCGAACAGTTCGCGTGGTCGCTCGTGGTGACGGCCAGCGACCTGTCCCGGCGCCGGCTGGTCCGCATCCCGTGGGATCTGGACTCCTACGGAATCGACCCCGACGACTTTCCGGTGGCGCGCGCGGTGCACGCGTCGTCGGCCATCCCGTATGTGTTCGAGCCCGTTCGGGTCGGCGGCGCGACGTGGGTGGACGGCGGATTGTTGTCGGACTTCCCGGTCGAGCTGTTCGATCGGCCCGACGCGCAACCGCGATGGCCGACGTTCGGTATCCGACTGTCCGCGCGCCCCGGCATCCCGCCCACCCATCCGGTGCATGGGCCGGTGTCCTTGGGGATCGCGGCAATAGAGACACTGGTGAGCAATCAAGACAACGCTTACATCGACGACCCGTGCACCGTTCGGCGCACCATCTTTGTGCCCGCCGAAGGGATCAGCCCGATCGACTTCGACATCACCACGCAGCAACGCGAAGCTTTATACGAGCGAGGATTGCAAGCGGGCCAACAGTTTCTGCAGACCTGGAATTACGCGGACTATCTGGCGGTCTGCGGCGCCCCGGTGCATAAGTCACCGTGACGGCGGTCAATCGGTCGGCGATGCTTATCCGCGTGAGCAGCGCAGCGCGTGAACGCGACGGTGGACACGCGAGACGTCGTCGGGGGAGGGCAGCTGGTTGGTAATCCGGGTGATTTCCACGCCGATATCAACCGGGCTGATCGGCCGGAGCCGGCGCGCGATGAGATCCGTTGCGATGGCCGTGATGTCGTCGTCGCCCAGCCGTCGGCGTGTCAATGCCACCAGCGGCACATACCCGGTGACCGGCATGCCGGAGGGGTAGCCGGCCCGCACAAATGCCACAATGCTTGTCACCCAATGCGACAGGTCCATATGTCCACCTCGCTAACCGCCGCAACGTGTGCGTGAGCGGCAGTGCTTGCCATGCCTAGCAACCTACCATCGACGACGTCATCAGCCAGGTAACGCCACACAGTTAAACGCGCATTTTCCTCTTGGATGGCGCTGATGCACCGAGAGTGACTTCGACGACGATTCGCCGAACGTGGCGCGCCGTAACGGTGTTTCGCCGCAAGCCTTTCTAGTATTGCCGCGTGGTGGATCGCTATGGAACCGATGTTCTCGCCGCGGGGCGACGCAAGCCCCGCTCGACCGAACACCCCGCCGAACTGGGCCTGGTCGTCGAGGACGTGGAAACCGGATATGTCGGCGCGGTGGTACGCGTCGAATACGGACGAGTGGACCTGGAAGATCGACGTGGTCATGTACGTGGATTCCCTTTGGGCCCTGGCTATTTGCTCGAGGGGCGTCCCGTCATCCTCACCGCCCCGCGCGGGCCAGCGCCGACCGCGCCGCGCCGGACCGCATCCGGTTCGGTCGCCGTGTCGGGTGTTCGCGCCCGCATCGCGCGCGCCAGCCGGATCTACGTCGAGGGTCGCCACGACGCCGAGCTCATCGCCCAGGTGTGGGGTGAGGACTTGCGAATCGAAGGTGTCGTCGTCGAGCACCTCGGTGGTGTCGACGACCTGGTGGACATCGTCGCCGAATTCGCGCCGGGTCCCCAGCGGCGGCTCGGTGTGCTTGTCGATCACCTTGTCGCGGGTTCCAAGGAGGCGCGGATCGCCGATGCGGTGCGGCGCGGTCCGGGCGGCGCCGACACCCTGGTCGTCGGTCATCCCTACGTCGACATCTGGCAGGCCGTGAAGCCGCAGCGGCTGGGCCTGGACGCCTGGCCGAAGGTGCCGCGGCAAGTGGAGTGGAAACACGGCGTATGCCAGGTGCTCGGTTTGCCCCACGACGATCAAACGGATATCGCCAGGGCCTGGCGGCATATCCGTTCGCGGGTGCGCGACTGGAACGATCTGGAGCCTGCGTTGATCAGTCGGGTGGAGGAACTCATCGATTTCGTGACCGCGCCGGTGTCCTGACACGGCAGCTGCCGGACCAGGGCGAATGCCCCTCGGTTAGTTAGGCTACGCTAAGCCGAACGTTACGACCGGCGGGACAGAAACAGGGCATATGCAGGGCGTATTCGGCGTGTTCATCGGCACCTTCCTCATCGGTCTGCGTGAAGGCCTCGAGGCGTCGCTCATTGTGAGCATCGTCGGTGCCTTCCTCATGCGAAACGGCCAGACCGTGCGCCCAATGTTTGCCGGGGTCGCCCTGGCCGTGCTGCTCAGCGTCGGAGTCGGTGTCGGCCTCGACCTGTTCGCCGCGAGCCTGCCGCAGGCCCAGCAAGAGATGATGGAGACCGTCATCAACGCCATCGCGGTGGTGTTCGTGACCTCGATGATCATCTGGATGAACGGCAACGCCGCCCAGCTCAAAGGGGAACTTGAGCGCGAAGCCCGTCGGGCGGTCAACCGCGGCAGCGCGTTCGCCCTGGCCGTGATGGCGTTCCTTGCCGTCCTCAAGGAGGGCTTCGAGACGTCGGTCTTCTTGCTGGCGGCCGCGCAGACCTCGCACGGGAACCGGTGGTTCGCCGTGCTGGGTGGCGCCGTGGGCATCGCGACGTCGGTCGGGCTCGGCGTGGGCCTGTATTACGGCGGCCTGCGGATCAACCTCGGCCGGTTCTTCCGGGTCACCGGGGTGTTTCTGGTGCTGATCGCCGCCGGGCTGGTGCTGGGTGCGCTGCGCACCGCGCACGAGGCGGGTTGGGTCAGCATCGGCCAGCAGCAGGTGCTCGACCTGTCCGGCTGGATACCCAGCAACTCGGTGCTGGGTGCGGCCACGACCGGGGTGTTCGGCATCCCCGCCGACCCGCGCCTCATCGAGGTGCTGGGCTGGCTGCTCTACGCCGTGCCGGTACTTGTCGTCTTCCTCTGGCCCGCACGGCTCGCCGCCACGCCGCGGGCCCGCGGCCGGTTGCTGGCGGCGACGTCGGCGGTGCTGGTCATCGTCGCGGCGGCGCTGGCGATCGTGACGCCCGCCGCCGGCTCATCGCCGGGCGTGCGCGTGCGCACCGTCACCGACCGCTCCGGCCACACCGCTGCGGTGTCGATGGTGACCGGGCCGCACGGACGCGAACTGACCGTCGTCCCCCAGGGCACCTCGACCGCCCACAACATCGTGCTCGTCCCGGGAGACGACCAAACCGTGGACGGCCTGCCGGTACAGGTATGGCAGGCTTCCGAGCCCGCCGGGGCCGATGGTGCGCCGGAAGTCACGCTGGGTCAGTTGCTGAGCATGACGGGGGGCCGGCTACCGGTCGGTCTCGCGGCCGGCCGCACTCCGGGGCCGTTTCAGGGTCAGTGGTCGACGACCACCGTGTATACCGTGCTCGCGCAAGGCGATTCAGTGGTGAGTGCGCAAGCGATGAGCAACCGCACGGCGATTCTGACCGGCGGTGGGCTGATCGGTGCCAAGACCGTCAGCCTCGGCGGGCTGACGACGGACTGGTCCACGTCCAAAGTCGAGGACCGCTCGACTGCCGCCGAGATCGTTTCGAACGGCCGTGATCGCGGCGAGCGGCAGCTCTGGAATGTCTGGCTTCCATTGGTGATAGCGGGTTTTGCGTTGGCTTGCGCGCTGTCGGCGATAGCCTCGGTGCGCACGGACCGCAGGCAAGACGATGAGAGGAAATCGATCTAATGGTGAGTCGCATCGCCCGGGCACGGCGCCGGTCTTCCACGAGCTGGCCCACCGCAACGGCTTTGGCCGCGGCCGCGGCGTTGGCTATGACCGCATGCGGCCACTCGACGGATAACTCGAGCCATGCCCAGCAGCAGAAACCGGGACGCACCAATGCGGTCAAGGTCACCTTGGCCAACGACGGGGGCAAAGACGGCTGCGCACTGGACACCACCAGCGTGCCCGCCGGGCCGGTGACCTTCACGGTCGCCAATACGAATGCGCCGGGGATCAGTGAAGTCGAATTACTCAGGGACCAGCGGATCGTCGGCGAGAAGGAAAACCTCGCGCCCGGCCTGGACCCGGTGTCGTTCACGGTTTCGCTGGACGGGGGTGCCTACCAACTCTACTGTCCGGGTGCGAGCACCGAATACCAGAGCCTGACGGTGACGGGCCAGACGCCGGCGACGCCGACGGGCACGGTGGCCAGCATCCTCAGCAAGGGCACCAAGGACTACGCGGCCTACATCGTCAACCAGATCGGTCAGCTCAACGATGGCGTGAAGGCACTCGATGCTGCCGTGCAGGGGGGCAATGTCGATGCCGCGAAGGCCACCTACGCCAAAGCCCGGTTGTTCTGGGAGCGTTCGGAGTCCACCGTGGAGGGCTTCGTCCTGCCGGGCTTCGCGGTCGGCGACAACGCCGGCAGCCTGGACTATCTGATCGACATGCGCGAGTCGACGCCGGTCGACGCGAAGGTCGGCTGGAAGGGCTTTCACGCCATCGAGCGCGATCTGTGGCAGGGCGGCGCGATCACCCCCGGAACAAAGGCGCTCAGCACCGAATTGGTAAGCAACGTCGGCAAATTGAACGGCATCGTCGCCAGCCTGCAGTACAAACCCGAGGACCTGGCCAACGGTGCCAGCGACCTGATCGAAGAGATCCAGAACACCAAAATCACCGGTGAGGAAGAGGCCTTCAGTCACATTGACCTGGTGGACTTTTCGGGCAACGTCGAAGGCGCCCAACAGGCGTACGCCTCGCTGCGGCCGGGCCTGGAAAAGATCGACGGCAATCTCGTCCACCAGATCGATCAGCAGTTCCAAAGCGTGCTCACCACGCTGGATGGGTATCGCGACGCGGCCGCACTCGGCGGCTACAAGACCTACACCCCGGCGCTGAAGGCCAGCGACGCACCGAAGCTGACCGCGGTCATCCAGCCGCTGCACCAAAGCCTGTCTACCGTCGCCCAAAAAGTCGTCACGGCCGGCTGATCGTGACTGACGACATCACCGAACCCGCCGGCGACCCGAACAACGCCGGCACGCCGGCGGAATCCAGCACGGTGTCGCGCCGGCGTGCGCTGGGCGGCGCCATGCTGGCCGGACTGGGCGGTGCCGCGATCGGCGCCGTCGGTGGCGGCTTCGCCGGTCACGCGATGGCGGCGGGGCAACGCGGGGACGACGATGACACCGTCGATCTGCGCCGCAGCTATCCCTTCTACGGCCAGCCCCACCAAGGCGGAATCGACACGCCCCCACAGCGGTACGCCATGTTCATGTCGTTCTCGGTGGCCGGCGGCGCGGGCCGCAGAGAGCTGCAGACGCTGTTGGCGCGCTGGTCGGCCGCCGCCGCGATCCTGCAGCAGGGCAAGCCGGTCGGGACCGTACAGCCGCAGGTCGAGGTGCAGCCTCCCGCGGACACCGGGGAGGCCTACGGGCTGAGCCCCGCCAGCCTCACCGTCACCGTCGGATTGGGCCCGTCGCTGTTCGGCGATCGGTTCGGACTGGCCGCCAAGCGGCCCGCCGTGTTCACCGACCTGCCGCCGCTGAACGGAGACAACCTTGATCCCCGGCTGCATGGTGGAGACCTGTCCGTGCAGGCGTGCGCCGACGACCCCCAGGTCTGCTACCACGCGGTGCGCAACTTGGCCCGTCTCGGCCGCAATATCGTGTCGCCGTTCTGGGCGGTGTTGGGTTTCGGTCGAGCCTCCGCCGGCCCCGGCCAGCACACGCCGCGAAACCTGTTGGGTTTCAAGGACGGTACCCGCAACATCGCCACCGATGGCGAGTACGCGAAATTCGTCTGGGTCAACAACAGTGACCAGCCGTGGATGAACGGGGGGACATACCAAGTCGTCCGCAAGATCCGGATGCTGATGGAGACGTGGGATGTCGACCGGATCGGTAATCAGCAGCGGATCTTCGGGCGCACCAAAGAGGAAGGGGCGCCGCTGAGCGGCAAGCACGAATTCGATACACCGGATTTCGCCGCCAAGGGCACCGACGGCAACCCGCTCATCGATCCGATGTCTCACGTCGGCCTTGCCGCCCGGGAAAACAACGACGGCATCATGATCCGCCGGCGGTCCTACAACTACACCGACGGTCTCGACGCCAACGGCCAACTCAACGCCGGTCTGCTGTTCGTCTCGTATCAAAAAGATCCCCAAGATTTTATCCGTCTGCAGAACCGACTGGGTGCCCACGACCTTCTCAACGAATACATCCGCCACATCGGGTCAGCAATCTTCGCGGTGCCGCCGGCGCCGGCCGAAGGCCATTACATCGCGCAAAGCCTGTTCGGCTGAGCAAATTTCGCCGATAGGCAGCGGCCGGTCAGTGGCGCTGTGTTTCAGGCGCGTGATGTTTCGTGTCGGGACGGTAAATCCATCGCGCCCGCCGTCACGCATCGATGCCCGCCGCGCACTAACTCCGTGACGCCGCACAATCTGCGAGAAATGGAGAAAGTTCACATGACCGACGCACTCGTCATCGACGCCGAAGGCCTTGACCGGCTGTCCTGTACCGCCAAGGCCAGCCCCGAGACCGGCAAGAAGACGCTCAAAGCCAAGACGGTCTGTGAGACCGGGTTCCGCAACATGACCTATGTACGGGACCTGGCGCCGATGCTGGTGGGCGAGCCACCCGCGCTGCTGGGCGACGACTCGGCACCCAATCCCTCGGAGACGGCGCTGGCCGCGCTGGGCTCGTGCGTATCGGTGGGACTGTTGGCCAACGCGACCCGTCGTGGCGTGACTCTGACCAAGATCGAAATCGAGATGGAAGGCGACATCGATATCTCCGCGGTGTGGGGCGTGGGGGACACCCCGCCCGGCAAGCCCCTCGGGTTCAGCGCGGTCCGCTGCACGGTGAGCCTGGCCGGCGGCGCCGACGAAGCGACGCTGAAGGAGATCCACGACAACGCCATTGCCTGGTCACCCGTGGTGAACACGTTTCGCAACCCGGTAACGGTCGACTCGACCCTGATCAGCCAACAAGCATCATGACGCAAAACCCGGCGTTAGCACAGACATTCACCAAGAGCGAGCTCGGCGAGGCCATCAGGCTGGCACGGGTTCAGCAAGGGCTGAGTGCCATCAATTTTCAACTGAGCGTGCAACGTCGCCCGCACCCGGAGGGCGACAGGGTGGTCGTCACATTCGACGGGAAGTTCCTCGACTACGCGTGGAAGCACTCCGCGCAGCAGGCTCAGGAGGCAGCGAAATGACGGCGACCATGGATCCTGCCGCCAGCCGGTTGGATGTCGAACTATTGGAAGACATTCGGGCTCACGCCTCGGCGCTGGACCGAGGTGAGGACCACTCCCGGCGCAGTTTCGCCGCGCTGGGTGCGGCCGGTCTGCTCGGAATCGGCGCTCCCGGCAACCTCGACGGCGGACTCCCGGTGATGGCCGAGGTGATCCGGTTGGTCTCTGGGGCCTGCATGAGCACCGGGTTCTCGTTGTGGGCGCATCGCATGACGGTCGAGTATTTGCTCATGGCCGCAACTGAATTCAGTATCGCTGCGATTGAACCGCTGCTTACGGGAAGCGTGCTGGGGGTGACCGGCATGGCCGCGGCGTTCAAGGAGGCGGCCGGTTGTGGCAGCTTGGAGCTGACCGCCGCACCCGTGGCCGACGGGTACCGGGTGTCCGGCCCGATCAGATGGGCCAGTAACTTGCACCCCGACTCGACCATGGTGACCACGGTGCGGACCGATGCCGGCGAGAAACTGATCGTCGCGTTGACCCTGGGCACGCCCGGGGTGGTTCTGGGCGAGCACTTCGATCTGCTGGCCATGGGCAGCACCGCCTCGTCCTACCTGAACCTGGACGGCGCTCACGTCCCCGCCGAACAGGTGTTGTCGCGCGACTTCGAGAGGTTCCTGCAGGCGGTCCGCCCGACTTTCCTTGTCCTGCAGTCGGCAATGTGCCTGGGCCTGACGCGGACGGCCGTGACGCAGGCCCGGTTGGAGCTCGGCGGCGTCAACGAGGTGTTCAGCGCCGATCTCGACCGCGTGACGCAGAAGCTGATCGATGCCGAGGCGACGCTGGCGACTCTGGCCGCGGCCGTGGGAGGAACCGAGCCGCCCACCAAGAAGGAACTGCTGTCGCTGCGACTGACCGCAGCCGAATTGTCCAGCGCCAGTGCCGACTTGGAGATCCGGACTGCCGGCGGGAAAGGATATGCGAGCAGAACGCCGGCAAGCAGGCGCTACCGTGAGGCGGCGTTCATCCCCGTCCAGTCGCCGTCCGAAGGGCAGCTGCGCTGGGAACTGGCCAGATGCGTCTGAGCGCAGGTCGATGGTGACTCCGGTGGCGGTGCCACCGGAGGGTACCGAATCCGAACGCCTGGTCGGCGGGGTTCCGCTGGCCAGCTTGGTGCGCGACTTTCACCGTCCGATGGTGAATTTCGCTCGCACCATGGTGGATTCGCCCACCGTCGCCGAAGAAGCGGTGCAGGAGGCATGGGTGCAGGTGCTGCAGTCGGCGGATTCGTTTCAGGGGCGTTCGTCGGTCAGTACCTGGCTGTTCGGCATTGTCAGACACACCGCATCCCGGCACCGGCAACGGGAATCGCGGATCCGCCATCATGAGGTGCTGGCCGCCGATGGCGAAGCCGACGATCCGCTGTCGGGTCACATGCATGCCGCCGGTCACCCCGATGCCGGACATTGGAGCGTCCCGCCGTCGCATCGCTTTCTGCCCGAAGATCAGACCGTCGAAACCGAACTCCTCGGCTGTCTCCGAGCGGCGCTGGAGGGGCTGCCCGAACGACAGCGGCAACTGGTCATCCTGCGTGACATCGCCGGAACCTCGGCCGACGAGGCGGCCGCGCTTCTCGAATTGTCCGCCGAGGCGCAGCGGGCACTGCTCTACCGCGCCCGGGGAAATCTCCGAACCGAACTGGAAAAGCGGTATCAACGATGACCGTTCATGACAACACAGTCCCCGCAATCGACTGCGTCGACTTCGTCCGCCTGGTCGACGATCTCGTCGACTCCGATCCGCAGCAGTGGGGGCCGATCGTGGCCAAGCACCTCGACGAATGCCCACCCTGCCTGGTCTACCTGCAACAGATGCTCGACCTCAAGATTCTGCTCAGCCATGTCTTCGACGGAGAGCGGCTCAGCGAGGAGCACATTGCCGGTGTCATCAATACGATCCACAGCTTGAGGAAAGGCGAACACGGATGACGATCAACGCTGAAGCGCCGCAGCGTCAGAGCGACGTTGTGGTTGCGTACAACGTGACCGCTTTCCCTCCCGGCGTCAGGGCGAGCGGCGTGTCCGAGGATCCGTTCGAGCCCCTGTCGGTCGGCGCCATGGTCGACCGGGTGGCGGCCATGGCAATCGAAAAGGCCGCGCACCCCTTAACATTCCTGATGCGTTCCCTGGTCGGCGGTGTCATGGTGGCGTTCGGGGCGCTGCTGGCCCTGGTGGTGAGCACCGGCGTCAAGACACCGGGCGTGGCGAGCCTGCTGATGGGCCTGGCTTTCGGCATGTCCTTCGTCCTGATCCTGGTGTCGGGCATGTCACTGATCACCGCGGACATGGCCGCGGGTTTTCTCGCGGTGCTCAACCGCGGACTGACCGTGGGCGGCTACGTCGTGTTGGTCACCGTCGGACTGATCGGCAACATCGTTGGCGCTCTGGTGTTCGTGTCGGTGTGCGCCGCGGCCGGCGGCCCTTATCTGGGTACGTTTGCCGAGCGGGCGGCGACCGTCGGCACGCTGAAGGCCGGGCAGCCGTTCTGGACGGCACTGCTGCTCGCGGTGGTGTGCACCTGGTTCCTGCAGACGTCGATGTGCATGTTCTTCAAGGCGCGCAGCGACATCGCCCGGATGGCATTCGCATTCTACGGCCCGTTCGCTTTCGTGATCGGCGGCACCCAGCACGTGATCGCCAACGTCGGATTTCTCGGTCTTCCCTTGCTGCTCAATCTCTTCCACCCGGTCGCACCGCGGGGCGTGATCACCTGGGGGTTCGGCGAACACGGCTTGCTCACCAACATCGGCATCACGACCGTGGGTAATCTCATCGGTGGCACGGTGTTCGTGGCGTTGCCGTTCTGGATCATTGCGCGATTGCAGCGGCGCCAGACTTAGCCGCGGCCGTGCCTTAACAGGAGCTGACCTCCCCCGTGACCAGCGGCTTACCCCCGGAGTCTTCCGTCCCGACAGTTGAGGACTAAAGCCTCACGATGGATAAACCCCCCGTCGGATAGCGTCGTCCACGACGGAGGGAAAACGAAATGTCGGCATCCGGCAAACAACTCGGCATCGTCGTCGCGGTTGACGGCTCGCCAGCGTCCAATGTCGCCGCGTCCTGGGCGGCCCGGGAAGCGTCGATGAGAAATGTCCCGCTGACCGTCGTGCACGCGGTGTCGACACCCACCGCGACGTACCCACCGGTGCCATACCCCGAGTCTCTCGTCACGAGTCTGGAAGACGAAGGCAAAAAGGCGATCATGCACGCGATGAAAATCGCGGACGAGGCGATGCCCGCCGACCGCAAGGTGCTCATCGGACGGGAGTTGGTGTATTCGGCCCCGGTGCCGGCCTTGCTCAAGATGTCCGATACGGCGGAGATGATCGTCGTGGGCAGCGCCGGTCACGGATTACTGGCTCGTGGTGTGCTGGGGTCGGTGAGCTCGACCGTGGTGCGGCACGCGAATTGCCCGGTCGCGGTGCTCCGGGACGAAGAGCTGCCGGATCCGCGCAACGGTTATGTCCTGTTGGGCACCGACGGCTCACCGGCGTCCGAACTCGCCACCGAGATCGCGTTCGACGAGGCGTCGCGACGCGGCGTCGATCTGGTCGCCATCCACGCCTGGAGCGACACCGCGGTGACCGAAATCTTCGAAGCCGAATGGCCGGCGGTGGAAGACGAGGCGCAGCGTAGCCTCGCCGAAAGCCTCGCGGGATGGCAGGAACGGTATCCCGACGTCGCCGTTCATCGACTGGTCGCCCGCGACCGGGCGGCGCGGCACCTCATCGACAAGGCGGAGGGCGCACAGCTGGTGGTGGTCGGCAGTCACGGGCGGGGCGGGCTAGCCAGCATGCTGTTGGGCTCGGTCAGTAACACGGTCCTGCACTCGGTGCGGGTACCGGTCATCGTCGCCCGGCCGGCGGCACCCGAATAGACGCGACCTCACCGATCGCACAGGACGGCAGTTGTCCACGCGCACACAGCCGCGACATTGCGTCCGGCCCGCGCAACGGTCCGGTCGGGGCGGATGAGCGCTGCGTTGGCGTGTCCCCGGCGTAGCCACGTCGCCAAGGGATCCCCAGGTCGGGCGATCACGACGGCGACGCCGCGGCGCACCAGGGATGCTTCGTCGGCGGCAGTCGGGCGAATCGTGGTGATCAGCGCGAAACGCGCGCCGAGCGCGTTATCGAGGCGCCGGCCGTCGGGTAGCGACGGATTCGGGCACAACCTGCCCGCGAGGCGGCGCGGTAGCCGCGAATTACACACCAGCGCAGAGGAATGCAGTGACGGCGTGGTCGAGTCGACGATCCTGCGGCGCACGCCGGGGAGGAAGCGCAGCCGCGGCAACACCAACCGGCGCGCCGCATCGCCCGCGCGGCCACCACCGGTCATTGCCCACCCGACGCCCAACGCCAACCGGATCATCTGCCGGGTATGCGGTTTGCGTTCCTGCTCGTAGGTTTCCAGTATGTCGGCGGCCATGGTGCCGTGATGGACCGCGGCAATCTTCCACGCCAGGTTGGCTGCGTCCCGAACCCCCGCCCCCATGCCTTGGCCGATGAACGGGGGCGTGAGATGCGCCGCGTCGCCGAGAATGAACACTTGGCCGCGGCGCCACCGGTCGGCGATCTGAGCGCGGAAGGTGTATTCGGCGACGCGCAGCAGCCGAAGGTCGCCGTTGGCGACCCTGTCCGTCCAGGGCGCGATCAACGACCGCAACGCCTCCAGCGTGCCGAAGTCCGCGGCCGTTTCGCCGGCCAGCAGCTGGAACTCCCAGCGGTAGCGGGCTTCTCCGATGCGCATATAGGTTCCCGCGCGCACCGGGTCGCACATCTGGTGGACGCCGTCCCATTGGCCCAGGTCGGCGTCGGTGGCCACATCGACGACCAACCATCGCTGCTGAAACTTCAAGTCCCGCATCGCGGACCCAATGTGGGCACGCACCATGCTGTTGGCGCCGTCGCAGCCCAGCACATAGCGTGTGTCGACCCGGTGCACTCGACCGTCGGAGCGGTCGGTGAACGTGACGCGGATGCCGTCCGCGCCGTGGGTGATCCCGGTGACCTCGGCGTTGCCGCGTAACTGCGCATTCGGATGGCGCTCGAGATTCGCGCGCAGCAGCGCCTCCAGCTCCGGCTGGTCGAACATGTTGGCTTGCGGGAAACCGTTCGCGTCGGGGGATTGGTCGCGGTTGAACTCGGCCAGTACACCGAAATCCGCTGCCAGCAATCGCAATCCCCGTGTGGGCCTGGAGATCGACTTGAACTCATCGGCGATGCCGAGGCGGGCGATGACGCGATAGATCTCGTCGTCCAGGTGCACGGCCCGCGGCTGCGGATACACGGCGGGCCAACGGTCGAGCACCAGGCAATCCACGCCGTATTGCGCCAACAGGGTCGCAGTGGTGATGCCCGTGGGTCCGGCACCGACTACGATCACGGAGCTGCGCCGGAACTCACCGGGCTTCACGCGAATCGGACTGTGGCGCGCTGTGTTCCGAGATCGATGACCTCGTCATCGGTTGCGATCGACGCCTCTATGACGTCACCATCTTGCAGATAATCCGTGTTGCCGGCCTGGCGCGCAAAGAAGACTTTCCACTTCACGCTGGGCGGCAACAGGTTTCCGATGATCTGCAGCGGTTTCGGCGGGGCGCTCAACGCGGTGCCGGCCGGGGTTCCGGTGAGCACCAAATCGCCCGGCGCGAGTTCCTGGAACTGGGTCAGTGACTGCAGCGCCTGCAGCGGACGGTAGAGCATGTCGGGATCCACCAGCGCATTCTGGCGCTCCTCGCCGTTGACGCTCAACCGCAACCGCAGATCGCCGAACCGCTTGAGTTCGTCCGCGCCGAGCAGCACCAGCTCCGGGCCGACCGGGGTGAACGTCGGATACGACTTTGCCTCATAGAACTGAGTTTGGGGGAGTTGGACATCGCGCGCCGAGATGTCGTTGGTGACGACCAGCCCGGCGATAAGGTCGGCGAGATTCGCATCGGAAATGCTGCTTCCGACCGGGATGGTGCGCCCGATCACCAGCCCGATCTCCACCTCGTAGTCGAGGAGTTTGACGTGTTGCGGTCTGACGATGTCGTCGAACGGGCCGTTGATCGACGCCGACGCCTTGCGAAAGAAGGTCAGGGGAACCGCCGATGGATCCATGCCCGCGTCCTTGACGTGCGACTCGAAGTTCGTCATCTGCGCTATGACCCGGCACGGCCTGGTCACCGGCGACACCAACCGCAAACCGTCGGGTTCCACGGTGTCGGCGCTGTCGGCGGCTTTCTGGATAGCGGCCCGGTCGGCCAGGAGCGCTGCGGTGCTGGTGGCGGCGGTGTCGATCTTCACGACGCCGTTGGTGGTCTTGAGCCACCAAGAGTCGGCGGTGTGCAGGACGGAAAGGGTCATGCGGTGGGCACTTTCAGTAGTCCGGCCAGACGGCCGATATCGAATTCGTTGTGTTCGCGAAGGGCGGTGGCGATCGAAACCAGTTCGTGGCGAGCCGATTTCAGGCCGGTTCCGAGGAAGTCCCTAGTCGCCGATGGGCCCCACTGGGCCAATCCGGAGGCGGTGAACGGTGCCCATCCGGGCTCGAGGGTGTTGTCGAACAGGTCACCGTCGGCGAAGTGCTCGAACAAATAGCCGTCGGGATCGCGCCAGTAGTCGAAGATCTGACTGCCCTGGATGTGTCTGCCGATTCCCCAGGACCGCAAGTAGCCGCGCTCGCGCAGGTATTCGCCGCCGGCGGCCAGAGCGTCGAGGTCGCTGACCTGATACGCCGAGTGGACGTAGCGGTTGGCCGGACCGAGTGCTATCGCCAGGGTGTGATGGTCGGCGGGGGTGAGGCCACGATCACAGCGGATGAAACTCATCGTCGGTCCTCGGTCGCGCTGGCCGGGGAAGTACAAGAAGTCGCTGACGATCATCCCGAGGTTGTCCAGATACCAGTTCAGTGCCGCGAGGTATCTCGTCGACTGCACGACCAGATGGCCCAAGCGCTGCACTCGGGCGGGCGCACGCGCGGGACGCTGAGCCTCGTTGACGCGTCGTGGTTCGGCTCCGAAATTGAATGAAAGTGGCTGCTGTGCAGCTAGTTCCGGAAGTTCCGTGACGCCGGCGACCACGCTGACGGGCATGCCACTGGGGTCGACCAGCTCGACCGACCGGCCGCCGATGGTGTCGGGCAGCGGACGCGTGGGCGCACCGTGGGCATAAGCCAACCTCAGCACGTCCGCCTCGTCGCAAGCCCGGAACGCCACACCGGCGAATCGCCGCCTCGGACCGCGGCGCAGGATGAGGCACGGACCGCCGGGCAGTGTGCCGCGCAACTGCACTTCATCCGGGCTGCGCTGCGCCGTGTGAAAGCCGAACGCTCGCGCAAATGCCTCGGCGCGGGCGAGGTCCGGTCGCTCGAAGGTCAGCCACGCGATATCGACGACTCTGATCACCGGGTTGCGCCCTCGGCCGGGATGCTCGTCGGATAGCGCGCCCTGCCGGGTGCTGTTGGTCAGGTTCATCAACCGCCTCCACACTAACTGACGAAATCGTCACATACGAGTCAATGTTCAGTCAAGGATTCTGACGGAATCCTCATAACTGATGCATACTCCTGGAGATGAACGCGATGCCCGACAATCAGACACCCAACCGCTTGGAGCGGCGCAAACAGCGCACCCGAGCCGCACTGGTCAAGGCCGCACAGCGGCTGATCGCCGAGGGCAAGGTCAACGTGCCGGTCCTGGAGATCACCCAGGCCGCCGACGTCGGCATGGGGTCTTTCTACAACCACTTCGATAGCAAGGAGCAGCTGTTCGACGCGGCCGTCGCCGACGTACTCGACGCCTACGGGGCGATGCTGGACCGGCTCAGCGAGTCCATCGAGGACCCGGCGGAGACGTTCGCCATCAGCTTCCGGCTGACCGGCCGGCTCTTTCGCCGTCGACCGCAGGAGAGCCAGATTCTGTTGGCCAACGGGCTCGCGCTGTTGTCCTCACCCAGCGGGCTGGCGCCGCGCGCCCTGCGCGACATCAAAGCCGGCGTGGCGGCCGGGCGGTTCACGGTGGACGATCCCGAACTTGCCCTGGCCATGGCCGGGGGCGCCTTGCTGGGGCTGGGCAACCTATTGCGGGATCACCCGGATCGCGACGACGCGCATGCCGCCGACACAGTCACCGAAAACGTGCTGCGACTGTTTGGGCTCAGCGCCGCCGAGGCGCACGCCGTGTGTCGGCATCCGTTGCCCGACAATCCATTTGATCAGAGTTGAGCGCGCTCATCGGTGTCGCATGTCGACCGCCCAGAGGCTGGTACAGCCTGGGCATTGCAGGTTGACCCGCGTCGCCTGATTGCTCGACGGATAATGCCGATGCGCACCGTGACAAATCTAAGGCACGTGCGGGGGGCCCAACTGCGGCCGCGGGGGAGCCGGTTCGCCGCGGCTCGCCCCTCAGCGGCACTGACGGCCCGTCGGCGGGCGTCTGGGTCCGTCCGTCACCTGATGGCAACCCTGATCGGTTATCTTCCGGCCCGAACCGTGTGGGAAGGCTGGGATGACACAGGAAACCGAACCGGATATCGAAAACCCGTCGGCGGCCGCCGTCGACCTCGACATCATGACGGCCACCAGAGAAACGCTCGAGGACTACACGCTGCGCTTCGCGCCCCGCAGTTACCGGCGCTGGTCCACCGCGGTGGTCGGGATCTCGGCTCTCGGGGGCATCGCCTATTTGGCCGACTTCGCGATTGGCGCCAACGTCGGCATCTCCTACGGCACCGGCAACGCGCTGTGCGGAATCGGGATCTTCGCCGCGGTGATCTTCCTGACCGGACTGCCGCTGGCATATTATGCGGCGCGCTACAACATCGACTTGGACCTGATCACCCGCGGCAGCGGCTTTGGCTACTACGGATCGGTGGTCACGAATGTCATCTTCGCGACGTTCACGTTCATCTTCTTCGCACTCGAGGGCTCGATCATGGCCCAGGGCCTCAAACTGGGCCTGCACGTCCCACTTTGGGCGGGCTACGCGTGCTCGACCCTGATCATCTTCCCGCTGGTGATCTACGGCATGAAAGTGCTTTCCCAGCTGCAGCTCTGGACCACTCCGCTGTGGTTGATCCTGATGGTCATCCCGTTTGTCTACCTCGTGGTGAGCCATCCGCACTCGATCCGCCAGTTCTTCGCCTACAGCGGCCACGGTGGCAACGGCGCGGTGAACGTCGGCTCCAGCCTGTTGGCGTCGGGCGTGTGCCTGTCGTTGATCGCTCAAATCGCCGAACAGATCGACTATCTGCGATTTATGCCCCCACGGACACCCACGAACTCCCGAAGCTGGTGGACGTGGATGCTGCTGGCGGGACCCGGCTGGGTGGTGTTCGGTGCGATCAAACAGATCATCGGCCTATTTCTCGCCGTGTACCTGATCTCCGAGGTTGTCGGCTCGACGCCGGTCGCCAACCAGCCGGTCCAGCAATTTCTGCTGATTTACCGCAACTTCATGCCGAGCTGGCTCGCGCTCACGCTCGCGGTGGTGTTGGTGGTGCTTAGCCAGATTAAAATCAATGTAACCAACGCGTATTCTGGCTCACTGGCGTGGACCAATTCGTTCACCCGTATCACCAAGCATTACCCGGGGCGCGTGGTATTCCTGGGTGTCAACCTTGTCATCGCGTTGATCCTGATGGAAGCCAACATGTTCGACTTCCTGAACACGATCCTCGGCTTCTATGCCAACTGCGGGATGGCCTGGGTCGTTTCCGTTGCTTCGGACATCGTCTTCAACAAATACCTACTGAAGCTGTCCCCGAAGAGGCCGGAGTTCAGGCGCGGCATGTTGTATGCCGTCAACCCGGTCGGATTCGGGTCAATGCTGTTGGCGGCGGGGCTGTCGATCATCGCCTTCTTCGGGGGCCTCGGCGTGGCGTTGCGGCCCTATTCACCGTTGGTGGCAATCGTCATCGCGTTGTTGATGCCTCCGATTCTGGCAATCGCAACCAGAGGCAAGTATTACTTACGGCGCAGCCACGATGGCATCGACCTGCCGATGTACGACGAACACGGCAATCCATCGGCCGCGACATTGAACTGCCATGTGTGCCAATATGACTACGAGCGACCCGACGTGCTGGCTTGTCCGACGCACGACGCGCACGTCTGCTCGCTGTGCCTGTCCACCGACAAGCTCGCCGACCACGTGCTGCCGGCACACGGTTAGGGACTTCCGTATTGCTCCGACGGCACCGACTCTTCCGGGCTGATGGTGAGCAATCGCGAGTGGGGTTCAGCCGGGCGGTGCCAACATGTCCTTCCATCCGTCGTCTCCCGTCTTCCTCGAGTTTTCAACCGCGTACCTCACGCCGTCGGGACCCTCCAGTTCGCCGCTCTGCGGGGCGTAAACGGCCCGGGGAGGCCCGCCGGGCGTGTACACGCACGGATTTGGTTGCTGCCCATTGCATTCGACCGTTCCCGTTCCCGGCCGGGTCAGTGGATCGCTGGTCGGCGGTGGCGTCCCAGGCACCTTGTCGGAGGGCGCCGGGTTGATGCCGTTGTCGACCGACGGCGCGGGTATCACCTGGCCCGGCTTCACCGGCTGGTCGCAACGGGCCGCGGGCGCCGGACAAGTCAGGATCTGGTTGGGGTCGCCGTACCAGGGGTTGGTGCCCAGCGGAACGTACGGCTTGCCGTCGCGGCACTCCCGCGGCGTCGCGGCGCGTTTACCGGGGACATCGACACACGGAAGGTTCCGTGCGCCGCGCACGGCATTGGCGGGAGTGTCTTGCGGGATCTTGCAATAGATTCCACCCGGCATCGGCTCCAGGCTGGTGTCCGCCGGAGACCGCCACTGGGAGGCCGGGAGAAACCCGGTCAGGCACGGCGGGGGCTGGTTGATCGTCAGCGAGGTGCCGAGCGACGCGTAGCCCGGGAAGGCCGACGTGACCGTCTGACCCTCCGATGCGCCCTGGGGGTAGGCCACCAGCAGTTGCTCGACGCCCTTGTGGTAGCGCTTGAGCATCTCGAGCACGATCGCGAGGTTAGCCAGTGTCTGTGGCAGTGACTCGCGGACGTCGCCGAACACCTCGTTGACCTGATCGGCGGTGGGGGCCCCTTGGGACAAAATGCTTTTCACGTGGTGATCGTTTTCCGCGCTTTGGGCGGCCAGGATGTTCAGGTTGTGCGACCAGCGCTCGATCGAGTCACCGGAGTTGACCTGGCTGTCGATGATCGGCCCCGAATTTTGGATGATGTCGTTGACGTCCCCGATGTTGGTCTTGAAGTCACCGGCGATCGCCTGCGTCGCATCGACCAGCCGTTGCAGCGCCGGGCCCAATCCGCCGACCGCTTGGGCCGTTTCGTCAAGCAACGAGGCGATCTTCTCCTTGGGTAGCACCGCAAGGCCGCGGTTGGCGGCGTCCAGGGCGGGCCCGATCTCGGTGGGCACCGTGCCCTTGGTGATGGTCTGTCCCGGTGAGAAGTATTGGCCCGGGTTGCCCACCGAAACCAGGTCCAGATACTGCTCACCGACCGCCGACACCGAATGCACGTTCGCCGACGCGTCGATCGGGATCCTGTAGCGGTTGCCGATGCTGATGGTCACCCGCGCTCCCGTGCCGGTGGGCTCGACGCCGGTGACCGTGCCGATGGTTTCACCGCGATACGTGACGTTGGAGGTCTTGTACAGACCGCCCGACGCGGGCAGGTCCGCCTTCAGCGTGTACTGGCCGATCCCAGCCGCAGTGGGAATCTGCAAGTAGTACCAGCCCAGCACCACCGCCGTGACCGCCGTGAGGATCGCGAACATGACCAGCTGTCGCTTGATGAAGCGGGTCAGCATTGCCTGTCCGCCCTTTCGACCAGCGGCCCGCCCGGAAAGTCGTTGGGGTTCGGCGTAAACCGGACGTCGGGGATCATCGTCTCGGGGTCGCGGCCCCACGATTGCTCGAGCGCGCGCAGTGCTCCAGAGAATCCCGTGCCGGTGAGCACCGCGTTGTCGACGGCGCTCATGGTCAGGTCGAGCGTCAGCGACAGGTTGAAGTAGTCGCCGCGAAACGCCTTGGGCACCGCGTCGATGTCGAACGGGCGGACCAGGATCAGCTTGAGCGCGCGAATCAGGTACGGAGCGCCACGGCCGAGTTCCCGCAGCGGGCACTGCAGCGACTGCAGATCCTGGTGCAGGTCGCCCCGTGAGGCCGACAGGTATTGGTCGGTGAGCTGGCTGAGCCGTCCGGTCGCGTCGATCGCGTCGACGAGAAGTTGCTGTTTGTCAGCGAAATGTTTGAGCAGTGGCGGGAATTCGGTGAGGACCCGGTCCAGGACGTCCGAGCGGGGACCCACGTACGCCAGCAGCCGGTTGGTGGAATCGATGGCTCGGGTGATGTCAGCGCGCTGCTCGTCGAGCCGGGCGGTGAAGGTGTCCAACTTGCCGAGGAACGCGCGGATCTGGTCGGCCCGTCCGTGCACGATGTTGTAGACCTCGTTCTGCAGCACTTCGAGGTTCGGGATTCCGCCGCCGCGCAGCACGATGGCGAGACTTGCCAGCGTCTGCTCGGTCGTGGGATACGTGGACGAATTCTTCAGCGGGATGGTGTCGCCGTCCCTCAGTGGCTCCGGGGACGGGTTGGGTGGCACGGCCAGCTCCACATGCTGAGAACCCAGGAGGCTGGTCTGCCCGATCTTGGCGGTCGCGTTCTTGGGCAACTTGACGCCCTTGCCCAGACGTAGCGTCAGCGTCGCGACCCAGTTCCTCAGTTCGATCGCGCGCACCGTTCCGACGAAGACATCGGCCACCCGCACCCGGCTGTTGTCATTGAGGGCGAGCGTGTCGGGCATCTGCACGTAGACGGTGTAGGAGCCGGGCCCGGAGCCCGGGCCACCGGGCATCGGAACATTGGCGATCCCATGCCATTTCGCGCACGATGTGAGCGCCACCGCGGCGCTCAACAGGGCCAGCCCCCGCCAGGCCCGGCGCCGAGCGCGAGAGCCGAATGAACGCATCGCATTCATCACGATCCCGCTCCTGTCGACGCGGCCGCGGGCATCGGCGTGACCGGACCGGGGAGCACGGGGTTCTCGTCGTAGGCGTTCGGCGGTCCCGGCGGGGTCTGCAGGCCCGCCGGCGGGGGAGCCGCGTCCGGGCCGCCCATCAATTCGGCCAAGGATTCCGGGGTCATCAGGCCGCCCGTGATCGGCCCGACCTGCGTTCCCTGCATGCCGGGTGCCGCAACCCAGCCGGGCTGGGTGTTGCGGTGCGAGGTCGGGGTATCGGGCACCCAGATGCCCGGGACGGTGGTGTCCTTGTATCCGTTCGGCGGGTGCAGCCGATCCTCGGAGTAGGCGACTTCCTTGGGCAGCGTCTCGGCGGTGCTGAACAGGTTCAGTCCGACCGGCAGGTAGTTGAACTTGATCGCGTCGAGGATCGGCGCCAGGTATTGCGCGCAGAGTTCGGCGGAATCCTGATAGCCCAGCCGGCTACCGGCCTGAATCATGCTGCAGACGAACTGCATTGGGTTCGCGAAGTTCGGGATCGCCGGGATGGACATGACGGCGCCGTGCGACGGGTGATAAATCTGGCTCAGGTTGGTCTCCAGCGTCGGCAGGACGTGCAGGGCGGTCTCCAAGCCGTTCAGCGGGTCGGGTTGGACCAGCGTGGTGGTCAGGGTGGCGAGGTTGTCGACGTCGTGCGCGAGCACCTCGCGGTTCTTGGTCAAGAACGGGCGCAGCGTGGAGAGCAGGCTGTCGAATTGCTGTAGCGCAGTGGAGAGGTCGCGGTCGGACCCGGTCAGCTTGTCGGTGAACTGGGCCAGGTTCTTGTTCAGCGCGACGAACTGCAGGTCGTCTTTGTGCAGGGCGTTGACGAACTGGGCCAGGCTGCGCACCACCGCAAAGAAGTCGCCACGGCCCTCGTTCAGTGCGGTTAACGACCGCGACAGGCTGTTCAGCGTGGTGTTGATCTGCTTGCCCTTCCCGGCCAACCCATCCGCGAACGACTCGATGGCCTCGCCGAAGGGGCCCTTGGGTTGCTCGGGTGTCGGGCCGAGTTTGTTGATGATGTTGGCGACGCTTTCGCGCAGTTCGTCCCACTCCGTCGGCACCTGGGTGCGTTCGATCGGGATCACCGCGTTATCGGCCATCACCGGACCACCTTTGTAGGGTGGCTCCAACTGAATGCTGCGGGACGCCACCAGGGTGGGGCTCAGGACCACGGCGGAAGCGTTGGCCGGCACCTTGTACTTGTTGTCGTAGTGAAACGTCACCTTCATCTTGTCGCCGGCCGGCTCGATCTTGTCGACCGAACCCACGCGGACGCCCATGATCTGGACCCTGTCCCCGGAATACAGCGCGTTCGCCGTTGGCAGGTAAGCGATTACGGTGTTGTTGGTCAACTTCTGGTACAGCCGCCAGCCGACGACGGCGGCGACCAGGGCCAGCAGCACCGCCAGCGTTCCGATGACTGTCCGGGGCCGCAGTTTGCGGATATGCAAGACGCTGCTCAATTCTGGCTCCCTCCCGTGATGCCGCTGCCGCCCGTGCCGCCGGGGTTGACGAACGGTGCCGGCAACTTCGGCCCGGGCCCCGGTGGGGCGGGTGGCCCCGGCGGCAGTCCGGGCGCGAACGTCGACGGTGGCGGGGTGGGGCCGGCGGGCTGCAGGTTCTCGGTGCGCGCACCCGGCGGCGCTTGGGTGGGCAGCGGAACCGGTGTGCCCGGGACGTCGGGTGGCGGCTCACCCGGCCGCCCGGCGATCGGGATTCCTGGAGTCGGCGGCAGGCCGTTCGGGTTGGGCGGCGACGTCTGCACATCGATCGGTGCCGGGAAGCTGCCACCGAACGGGCCGGCGTCAACACTATTGCACGGCAACGGGTTCCACGGACTCGGCAGCGCGTCGGGCGGCGGCGTGTACGAGCACGCCGTTCCGGGCGGGACGGCCGGTCCCGGATGATCCGGGGTGCCCTCGAGCACCGGAGGTGCGGGCGGCGGCGCGCCGTTGGGGAACCGGGTGCCGTTGGGGTCGGGCCAGCGGAACTCGGGCAGACCGGCGCTGCGCCAGAAGTTTTCCGGGTCGATGCCACGCTTCTTGAAGGCGGCGTCGACCCACGGCTGCAAGACCCAATAGGGCAGCAGGTTGGACAGGACTATCTTGAAGTACGGTCCCGACGCGACGGATTCCCCCAGCGATGCAGCGAATTGGCTGACGTACGTGAGGGTTTGGGCCAGGTCGTCTTTACGTGCCACCAGCACGTCGCTGATGGCACGCAACTGTTCGAGCACGGGATTGAGGTTCGGGTTGTCGTTGATGAACCCCTGGACCTCGGTCGAGAAGGCGGAGACGTTCTGCAGCAGGGCGGCGATGGCGCGGCCACGTTCGTTGAACGCGGCCAGCAGTGTCTTCGTGTTGACCAACAACCTATTGATTTGTTCGCTGCGGTCACCGAGCACGCTGGCCACCTGGTGGGCCTGAGCGAGTAGGTGTTTGATCTGTACGTCGCGTTTACCGATGGTGTCGGAGAATTTGGCCAAGCCGTCGAGTGCTGAACTCAGATGCGGGTAGGTCTGATCGACGGTCTGCGACAAGACGTTCAGCGACTGCTTGACGGTGTCGATGTCCCAGCCGGTGGCGGCCTTGGTGACGTCGAAGGCCGCGTCGTAAAGCTGGTAGGGGGTGGTGCTCTGGCCCAGCGGCAGCCCCTCCCCGGGCCGCAACGGCCGGCTTCCCCGCGGCTCGATCTCGAGCACCTTCTTGCCCAGGATGGTGTCGGTCTTGATCGCGAGCCGGCTCTCGGTGCCGATGGTGTTGCCGCCGATGGAAAACTTGATTCGGACGTGATCGCCGTCGATCTCGAGCGCTTCCACCTTGCCGACGTTCACGCCGGAGATGCGTACCTTGTCGCCCTTGTTGAGTTGACCGGTGTCGGTGAATTGCCCGTAATAGCTCGGACTGGCGAATATCATCGGGATACTGGTGAAGCTTTGGCCGACGGCGACCACGAGCAAAAGCACGGTGATACCCATCAGCCCGACTCGGCCGCGGTTGAATTCCGTCAGTGTTCTCATTGCGGCGTGCACCTACCGGTGGGCTGTTGCCAAATCCGAACCGTGCGCACCGGGCCGCCGGCTTGCAGTCCGTTCCACTTGATCGTGAGGTCGCAGACGTAGAAGTTCACCCAGTCGCCGTAGAGCCCGATGCTGCGGCCGATCAGGTTGAGCGCGGTCGGCGTCTTGTGGATCAAATCGCCGAGCTGATCGCGTTGGTCGACGAGCGGCTGCTGCAGGGCCTGCAGGTAGTTGATCGTCTTGTGCAGCAAAGCGCGGTTGTCCGAGAGCAGGTCGGCCACCGTTCCGGCGGCGTTGCTGATGTTCGCGGTGCCGGCGGCCAGCGGGTCGGCGTGGTTTTGCAGCCCGGTGATCAATCGTTCGAAGTTGTCGATGGTCTGGTCGAACTCCTTGCGATGCCGAACTGTGGTGTCCAGCACCGTGTTCAGGTTCTTGATCACCTCGCCGATCGCCTGGTCGCGTTCGGCGATGTGCGCGGTCAGCCTCGCGGTCTGGTCGAGGATGTCGTTGATGGTGCCGCCCTGCCCCTGGAAGACGGTGATGATGGCCGACGCGATGGTGTTGACCTTTTCCGGGTCGAGCGCCCGGAACAGTGGCTTGAAACCACCGATCAGGGCGTCGAGGTCCAGCGGCGGTGACGTTCGGGACAGCGGGATGAATCCGCCCGGCGGCAGGACCCGGTCGGCGCCCTCGCCCTCGCCGCGCTTGAGCTCCAGGTAGCGGTCGGCGAACAGGTTGAGATAGCGGATCTGCGCGGTCGTCGACTGGTAGAGCGTTGCCGAGCGATCGACGTCGAAGTTCACCAAAACCCGCTGGCCGCCGTCGATCAGGCGCACCGCTTTGACCTTGCCGATCTCGACTCCGGAGGCGCGGACGAACTGGCCGTTTTTCAGCCCGCCGGCATTCCTGAACTCCGCGGAATAGGTGTTGGTGCTGTTGAAGCGCATCTGGGCGAACACCACGACGATCGACACGGTGATCAGCAGCAGCACCAGTGAGACGATGCCGAGCTTGATAGCGGAGCCGGTGATCTTCATGGGTTGATCGTGTTGTCCCCGACCTGACGGCCCCAGACGTACTCGATTGCGTACGGTGAGCCGGTGTCCAGGTGGTTGTACGGCGCGAGGCTGGCGCCGGTGTCCACCACCAGACTCGGCGCCGGCCACAGGTCATGGCTGACGGCATGCCAGCAGCCCGGCGCACCCCCCGGTCCGCCGTGGGCGTTCACCCGTGGCAGATTGTCCGGGTACACAAAGGGATTCGGCGCCCCGCCGACCAGCCCGGCCAGCCCGAGCAGACCCAGGGTGGCCGCCGTGCCGGTCAACCCGGGAAGCGTGAGGATGCCGCCCAAGCCCGACGTCAGCTCGGTCATGGTTTTCAGCGCGTAGCCGTTGCCTCCGCCCGTTGTTTCGTAGGCATGGGGTTCTTCGTCGTAGTAGTTGCGGATGGTGCAGAAGATCTCGGGGCTGTAGGTGTCGAGCAGTCCGGCGGTCGTCACCAGATCGGCGGCGCCCCGTTGCAGGTAGGGGCCGCCGCGGGCGACGATGTCCGCGCCGGTGTTGCCCAGC
This sequence comes from Mycobacterium mantenii, assembly GCF_010731775.1. Lineage (NCBI taxonomy): Bacteria > Bacillati > Actinomycetota > Actinomycetes > Mycobacteriales > Mycobacteriaceae > Mycobacterium > Mycobacterium mantenii. The sequence continues at coordinate 1,569,733 of NZ_AP022590.1, read as the reverse complement.
CCGGTCGCGGCCAACAATGCGGCGTCCAGGTCGGCCTCCTGACGGTGCAGCGTGCGCGCCGTGATCACCGCGTTGTTCAGGGAGTCGAGCAGGTCCGGCGCGGCGTTGGCGTAGATGTCGCCCAGGGCGCCCAAATGTTGAATGTCGTGCCGGATCTGCGGCATTTGCGGATTGATGTCGTCGAGGATGGCGTTGGCGTTGACGATCGACTGCCCGAACTTGTCGCCCAAGCCGGTCAACGCCTGCGCGGCGGCGGCCAGCGTCAGGTTCACCTTGACCGGATCCAGCTTTTCCGTGATGGTGGTGAGCGTCTCGAACAGCGTATTGAACTCCGTCGTCACCGACCTCGCATCGATCACGCGCTGTGATGTGATGCGTTGTGGCGTAGGGTTTTTCGGGGAGGTCAGCGACACGTACTTGTTACCGAACACCGTGGTCGCCTTGATGTTTGCGTCCACGTTGGCCGGAATCAGTTCGATGTATTTCGGATTCACGTTCATGACGAACTTGGCCACCGGTGTGCCGTCACGCTCGACCTCCGAGATGCTGGCCACCCGGCCGATTTCCACACCGTTGTAGGTGACCTTCGATCCCGGATCCATCACCAAACCCGACCGGGGAGCCAACATCGTCAGGCGCGTCGTCGGCGTGAGCTGGCCCCGAAACTGCAGCCACACGAACGCCAGTACCGCCGCGGCGACCACCAGGAACACCGTCGCCGCCGTCCGGTACGGCGGGATGCGTGGCGAGTTCTCCTGCACCGGGCGTGTCATGGCGGCTACACGGTGAGGTTGAAGTTCGGCGTTTTTCCGTAGACCGCCATCGCGGTCAGCACGACCACCACGACGATCGTGATCAGCGACAGCCGCATCGACCGGCCGACCGCCTCGCCGACGCCGACCGGACCGCCGGTGGCGGTGTAGCCGTAGTAGCAGTGGGTGGTCATCACGACGATTGCAACCAGGATCACCTCGGCGAAGGACCAGCCCACGTCGTTGAGGCGCAGGAATGTGTGGAAATAGTGGTTGTACGTGCCGATGGACTGTCCGTAGAAGAACACCGTGGTGACTTGCTGGGACAGGAAGGCCATGGTTATCGCCAACCCGTAGAGCGGGAAGATGACGATCAGACCCGCCACGACCCGGGTGGACGCCAGGTAGGCGACCGACCGGATACTCATCACCTCAAGCGCGTCGATCTCCTGGCTGATGCGCATGGCGCCCAGTTCGGCGGTGGCGCCGGCGCCGACCGTGGCGGCCAGCGCCTGACCGGCGGCCACCGGCGCCACGAACCGCACATTGACCAGCGCGGCCAAGAATCCGGTGAACGCCTCGACACCGATGTTGCCCAGCGTCGCGTAACCCTGGATGGCGACCAGTGAACCCGCGGACAGGGTGATGAAGCCGACGATGGCGGCGGTGCCACCGACCACGGCCATCGCGCCGGTACCCATGCCCATCTGGGCAACCATGCGCAGCATTTCCCTGCGGTAGCGATGCATGGCGAAGGGAATCTGCCCGATGGCGGTCAGGGCGAACCACACTATTTGACCGATCTCGACCAGTAACCGGTCCGGGGGGGCGCCGTATCGACTGAGGGTGGCTCGCGGAAAGTGGATGTGCCGTGAGGGAACGGTTGTAGTCGCGGTCATGTCAGCGCCCCGTTCCGAATCGGACGCCGATGGTGGTCAGCGCCGCGTTGACCGCGAAAAGCGCGATGAAGCACAGCACCACCGTCTCGTTGACGGCAGTGCCCAACCCTTTGGAACCGCCGCGGACGATCAGCCCGCGGTAACAGCCGACCAGCCCGGCGATCAGACCGAACGTGGCGGCCTTGATGAATGCGATCACCACCTCGGGCAGGCCGGTGAGCGCCGTCAGCGTTGACAGGTAGGCACCGCTCGAGACGTTCTGCAGGTACACGCTGAACAGGTAGCCGCCCCCGAGGCCGACGGCGACGACGAGGCCGTTGAGCAGCACCGCGACCAGAGTCGAGGCGACGACGCGGGGCACCACCAGCCGGTGGATCGGGTCGATGCCGAGCACCTCGAGCGCGTCGATTTCCTCGCGGATGGTGCGCGCGCCGAGGTCGGCGCAGATGGCGGTTCCGCCCGCGCCGGCGACCACCAGCACCGTCACGATCGGGCCGAGCTGGGTCACCGCACCGATCGCGGCACCGGCGCCGGAGACGTCGGAGGCGCCGATCTCGGCGAGCAGCAGGTTGAGCGTGAAGATGAGAAGGACGGTTTCCGGGATGGACACCGCGATGGTGGGCAGCAGCGATACGCGCATGAGAAACCAGCCATTCCAGATGAACTCGCGCCACTCGAATGGCTGCCGCAGCGCTTTACCGGTCAGCACGCACATGCGGAAAAAGCCGCCGGCCACTTCGGTGCCCGGTCGAATGTGCCGCCCTAATTTGCTGGGGATCAGGTGCGAGGTAGTCATCGGTACCGCCCTTGGCGCGGGCACGCAACGAGTCGCAAGGTTGGCACTGATTGCCCGAGCGAGCCGCCCGCTGTCGCGGGGTGGAGAGACCGACGCCGCACGCGATCCCGTTTCGCGGGCGGGTTCGCCGTTCGATTACATCGCGGAATCGGTTGCATTGCGGATTCTTTCGATGACATCCGGGACGGCGACGTGGTCGCGCGCCGTTGCCGCGAGTACCGGCGCACCGATGCCTGGGGCGGCACGTCGCTTGGCGCATCGCCTCTATCACGACACAGGCCGGCCGGCTGATCCTCCCACTCGACACTCTGGGGCTGCGCCCTTCGGCCCCATGCCGCCCTCGTTTGCGCCACGCAGCAACTATGGCATTAGACCGTACGGTCAGTCAATAATATGGCGGGTCCGGCGCGGGCCGAACCTTGGGTAGCCCCGAGCGGACCGCCGCTCGGCCACGCCCCAGCAAGCCTCTGTTACCAGGTATTTGGTTTGAATCTCGCCGTCGCCATGCGACTTGCGGCAAGGCTGCCAAAAAATGGCGCCTACCGAAAAATCTGGAGTTTAACTGACCATCCGTACGGCGATGGAACTTCGCCACCCAGCGCTCGACGGATCTCGGCTCGGGACGGCACGGCGCTGCACACGCTACGGGTGCGGCCAGTTGCCATCCTGCCCAAGTTATTTCGGTGCTATGCGGTCAATCTGTCGGTCCCGTGGCCGCGGCAAGGCATTCGCGCACCACCGAGACGACGTCCGCGGCCGGGTTCGCCCACTTGCCGAGCCCCAACCGGTCGAGCAGCAGCCCGCCGAGGAACACGTCGACGAAAGCGGCCCCGACTTGTTCGGGTGTCCGGGAATCTGTGGGATCGAACCACACCCACATCCACTGCAGCGATCCCCACAGTTGCAGTGCGGCCAGGTCGACGTCGACGCTTCGGAACACACCGCTGTCAATTCCGTTGCGGATTTCATCAATCGCCAAGTTTTGCAACTGATTACGTAACTTACGCACTTGCTGCATCGCCGGATCATCGGACAACTGAACCACCTCGCGCTGGCTCGCCACCGTCGCATCGCGGGCCATCACCTGTAGCAGTGCCGAGGTGTAGATGATTGCGGCGATGCGCTCGTGCGGTGCGGCCAGGCGTGCCCACGCCATCTGCAACACATCGAGCTGGCGGGCCAGATGGGTTTCTTCCAGCTCCCGCAACATCTGCGCTTTGGTGCCGAAGTGATGAACGATGGTGCCCTTGGACATACCGAGCTCGTCGGCGATGTCTCCCATATTTGTTCTGTCATAACCGCGTTCGGCAACATAGCGGACAAACGCGTCGAAAATCTCGCTTCGCCTACCTGGCGATCGGGGCATCTTCCACCCTTCGGCACAAACTAACCGTACGAACGGTCTATCATAACCGCCGCAAAGTCAAGTTCCCTCGCCGTTGCGGACCGGGGACGGCAGCCGGCATGTGGCGCCGACGGTCCGAATTGGCGCCGCCCTTCGAGGATTGGGTCGACGAATCCCGCAGCGGGCGGAACATCTGGCCAGCCCGGCCTTTGGACGGCGGCCGGCGGCCGCAATCCAGCGGGGTCTAGGCGCCCTTGCGGCCACCGAACCGGTCCGGCGCGGTTACCACATAGGTGTTCGCGCGAGGTGATGATTTGATCTCACCGGCGGTGTACACGGTCATCAGTTCTCTGCCATCGCCGTCGGCGACGCACACGTAGGTGTCGGTCTCTGCGTCGTAATCGAAGCTGTCCCAGGCCAATACGAACGCCAGGCAGTTCCCGTCGCGGTCCGTGATCACCAGCTTGTGAACCCCAGACTCTTTCAACAGCTCGGCGTCCTGCTCGCGCTGCCGAGGAACATGGTTGGTGTGGAGCGTAGCGGTGTGTGACATTTGTGCACTCCCTTCACAGGGGTCTTCGTCCGGGCCTGGGCGCTCGATACTCACGTAATCCGAAGCCTGCCGGAGACGTTTCTCCGTGCATACCGGTCTGGCCAGGGCATTACGGCCCCTCTCGTGGGGCCGTAAGTCGCTCTGCGCGGCTACGCGGTTCGGTGCCCGACCGTCGGGCCACGAGTTGTCGACTCGGCGGTGGGCCGAAACGCCGCCATGAGTACTCCGACGACGAAAACGACTGCGATCAACCAGGGGAAGTGGCCATCGGGGGCAAATCCCTCGGCGGCGACGACGGAGAGCGCGTAGGCCGCCATCGCGGCGCCGGTCAGCATCGCCGGTTCCATCCAGCGCTCGGTGAGCGGAATGCCGACCAGCGGCAGCGGGGCCGCGAAAATTCGCCGTCCCCACCACAACAACAGCATCTCGACCACGGTCACGACACCGAGGACGGTCACCCATTCCAGCCGGGCCAACCACCACGCCGCGGTCCCGATGGGTGGTTGTGGCAACAGCCCGGCCGGGTAACCGACGATCGCGACGATGACGACCGGAATCATGTGCCAAAGGTAAAGCGCCATGATGTTTCGATTACCGATGGAGAGCATGCGTTGGACGCCCATGGCGTGTAGCGCGCGGTTGAGCGCGGGCGCCAGCGCCATCACAATCCCGGTTTGGGTGCCCGCGAACGCCAATAGTGCCACGGTGGGCGGCGTCGTATTGTCGATCGTCTGACCGGGGACCCCGATCATGCTGACCGGATAGACCTTCAGCCACATCAGCAGCGCGAGCATGATGGCCGATAGGCCGGCCAGTGCCGCGGGTCGGTGACCATCCAATCGACCGCCACGCCAGGCGATTCCGAGCTGATAAAGCGCTCCCCAGGCCAAAAGGTAATTCAGCCAGTCGAGGTATTGCACGTGGCCGCCGAGCCGGACGGCGTCCACCACCACAACGGCCAGGGCGAGGGCGCTGGGCGCCAAAAGTTTCCAACGCCGGTCTGCGGCAATGGCAATCGGTGTCAACGACACCACCACGAGATAGACGGCCAGAAACCAGAGGTGCATGGCGACCGCCCACCCGGCGTACTCGAGCACCGAGGCGGCGACACCGCGGGCGCCCAGGACGATCACCACCACCGACACCAGCACTCCGTAGACGGCCGTTGGCCCCAGCACCCGGGCCAGACGATGCTGCAGCCAGGTCTGGCGTGAGAATCCGCCGGTGTCGCGCCGATGGGTCCAGGACACAGCGCCGGCGTAGCCGGCCACCAGGAAGAACGTCGGGACCGCCTGGAACGGCCACGTCAGCCACTGGGTCCAGGGCAGTTCGACGAGGGGGTTCTGCCGGCCGAACTGCCCATCGCGATACGTCACCGATCCGGCCAGCCAGTGTCCCAGCACGATGAGCACCACACCCGACACGCGATAGAAATCGACCGCCAGATTTCGCGCCGGCCGCGGGGTGTTTGCGCGGTTCATCAGATCGGGGGAAGCTCGACGCGGTGCACAGCGCCACCGTACCGTCGCGCGGTTGTGTGAGCCGTGTTGAATCGCGTCGAGGACAGGAGACAGGCCATGAAACAGGCTCAACTCGGCGAGCTGAACGTCGGGCGCCTCGGACTCGGTGCGATGGGCATGTCGGTGGCTTACGCGGTCGGCGGTTTCGACGACACCGAATCCATCCGCACAATTCATCGCGCCATCGACCTGGGTGTCGCGCTGATCGACACCGCCGAGGTCTACGGGCCCTACGCCAACGAGGAACTCGTCGCCCGTGCCCTGCAGGACCGCCGAGATCGGGTGGTGCTGGCAACCAAATTCGGGCTGATCTCGCATACCGGCCGCGACGGCCTCGACAGCAGCCCCGCCAATATCCGTCTCGCCGTGGACGGTTCGCTGCAACGGTTGGCGACCGATCACATCGACCTGTACTACCAGCACCGCCTCGACCGCCAAACCCCGATCGAGGACACGATTTCAGCGCTGGCCGAACTGGTCGCCGCCGGGAAGATCCGGCACATCGGTCTGTCCGAGGTCGGCGTGAACACCATTCGCCGCGCGCACGCGGTACACCCCATCACGGCAGTCCAGTCCGAGTACTCGCTGTGGACGCGCGACCAGGAAGAGTCGATATTGCCGGTGCTGCGCGAGCTGGGGATCGGATTCGTCGCCTATTCGCCTCTGGGGCGTGGCTTCCTCACCGGCGCCATCCGCTCCACGCAGGAGCTTCCCGACACCGACTACCGCAAGACCAACCCGCGTTTCTTCGACGACAACTTCGCGCACAACCTCAGGTGTGCGGACGAATTGCGCGACATCAGCGCCGACATCGGTGCCACCCCGGCCCAGGTGGCGTTGGCCTGGTTGCTGGCGAAAGGTCCCGACATCGTGCCGATCCCGGGAACCAAACGCGTCGCGCGCCTTGAAGAAAACGTCGGTGCCGACGCGATAGAACTGAGCGGCGACCAGCTGGCCAGGCTCGATCGCCTCACCCCACCTGTGGGAGGGCACCACGCCGAGGCGCAAATGGTCTGGATCGACCGCTAGTCCACGCTCGCCAAAGCCGCTGTGCCGTATTTCTTTTCGACCAGCGACCACGGGTCGGCGTAACGTCCGCGTCCCTCGAGCCGGCGCTGCACAATCAGGACGGCACGCAAGGCCGGCCGCAATAGCGGTCCCAGCAGCCGCAGCAGGATGCGCAGGTGGCCCTGCGACTCGGCGAGCCAGGCCAGGGTCTGACTCCAGTCGTGTTCTTGAAAGTCCAGCAGCGCCTGCGCTTCGGTGGTGTCGTACCAGCCGGTGAAACTCCAGCCGCGGTCGTCGCTCGGGTCGCCGGGCAGGCTGGCCGAAGGGCCGAGACGCCCTAATCCGATAGCCTCCATCAGGCCGTCCTCGAGGCCGCGCTGCGTCAGTACGTAGGACTCGTCGCCTCCGATCAGCAGAACCTTGCCGGAAATGGTCGCTTCCCGATCGACGCCGTTGGCGAATGCCAATGCCACGTCACGCGCGTCTACCGCATGCATGCGGTTGTCGCCCGGCATCGATCGCATGAGGAGCAGCGAATCGGCGTTGACGGTCGAGTGGGTATCCGGCGAGATGACGCCGCCCAGCCGGAAAAGCGCGTACGGCACCCCGCTCGCGCGGATCGCCGCCTCGGCGAGCACTTTGTCCTGGCCGTATTGGTCGATCGGGTTCACCGGGGTGTCCGGGGTGATGCGCTCCGGCTGGCGGTAGGGATTCCGCGACCCGTATACCGCGGCGCTGGACGCCATGAGGAACAGCGGTGGACGGGGGAGCGCGGTGCAGGCCGCCAAGAGGTTCTCGGTGCCACCGACGTTCACCTTTCGGGCCAAACCGGGATTGCGGTACGACAGCGGGGAGACGATCGCGGCCAGGTGGACGACCGCTCCCGGGGAATGCGTCATGACGAGATTGCGCACCGCCTCAACGTCCAGCAGGTCGGTGTAGGCGGGAATCAGCGTCCCGGGGTATCCGGGGGCCGCAAGTTCCTTTTCGGCGGCGACGGTGTTGTCGTTGCGCAGATCCATCGCGACGACGGTTCGCCCCCGCTCCAAAAGAAGCTGCGTGCAACGCTTACCGACCTGCCCGAAGGCGCCGGTGACCAAAACGATGTCGACTGTCATGGGTGCGTCACCGATCCATCAGCCGGTCGGCGATCTTGCCGATCGACGTGCGCACTCGGGGAGAGACGTAGAACGAGAAAAACGGAGTCACGATGTCCTCACGGAGTCGAGTTAGCTTGGAGCTCTTGATCAACCACTGCCCGGCGATGAGTTCATAGGTTTCGTGGTAGTGGCCGTAGCCGACCAGAGTCACCCCGGGCCCGAAACGGACGACGTCTTGCAGCGCCCATGTTCCACGTGCCGTCGTCGCCGACGTGAGCTCGATTTCGGGTGTGTGCACCTGGTGGGCGGTGGGCTGCGTCGGTCGGCCGAGGGCCTGGCGGGTGAACGCCACGAAGTCGTCGGCGCCGGCGATCACCTTGCCGCCCGCTTCGGACGTGTCACTGACGAAGTCGTCGGCGAAAATGGTTCGCCATGCGGCCCAGTCCTTGGTGTCCAGATGGCGGCAGTACCGGGCTTTGAGCTGCTTGATGGATTCGATTGCCGGCAGCGTCTCGGCGACTAGGCCGTCCGCGCGCTCGGTCATTGCGGCTCGATTCTGTCAGTAAGCGTCCTGGCGCGACGTTTCACTGGCGAAGTGTAAACGTCACCCTTTGAAGTAGACGATCTGATGCGTGGTGGCCAGCAGCCCGCCGTCGCGGCTCCACACCTGCGCGCTCTGGTCGGAATAGCCGCCGGAGAAGCGGTTGGCGTGCGCGGTGGCCAGGACGAAGTCGTTGTCCAGGGCATCGAGTTGATGCCGGTCGGCGTGAAAATACGTGGTCAACGAGATGGTCCCGGACGGGATGAAGCCGCCGCGGCGCAAAAACACGCGCGGGTAGAAGATGTCACACAGCGCGGCCAGCGCCGGATAGTCGATCGGGCGCCCGGCGCCGTCGCGGGCCCAGAGCGTGGTGGTCGAAGACGGGCTGGGATCCCCGTCTTTGCCGGGCATCGCCCCCTCGACGAACCGCATGTCGTACAGGCCCGTCCACCTGACGAGTCCCGGGTCGACGGCGGGCACCTGCTCGGGCGCCGGTGCGCTGGGCGGCCGGCTTTCGGTGTCGGCCCAACTCTCCCGCCGGACCGCGTAGATCGCGGTCGCCGTGGTCTTGACTTCGCCATTTTGGCTGAGTTCGACGATCCAATGCTGGTTGGTGCGGTTGGTGCGCGCGGCCCGAAGCGTGAGGTCGAAGTCGCCGTCGGCGATGGGGGCGGCGTAGTTGACGGTCAGGGCCAGCGGTTCCCCGATGCGTTCGGGGTGCGTCTCGACGGCGCGCAGCATGGCGGCGGCCGTGATCCCGCCGAAGGGTCCGACCATGTTGGCCCACTCCGGGTGCGTGCGGCCGCGCCTTGTGTCCGCGCCGACCGTGTCGAGCTGGATGGCTTCGTCGAACGGATGTGTGTCGGTCATGTGGGTTCCTTGATCGCCAGAGCGTGCAGCGCCGCGGAGCCGGGCTGCGCACTTGCCACCGCACCGGCACGAGTCGACCGCAGATTACTTGCGAGCGACCGCGGTGCCGGACAGCGGGTCACGGCACACCCAGCTGCGCCTATACACCCGCGTGGCGGTGCTGTACAGTCGCCCAGCACACGGTCGACGTTCGAATGAGAGGCCATCCGGTGACTTCCGAATCGGTCGAGGAATTCCGGAGCCGGGCCAGGGCCTGGCTGGCCGCCAACATGCCACGACTCGATCCGGCCAAGGCGGCGACGCTGGAGCGAGATGAGTTGCCGTCGTGGCGCCGGGCTCGTGAACTGCAAAAGCTCTTGTGGGACGGCGGATTCGCCGGGATCTGTTTTCCGCGTGAGTATGGCGGGCTCGGGCTGAGCTACGAATACAAAAAGGCGTTCGACGCCGAGTCCCAGGCCTACGAGACACCGCTGCTGCTCAACGTCCCATCGTTCGCCATCTGCTGCGCCACGATTCTCGATATGGGCAGCGAGGAGCAAAAGCGCACGCACATCTCGGCCGCGCTGCGCGGCGATGAGGTGCTGGTGCAACTGCTGTCCGAGCCCAACGGCGGGTCGGATCTGGCCGGCGTCATCACCCGCGCCGAGCGCCGGGACGGACGATGGATCATCAACGGCGCCAAGACCTGGAGCACCTGGGCGTTCGCCGCCGATTACGGTCTGTGCCTGGCCCGGACCAACTGGGACGTGCCCAAACACGAGGGGCTCACCATGTTCCTGGTGCCGCTTGCCCATCCCGGCGTCACCATCAACCGCATTCAGCAGGTCAACGGCTCGATCGAATTCTGCGAGGAGTTCTTCGACGACGTTGAGGTGGGTGACGACGCTGTCGTCGGAGAACCGGGCAGGGGATGGGACGTCGCGTCGCGGCAGCTCTATCACGAGCGGCGCACGATGGGGGACGGGTCGGAGTACACCAGCGGACCGGGAATCGCTGAGGCCCACGATGTTTCCGTCGACCTCGTGTCCTTGCTCGAGAAGACGAACCAGGGTCAGAACCGACGGCTTCAGGAACTTGTCGGCCGGGCGCTGGTGCACCGCGCCGTGCATGGACAACTCAGCGAACACGTCTTCCACGCGGTGGCCAGCGGATCCCTGCCGCCCGCCGCGGGATCGATCATTCGCCTGTACATGGCCGAGGTTCACGACGTCGAAACCGATACGGCACTGGCCGTGGCGGGCTCGGCGGCCGTGGTCGACGACGACGGCGGGCTGCTCGACATCGGGACGCGCTATCTGAGCCGTCAGACCGCCAGCATCGGCGGTGGCACCACCGAGATGGCGCGCAATGTGATCGGCGAGCGGGTGTTGAACTTTCCGCGCGAGCGAGCCGACGACCGTGGCGTGCCGTTCAACCAGGTGCGGCGCGGCAAAGGCCCGGGAGGCGAACGGAATTGAGCGATCAGCTGCGTGATATTCGAGAGTTGGCGGGAGACTCTGACGCCTACCGCGATGAACTGTACCGCCGCTGGACGGGCCTGCTAAGTTACCGCTACATCGGTCGCAAACACTCGTCGATGAATCTGGGCGAGACCGATGACACCGTCACGATCCGCCGCGACATGCGCAACGAAGCGGGCGGAATCATGGTGGCGCCGTTGGCCATTTCCTCCCCGGAGGGCTGCCAGACCGACATGGTCGCGGTGCCCAATCCGGTTATCGCGTCGGTCCAGATCATCGACCCCGGCTACGACGTCAACAGGGTCGAGATCGTCGGGTCGGGCATCGTGCATCAGGGCCGCACCATGGGCTACGGCCGCTGCACGATCGTCGACGCGGACAACCCGAGCCGGGTCATCGCCTTCAACGAGGGGCAGGGAGCGATCATCGGCATCCCCCCGGAAGGCCTGGACCGCATGGATGTCTCGGGTACGGAGCTGGTGGTCGAGGATTCGCCGGACTTGCCGCCGCTGTGGCAGGCATTCGGTGCCGGCCGGCGGGGCGACGGCCACTGGATTCTGCCCGAGCTGAGCACCGAACTCGCGTCGCCGGACGCCGCGCTGCACATCGGACCCCAGCACGTCGTCCTCGAAACCGCGGCGATCGACCTCGGCGCCGCCGTCGCGGGAACCAAGAAGCTGCAGGTCGTCAGCTGGCATGTGATGTTCATGTCACGCGGCAAGGTGGGTCCCTTCCGGGTCGAGGGCACCGCGCATCCGGGCGGAGCCGGACGCGTCGGAGTGCGCATGTTGCTGCACGACGAGGGCAATGCCGACAAGGCCGTCACCAGCGCCGCGGCGGTCTTCGACGTCGTCGGCTGAGCCGGGTTGGGTCGCGGGCCGAAAGGCCCGCGAGTGCGGGCATTACGGCACTTGCCCGCCAATGTGTACGGCTGGTCGACTCGGTGGGGATGGAATTGGCCGTCGTCGCGATGCTCGATGGCTTTGGTTCTCGATCACGAACGGATTGCGAGGCCGGAGGAAGCGCTCATGGTCTTCGGTGCGCCCCGCCGTTGGATCGCGTGGGTGCGGCCGTATGTCGAATCGGCTTTGGTGGCAGGCACATTAGGTGCATTGACAGCCGGGGGGATCGCGTGGCTCGGCGGTTGGCGCGGGGTTGCCGATGCTTGCTGGATTGCCGGCACGGTACTCGCGATCGCACCGGCCTCGGTGTGGTTGATGGCGGCATTACGCCGCCGACACGGTGGCGTCGACGTCATTGCGCTGTTGTCGCTGATCGGCTGTCTGCTGGTTGACGAGTACCTGGCCGGTGCACTCATTGCGCTGATGTTGACGGGTGGGCGTGCATTGGATGCGGCGGCCGAGCGCCGCGCCTCGCACGACCTGCGGGCGCTGCTTCAGCGCGCCCCGCGCTTTGCGCGGCGACGCATCGGTGCGCAGATCAGTGTGATCCCGCTGGACGATGTCGCCGTCGGCGACGTGCTGGTGGTGGGCCCCGGTGAAGTGGTGCCGGTGGACGGGCGGGTGGTCGACGTCGCGGCGGTGCTGGATGAGTCCGTCCTGACGGGCGAACCGCTTCAGGTGGAGCGTGGGGTTGGCGAACCGGTCCGCAGCGGGGTGATCAACGCCGGCAGCGCTTTTGAACTGCGGGCGACCGCAACCGCCGCCGAGAGCACGTACGCGGGCATCGTCCGACTGGCTCAGCGGGCCAGCGCGCAGAATGCGCCGATTGTGCGGTTGGCCGACCGCTACGCGGCCTGGTTTCTGCCGCTGGCGCTGCTGCTTGCCGCGATCGCGTGGCTGGCGAGCGGATCAGCAGTGCGTGCCGTGGCGGTGCTGGTGGTGGCGACGCCATGCCCGCTGCTGCTGGCTGCACCGGTGGCGATCGTCTCGGGTTTGTCCCGGGCATCCCGCGCAGGGGTCGTCATCCGCGGCGGTGGTGTACTGGAAAACCTCGGTCATGCAACGACTTTGGTGATGGATAAGACCGGAACCATGACAATGGGACGGCCGACGGTCGTCAATGTGATTGCCGCCCCCAACGAAGATGCGACTTCCATACTGCGGTTGGCCGCGTCGGCGGACCAGCTCTCGCCCCACGTACTGGCTGAGGCCATCGTCACCGAAGCGCTCCGCCGCGGCCTGGCGCTGTCGCTGCCCATCGATGTCCTCGAACAGCCCGGCCGCGGGGTGGCGGCAACGGTCGATGGACGGTCGGTCAGCGTCGGCAAACTGCCGCTCGACGCGGTGACCGCCGGGTGGACACGAACGGTGTTCAATCGTGCCCGCCTCGACAGTGCGGCCATTGCCTGGATCTGCATCGAAAACCGGCCCGTGGGTGCGGTTTTGCTGCGAGACCCGCTGCGTCGACAGGCGCCGCGGACGGTGCGGCGGTTACGCGAGGCCGGACTGAATCGGTTGATCATGCTCACCGGAGACCGCTTGGAGCCAACCCGCGAAATCGCCGCGATCCTGGGGCTGGACGAGGTCTACGCCGAGCAGACGCCGGCCGACAAATTCGCGGCCGTGCGCGACGAATCCGCGCGCGCCGTGACGGTGATGGTGGGCGACGGCATCAACGATGCGCCGGCATTGGCCGCGGCCACCGTCGGCGTGGCGATGGGCGCACGGGGCGCCACGGCATCCTCGGAGGCCGCAGACGTCGTGCTGACCACGGACCGCATCGACCGACTTGCTGACGCCATGGATATCGCCCGCTGGTCGCGGCGTATCGCCGTGCAGAGCGCGGTTGTCGGCATGGCCCTGTCGCTGATGGCCATGGTGATCGCCGCGCTGGGCTGGTTGCCGCCCGCCGCGGGCGCGCTGCTGCAGGAAGGCATTGACGTCACCGTCATCCTCAATGCATTGCGGGCACTGCGGGGCAACCCCGGTGCCGAGGCGTCGTTGGCGGCCGGCACCGAAAAGATGTTGCACCGCTTCGCCGCCGAACACGAAGAGCTGCGTGACACCATCGGACTGCTGCGGGACAGCGCGGATCGGCTGGTCGCCGGCCCGGACGCCGCGGGATTGGAATCGTTGGCCGCCGTGCATGCCTTGCTGGCCGAACGGATCCTTCCCCATGAACAAGCGGAGGAAAATCAGCTGTATCCGGCACTGGCGCGCCCTCTGGGCAGCGAAGCCACCGCGACCATGAGCCGGATGCACGCCGAGATTCAGCGTCTTTCCGATCGCATCGGCACGCATCTGGCTCTCGCGCAGGCGGCCGGAGCGATCCAGTCCGACCAAGTCGACGACCTACTCGCGTGCCTCTACGGTCTTTACACGTTGTTGCGGCTGCACTTCGTTCAGGAAGAGGAAAATTACTTCGTTCTCGTGGAGGATGATCTTGCCCCCGCAGTCAAAACCGACGAGCGGCAACGTAATCGGCTGCCGTCAACTGGGGGCGATCCCATCCCCGCTCGACGCGGCTCGGGGTGTTGAGCCTCGGCATTCGTATGACCAAGGGCCTTTCGCGCGGGGACTTCGGGCCGGCGCCGAGGGCGACCGAAGCACTGCAGGCGGGTTTCGTTCGGCTCTACGGACCGAGTGAGCGATGTGGTCGAATCGAGCCTACGGCCGATCGAGGAGGCTGCGATGAGGTTCTCGAAGCATGCGAATCGGGTTGAGGTGACCTACTACGTCACCGACCGCCTGCACGGCGGCCGCACGGTTGCGGTGCCTGGGCGTGAGATCGCCACCATCGTGTCGATCTGGCTGGCCGAGCTGGGAACTCATAGTCCCCTGGTGGAGGAGTCGGCACGGGCGGCGTGCGTCGGTGACTGGGTGACCGCTTGCGCCGTCGGTGACCAGCTGTCCGTGGGTATCACCGTTGCGAGCGCAGCGTAGGTTGCGTCCGAATCGGCCGTGATTACCCGATTTGTGGCACAAAGTCACTCGCAGCTGGGGACGTCATCCCCTCGTGCGGTTGGGGGTAACCGAAAGACCATTGACAAGAAACGCCATGGAAGGGGCTGAGTATGACTACGCGCTTTCCCGATGAGGGCACCGTCCGGACGGTGCTGGCCTTAGCGTCTCGCGCTCCGTCCGTGCATAACACTCAGCCGTGGCGCTGGCTGGTGGGCCGGGAGAGCCTGCATCTCTACTCCGAGCTTGACCGGCAGTTGCCGAACACCGATCCGGACGGCCGTGACTTGATCTTGAGTTGCGGTGCGGTCCTGAACCACTGCACGGTTGCATTCGCGGCGGTCGGTTGGCAAGCCAAGGTGACCCGCTTACCCAATCCCGATGATCCCAGTCACCTCGCCGCGATCGAACTGGTGCGCGCTACTGCGGATTCCGTTGACATAGCGCTCGCCGCGGCGATACCCCGGCGGCGAACCGACCGGCGGCACTACAGTTCCTGGCCGGTACCGGTGGGCGACATCGCACTGATGGCCGCCCGGGCCGCCCGCAACGGAGTGACGCTGTGCCAAGTCGAAGACACCGACAGGCTGCATAAGCTTGTGACTCAATCGGTTTGGGACCACATGAACCACGACTACCTGGTGGAACTCACCGCATGGAGCGGACGCTACGCGTCGGAAGCCGGCGTTCCCGCACGGAATACGCCGCAGTCCGATCCCAGCGCCAGAATCCCGGGTCGGCTGTTTGCCGGCCCCGCGTTAGCGATGCCATCGGGATCGTCGGCCGCCGAGGACAATGCCGTGGTGCTTGCGCTTGGAACCCGCAGCGACGACAGGTTGGCCCAACTGCGCGCCGGAGAGGTCACCAGCATCGTGCTGTTGACCGCGACATCGATGGGCTTGGCCAGTTGCCCGGTTACCGAACCGCTGGAGGTTGCCGAAACGCGCGAGGCGGTGCGCGCCGAGATCTTCGGTGGGAGCAGCCATCCGCAGATGCTGCTGCGGATCGGTTGGGCGCCGATCAATGCTGATCCCTTGCCGTCGACACCGCGACGAGACTTCTCCGATGTCGTCGAATGGATGTCCGACCGCGAACGCAGCGGCCGCTGAGTAGTTGGCCGGCCCCGATAGCTGTGGATGGTCGGCATGAGAAACCGGAATCGTGGGGCTCGAGGGGGCATGCGATGGAACCGTTCATATTGGACCCGCGGTGCTGGCGGATCGCCCGCATTTTTGGTCGCAATCCACTGCTCCGGCGTGTTGATCGAATCGAAGCCATGGTTGCGTTGCTGGCGATCGTCGTGTCGCTGGTTGCGATACCCATCGCCGGCGTCGCGGGCACAGCGGTCTACGGTTCCCGTCACAGTCAGTACGTGCAGGAAGCGAATCAACGGCACGCAGTCGTGGCAACGGTCACCGCTACCGGAACCGATCGCGTGAATGCGGCTGCGGTACAGGCGAGTTGGCCGGTCGCAAAAGGGGACCGCTCTGGACCGATCCTGGTCGCCGGTGGCGCCAAGGTGGGCCAGCACATCCGAATCTGGATCGATGAGAAGGGCAATCCGGCAGACGCGCCGACTCCGGCTTGGCGAGCCCTGACCGTCGCCCTGGCAACCGGACTGGCGATCATGCTGGCGACGGCTCTCGCTTCGGCCGCACTCGCCACCGGCGTCCGTGCACGGCTCGATCGCGCACGCGACGTTCAGTGGGAGCGTGAGATCAGGTACTTCCAGGAAGATGGCGGCCGGACGAACCAGCGCTGACGCGAGTCGGGACAAACGCCTCTTTGCAGAGCATGCGGGTCGGGCGGATGATGTGTCGATGAGCGGACATGGCGACAATCCCGGTGTCGCGATGCTGACCACCGCTGGGCTGCACCGCCTGGTCGAGGTACTCATCGCACGGGACTACCGGGTGATCGGTCCGACACTGCGCGACAACGCGATCGTGCTGGCCGAACTCGTCTCGGCAGCCGAGCTGCCTCGCGGGTGGGGTGTCGATGTGGGTCCGGGACACTACCGGGTCCGTCGCCGCGAGGACGACGCAGTGTTCGGGCACTCGGCCGGTCCGCAGTCCTGGAAGCAATTTCTCCACCCACCTCGGCAGCGCTTGTGGGCCGGTACCCGGGGCGGCACCGGAGAAGCGGAATCCCAAGAAGAGACTCCCCGGTACGCATTCCTCGGAGTGCGCGGGTGCGACCTGGCGGCGATCGCGACGCTGGACCGTGTGCTGGGCGGTCCTTCCTATCCCGACCAGTCTTTTGTCGGCCGCCGCCGCCTTGCTTTCGTGATCGCGGTGAACTGTACGGAACCGGGCGGATTGTGCTTCTGCGCGTCGATGGGCACCGGACCCGCGGCCGGACCGGGTTACGACCTGGCCCTCACGGAGCGCCTCGAGGGCGACGAGCCGTCCTACCTTGTCGACGTCGGCAGTGCGGAGGGCGCCGATGTGCTGGCGTCCGTGTCGCATCGACTCGCCGAGGACGACGAAATCGCTTCTGCACGTGATGATGTCGAGGCCGCGGCACATCGGATGGGCCGCCAGATGCCGGAGGCGGATTTGCGGGACCTGCTCGTCCGGTCGCGGGAATCGCCGCAATGGGACGAGGTTGCCAGTCGTTGCCTGACGTGCGGTAACTGCACAATGGTATGCCCGACGTGTTTTTGCACCAGTACCGAGGACGTCAGCGATCTCACGGGGGAGCACGCCGAGCGGTGGCGGCACTGGGCGTCGTGTTTCGAGTTCGACTTCACCTACATCCACGGCGCTGGCAGTGTTCGCCAGTCGGGTGCATCGCGTTACCGGCATTGGCTGACCCACAAATTGGGGACGTGGCACGACCAGTTCGGCATGTCGGGCTGCGTCGGCTGCGGGCGCTGTATCGCCTGGTGCCCCACCGGCATCGACATCACCGCGGAAATGAACAAGATGGCCGGCGATGACTGACCGGGTGGTCGGCACTACCGCACTGGCGTCGGCCATGGCGCCCATCCCGTATCGGGTGTGCACGCGGGTGGTGGAGAGTCCGGACTCGGCGACGCTGACCCTGGTTCCGGTTGACGAGTCGTTACGGTCTCCGCAACCGGGGGAGTTCATGATGCTGTACGCGTTCGGTGTGGGCGAAGCCGCGATTTCGATCAGCGGTGATCCGACCGTCACCGACGGGTCGATCACCCACACGGTCCGCGCGGTCGGGGCGGTCAGCCGGGCACTGCACGACGCCGGCCCGGGAACCGTTGTCGGCGTGCGCGGTCCGTTCGGCACCACCTGGGGATTGGACGAGGCAGCCGGCAGGGACCTGGTTATGGTCGCCGGCGGCGTCGGGCTGTGTCCATTGCGCCCGGCGGTGCTCGGCGCGCTGGCGCAGCGCGCCCGCTACGGCAAGGTCACGCTCATCGTCGGCGCACGTTCGCGGGCCGACTTCGTATTCGCTGCCCAACTGGAAAAGTGGGCCGAAGAGCCGCAGATCGATCTGCATCTGATCGTCGACGCTCCGGTATCCGGGTGGACGGGCGAGGTCGGGTTGGTCACCGCGCCCCTGAGCCGGCTCGAGCTCGATACCGATCGCACCACGGCATTCCTGTGCGGGCCAGAGCCGATGCTGCGCTTCGCGGCCGACGTCCTGCTCACGAAAGGCATGGCAGCACAGAATATTCGAGTGTCACTTGAACGCAACATGCAGTGCGGAATCGGTTGGTGCGGGCGCTGTCAGCTGGGGCCGCTACTGCTGTGCCGGGACGGCCCGGTGGTCGGTTACGACATTGCCGGACCGCTGCTGCGGGTGAAGGAGCTTTGAGTGAGCCGACCCACGCTGGCCGTGTGGAAGTTTGCCTCCTGCGACGGTTGTCAGCTCACCCTGCTGGACTGCGAGGACGAGCTGCTCGTCCTGGCCGACCAAGTCGAGATCGCCACCTTCGCGGAAGCTTCGAGTGCAACCGTCGGCGGGCCTTACGACGTGTCACTGGTCGAAGGTTCGATCACCACCCGGCGTGATGCGCAGCGGATTCGTGAAATCCGGGACCAATCGAAACTTTTGGTCACTATCGGCGCGTGCGCGACCGCCGGGGGCGTGCAGGCGCTCCGCAACTTTGCCGACATCGCCGAGTTCACCTCCGTCGTGTACGCGAAACCCGAATACATCGATACGCTGGCCACCTCCACGCCGGCCTCTGAGCACGTCACCGTTGACTACCAGCTGCCCGGATGCCCCATCGACCGTGGACAGCTGCTCGATACCCTCGCCGCGCTGCTCATCGGGCGTAAACCACGGCTGCCAGCCAAGACGGTGTGCACGGAATGCAAACTTCGCGGCGTGACGTGCGTCCTGGTCGCCGACGGCATTCCATGTCTGGGACCGGTCACCCACGCCGGCTGCGGAGCCTTGTGTCCACGGCATCATCGTGGTTGCTACGGCTGCTTCGGCCCGTCGGCGGCACCGCGCACCGCGACATTGATCCCGCTGCTGCGCCGAGACGGCATGTCCGACGGCGATGTCGACCGGGTGTTCTCAACGTTCAACGTCGCCCCGTTCGCCGCCGAACGGGGCAAGGAATGACGGGGGAGACCCGCACGCTGAGCGTCGGCGCGCTCACCCGGGTGGAAGGTGAAGGCGCGCTGCACATCACCTTCAAGGGTGCGGAGCTGGAGAGCGTCCAGCTCAACATCTACGAGCCGCCGAGGTTTTTCGAAGCGTTCCTGCGCGGCCGTGCCCACACCGAGCCCCCGGACTTGACTGCGCGCATCTGCGGCATATGTCCCGTTGCCTATCAGGTCAGTGCCTGCAACGCGATCGAGCAAGCCTGTGACGTCCACATCGATGAGGAACTCATCGCGCTGCGGCGGTTGCTGTATTGCGGCGAGTGGATCAACAGTCACGCGCTGCACATCTATCTTTTGCACGCACCGGACTTCCTCGGCTACGCCGACATCGTGGGTATGGCGCGCGATCATGCCGCGGCTGTGGAGCGTGGGCTGGCGCTGAAGAAGGCCGGCAACCGCTTGATGGAGTTCGTCGGCGGGCGGGCGATACATCCCGTCAATGTGCGCCTGGGCGGCTTCTATTCCGTGCCGACCAGGGGGGACTTCAGACCGGTAACCGAGCAATTGCTTGTGGCGCTGGACGACGCGCTGGCGACGGTCGAGTGGGCGTCGAGGTTCGATTTCCCCGACCTCGAGCTTGACCACGAGTTTCTGGCCCTCAGTGCATCCGGCCGTTACCCCATCGAGAACGGTGTGATCGCGCGCAGTGCCGGCCCGGCGTTCCCCGTCGCCGATTTCACCAACCACGTCGCCGAGTCGCAGGTGCCGTACTCGACGGCGTTGCACGCCACGCTGGACGGCGGCCGCCACTTGACCGGACCGCTCGCGCGATACTCGTTGAACTCGTCGACGTTGTCACCCGTCGCCGCTCAGGCCGCGACGAGCGCCGGGTTGACGGGCGAATGCCGAAACCCGTTCCAGAGCATCGTTGTTCGCGCCGTAGAAGTCGTCTATGCGATCGAAGAGGCGTTGCGGATCATCGAGGAGTACGAGCGTCCATCGCGCCCACATGTCGATGTCCCTGCCCGGGCCGGGGTAGGCCACGGCGTCAGCGAGGCACCGCGTGGCCTGCTCTATCACCGCTATCAGATCGACGCCGGCGGACTGATATCGGCGGCGACCATCGTTCCTCCCACCTCTCAGAATCAAGCCGCGATCGAGGCGGACCTGGCCCGCCTCATAACGGACAACCTCTTTCTCGATGATGCCGCGCTGACCGCACTGTGCGAGAAAATGATTCGCAGTTACGATCCGTGCATCTCGTGCTCGGCGCACTTCTTGACCCTGAAGGTGCGGCGCCGGTGAGCGGAAACGTCGTCGTTATCGGCCTGGGCAACAGCTACCGGGGCGACGACGGTGTGGGCATTGCCGCCGCCGAGGCGCTAGACGACATGGCATTGCCGGGGGTTCGCGTGGTCACCGGCATTGCGGAACCAATGGGCCTGATTGAGGCGTGGTCTGGCGCCGGTCTGGCCGTGGTGATCGATGCCGCCGCCAATCCCGCGGTGCCGGGCCGTGTTCGGCGCTGCACCGCGTGCGATGTGGTCGATGAACGCTCGAAGTTGAGCTCGCACGGCATGAACATCGGCCGTACTCATTCGTTAGGGCAAGCCCTCGGCCGACTCCCCGACGCGCTGGTGGTCTTCACCGTCGAGGCGGCCGATACCGGCCACGGCGTGGGCTTGTCCCGACCCGTGGCAGCCGCGGTACCCGAAGTGGTCGACTTGGTGGCGGCCGAGATCAACCGTGCACGGCTGTTAACGAAGCGATAGCGGCACTGAGCTTTTCCGTGATCTCGCGGGCGATCGCCACCAGCGCAGGTTCACCGGTGACCTCCACCAGGATGGTAGGGTCCATCCCCTCGACGATCACCGTGTCGGGATCGCCGGGGTCTGCCCGTACCACGACGTTGCAGGGCAGTAGCAGCCCGATCTCTCGATCCACGCTGATGGCCTGGTACGCCAACTCCAGATTGCATGCACCCAGGATCAGGTAGTCCTCGAGGGGTACGCTGAGCGTTGCCTTCAGCGTCTCCGCGATTCTGATCTCCGTGAGCACACCAAACCCGTTTTGTGCGAGTGCCTCTCGAGTGCAAGCCACCGCATCTTCGAATCGGCTTGCTAAGCGGGTCGACAAAGCAATGGTCATGCTGATCTGTCATCGGACGACGCGCGAGAGATCGGGTAGGGCGAACCCGCCACTTGCATCGCGGCTTGGCTGCCTGCCGAGGCGCCGGTCATGTCCGGCCGCGGTCGGCACGAGCCCACGCCCGCGCCGGGACCGTGCGGCCCGCATCGACGCGGCGCGCCGATCAGAGGCGCCGAATAAGGAAAGTCCACAGGATTGATCTGATCGTCCCATCGGAGCCTGCGATAGGGGCGGAAGTCCCAAAGTGGATCCGATCCAACCCCGCGCATCGTGTCGACTCGCCGGGTCGTCGAGTGGAGTGTGCCCAGATGACCTAAGGCACTAGCTGGTATCGGGCCAGCACAGAGAAGCTTGAGACCGCGCAAAGGAGGATTCGATGATTGAAGAACTACAGGATATGCCCCAGGGCGTGATCGGTCTGCGCGTGTCGGGCCGGTTGCGTGGTGACGAGCTGCGCGAGATCAAGCCCGCTCTCGAAGACCTGCTGAAGACCGGCGAGATCAGAATCGTGGAGATCATTCCTGACGATTACGAGGGCTTCGGGCCCGGCGGCTTCTTCGAGGATCTCAAGCTGGGGCTGGGCACCGTGTTGCCGCATTATTCGGCGTTCAAGCGAATCGCAGTCGTATCCGACAAGGAGTGGGTCGCGCACACGCTGCATGCCCTGTCGTGGATGGTTCCCGGCGAGCTCGCGGTCTTCGGGCTCGACGAGCTCGAGCATGCCAAGGAATGGGCCGCGGGCTGAGGACCTTTGGTCTCTGAGTTTGTGACGTGATACCCCTCCCGGCACCACGCCATGCGTGTGCACGATTGAGCTCGAAGGAAAGGAAAGGCTCGTGAAGGCAAAAGTCGGTGACTGGCTGGTGATCAAGGGCACCACCATCGATCAGCACGACCAGCGGGGTTTGATTACCGAAGTTCACTCAGCAGATGGGTCACCACCGTATGTGGTGCGGTGGCTGGCCAACGACCACGAGGCGACCGTTTTGCCGGGCCCGGACGCGGTCATAGTCACCGCCGCGGAGCAAACGCGCGCTGATAAACGTGCGCAGGCCCGCTTCGGGACCATACAGTCGGCCATCTCCCATAAGAGCAAGTAGACGTTCGGAGCGATGGCGGCCCGTTGGCAAAGACAACCGCGAGTCCATTTATCGGCTTGCCAGACAAGGAGATTGGCGATGACCGGCAACGATGAGCGCACCAAGACCTGCTTCATCGACGTGCTGATTGAGGAGCGCGAAGAGAAGACCCGGGCAAAGGCGCGACTGTCCTGGGAAGGCCAGCGGTACGTCGGCGTAGGTTTGTCGCGGCTCGATCCGTCCGACGAACCGGTCGCGCAGATCGGCGACGAACTCGCCATTGCCCGGGCCCTGACCGATTTGGCGAATCAGCTGTTCGCCTTGACATCAGCCGACATTCAAGCCAACACTCACCAGCCGATCACAGGTCTGCACCACTGAACCCAGCCGCAGGGATGTGCGACTGGTCGTGGTGACTTTCTGCTCTACAACAACGATTTACGAAAGCGTAGCAACGAATTATGAGACAGCGACCCGATTTGCCGGCCGTTCTCGACGTCGAGGTGGTGACGCATGGCAAGCTGGAGGATGCGGCGACGTACGCGCGGGCAAAGATCGGCGAGCTTGGTCCATATACCCACCAGCCGGTACTGCATGCTGTCGTCAAATTGAGTGAGCACACCGATCCGGCTGTGGCCCGACGAGTGATCGCGCAGGCGAACCTCGACGTCAACGGACGACTGGTCCGCGCTCAGGTCGAAGCCACGACCGCGCGGGAAGCGATCGATCTACTGCAGGCACGTCTGCTCCACCGGCTGGAACGCAGCGCCGAACACTGGGAGGCCAAGCGGGGTGGCTTGCCGCGGGGTGGTGGACGCGAATGGCGGCACGGATCCGAGCCCCATGATCGGCCCAAATACTTTCCCCGGCCGGCGA